>JANXMN010000176.1 GCA_025354605.1 Hymenobacter sp. | reverse complement strand
TAAGTTTCAGAAACGCTGGGAGGTGCCGCAGGGCCGACACCCGCTCGCGCACGCTCACGGCGGGCTTTTCGGGGCCGCGCGTGGCGTTGGGGTTCTTGGCGGAAATGGATTTCAGGAATGCAAACATGGCCCGGGCTAGGGCAAGCTTGGGGCCGGGTTTGGGGGGCGGCCGTTTTGGCAGAATATGCTACTATCTTGCGACTGCATAATCTTGGTTTCTTGTCCAGTTTAAGCTTCAAGTTTCAATAGCATAACAATACCCATTTTGTGTAGAAGCCGAATTCCAATTCTAATCATAATCCTTCCATCATGAAAATCGCCGCACAAATCAACAATTTGCTCAATCTAGGTGCAGAGCATTCATATTACTATAAAAATGGAACTTGGTATCACATATCGAAAAATTTCCCAGCAGTCCTGATAGACTCAAATGGGTACGTTAGCTTCGATACAGAAGAGATATACCTTTCAACAGAGGGCATTAAAATTAGTATCGAGACCAACCAAGTACACATTCCTTCTGGCATCGCAAGCATTCCTGGTTACCAGCCATTTTCAGACGAGGAAATCGCCTTAATCAGAGAATTAGAACTTAAGCGGATAAGTTCGTCCCCCAAAAAAGCTGCTCAAGAAGGCGAAACTTATGACTTGTTCGCTGATGACCTTGTGCTTGAGGGAGAAGACAGAGATGATGAAACCAATACTGTTCAATACGACATATCTAGCTATGGTGCTGACTATAGTGTTGATGGCCTAGTAAAACGATTAAAAAGAGGAGATATATTTACTCCTGACTTTCAACGAGACTATGTATGGAATCAAAGTGAAGCCTCGCGCCTCATTGAATCTCTACTGCTTGGCCTTCCAATACCAGGGGTTTTTTTAGCAAAAGAGCCAAATACAAATAAATTATTTGTGATTGATGGACAACAACGCTTACGTTCTCTTCAATTTTTCTATGAAGAATTTTTCAATCCAAAACCAACAAAAGGCACAAAGAAAATATTCAAATTAGTCAAGGTTCAAAAGAAATTCGAAGGCAAAACTTATTCGACCCTGGAGGAGAGTGACCGTATTAAGCTCGATGATTCTATTGTTCACGCAACTATTGTCAAACAAGAATCTCCAGATGAAGACAACACAAGCATTTATCATGTATTTGAAAGGCTGAACAGTGGAGGGAAGAAATTGGCACCTCAAGAAATCAGGGCAGCTATATATTTTGGCGGTCTTAATGAACTGATTCTTGAACTAAATAATCATCCTAGCTGGCGAGAACTTTTTGGGCCGGTAAGTGTGCGGTTAAGGGACCAAGAAATAATTCTACGTGTTCTTGCTGTGTATTTTAACAACCAAAATTATACTAAGCCTATGGTTGAATTTTTAAATAAATTCAATAAAAAGCATCGCAACCCAACTGATGACTTCAAGAAAATAAGCAGGGATATATTTAAGAAAACTCACGATTTTTTATTGCGTACTGTGGGACGCACAGCATTTCGACCTGACCGTACAGTTAATATAGCAGTAATCGAAGCTGTTTCAGTAGGCACTGCAAGACTTTTGAACAGAAATGCGAGTGTAAATGAAATTGAGTTTGTACAAGCGCATCAGGAACTTCTCCGAGACCCTTCTTTTCTAAAAACAATTCAAGGAGGTACATCAGATGAAACTGTTTTTAACGAACGTCATGGCTTGGTTGAACAATACTTTTCACGACTATGATTATTCACAATGAATTGAGGAGGCAGAGCGACAAAATAATCCACCTAATTGACGAAGCAGAGAGACTCTTAGTTGACGAGGAGGAGATGCAGTCACATCTTGCCAAATACATTTGCATACTTTGTTCCGGCTTTTTGGAAAATGTTGTCAAAATAATTTACTCAGACTATGCAAAAAACATAACAACTTCGGAAGCAATTATCTCCTTTATATCTAATAACCTAAACAGTATTAATAACCCTAACTCAGAAAGACTTAGAGGCATAGCTAAAAGCTTTAACATTGCTTGGGAAAGAGACCTCAATGCGTTTATGATTGCAGAAGACAGGAACACCACTATAAACTATATCATGAAAGAAAGGCATAGTATAGCACATGGAAAAGATTCTGAAATCACTCTTAGAAGGATTCGTGAGTATCATTTAAAATCTTTGGAAGTAGCTACGTTCATTGAAAGCCAGTGTTCTGCTTTATAATTTTGAGAAAATTGATTTAGACGTTGACACAGAGGATATTTCCAAAGAAGCCCCAGCCCCCCAGCGGCTGGGGCTTCTTCATGCCCCGGCCCACCGCACGCGCAGCCGGGCCAGATTTGTACGGTATCATTGCAGAATAAAAAATACCGTACACTTTCCAGCGCGAATTCGTACGGTATTATTCTTATTACGATAATACCGTACACATGGCCCGCCGTGCAATTCCTTCGACCAACCTGCTATCCCGGGTGCGGGTGTGGTTTGGGCTGCAGCAAACCGAAATGGCCTTGTACCTGGGGGTGAGCCCGGAACTGGTGCGGGCCATCGAGGCGGGCCGGCGCAAACCCACCACGCCCCTGCTGCTGGCCCTGCGGCCGCTGCTGCCGCACTTGCCCCCGGCCGAAGCGGCGGGGGCGCTGCCGCTTACCGCGCCGCCGCCCGGCCTGCCTGCCCCCGAGGCGGCCGAGCTGGATTTCCGGCGGCGGGTGTGCGCGCAGCAGGCCGACAAGCTGGGGCGCGAGTTGGCCGCCATTGAGGGCCGGGCGCGGGTAGCGACGCGCTGGGCGCAGGCCCTGCCCGCCCTGCTGCAAGCCGCCGCCGAAACCGTGCCCGCCCCCGACAACCCCGACCGCCCCGCCTGGCTGGCCGACTGGCTGACGCGGCAGGCCCGCCCGCTGCCCCCCGCAGCCGCTACCCGCTGGCACCTGCTGCGGGCGCGGCTGGCTGCCCTGGCCGCCGAGCAGGCGGCGCTGGCGGACACCGGGGCCGAGCCGGCAGCGGAGGCGTGACCGGCCGGCTGGTCGACCGGCTAAAAAATATATTTCAATTGTCGCACAATTAGATATAACCGGCGGCGTTCTGGGGGCATCATTCACTTTTTTACCCCCTTTCAACGTCATGACAGTAGATTATGCCCTCCTGACCGACCGCGCGATGTGCGACGCCGCCACCGCCGAAATTGAGTTCGAGCTCAAAACCTTCACCACCCGCGAAGCGCAGGGTGAGCTCACCGACACCCGCAGCACGCGCACTGCCACCACCACCACGGCCGAGCTGGCCAAGACGAACTCGCTCATCGCCAGCAAAGACGTGCTGCTGGCAACCCCTGGCCTCGATGCCGTCACCCTGCAAGATGCCGCCGACGAGCGGGCAGCCTTGCTGGTGCACCGCACCGCCCTCACCAAGCGCGGCCGCCCGACCTCGGGCCTCGACCGCTTCCTGACCGAAGTAAACGGCGCGCAGATTGACACGCAAGTGACCACGCTCACCACCATCAAGGCCGGCATTGCCACCCACCGGGACACGCTGACGAGCTAGCCCGCCGACGCCAACCGGCAGGAGCCGGTTGAACAGTTACGCAGCAAAGGCTGCGTGCTACGACACCCAGGAAGCCCCAGCTGCCCCCGCCGCTGGGGCTTTTTATGTTTCGGGGGATGGGCAGCTGTTCCGCAGTCGCTGCCGAAGCTGGCCCGCGCGCGCCACCGGCGGGAGGTCAGAAAATAATTTGCCGCCGGGCAACCCTTTTCTGCCGGGGGCATCTTGCCCCTGCCTGCCCTGGCCCAGCCGGCGCGGTCCGACTCCCTCAGTAACTCCTCCCTCTCATGATGGCAACGGTACCTTCTCAGAAAATGGCCCGCGTAGCGGGCCTTATTTACCTGCTGGTGGTGCTGAGCGGGTTCTTCCACCTGCTCTATGTGCCCTCCCGGCTGCTGGTGCCCGGCGATGCCGCCGCCATCATGAGCCGCCTGATTGCCGGCGAAAGTCTTTTCCGGCTGGGGATTCTGGGGGGCTTTGTGTGCTACACGGCTTTCCTGGTGTTGCCCGTGGCGCTGCACCGGCTGCTCGCCCCGGTGCAGCCCACGGCGGCGCTGCTGATGCTGGTGCTGGCGGCCGCCAGCGTGCCCTTCTCCTTCGCCAATATGCTGCACAAAGTGGCCGTATTGCCCCTGTTGAGCGCGGTGTCGACGCCGGGCAGCGGCGCGACAGCCACCATCCAGGCGCAGGTGATGCAGCACCTGCAGGCGTACCGTGAAGGCAACGGGGTGGCCCAGATATTCTGGGGGCTGTGGCTCCTGCCCTTCGGCTACCTGGTAGCGAAATCCGGCTTTCTGCCCCGGGCATTGGGCATTGTGTTGGTGGTGGGCGGCCTGGGCTACCTGGCCGACTTTGCCGCCGACCTGCTGTGGCCGGGCTACCAGCGGCTGGGACTAAGCAGTTTGATGACACTACCGGCCGGCCTCGGGGAGATGGCCATTTGCCTGTGGCTGCTGCTGGTGGGCGTGAAGGCCCCGCAACCGGCGGTACCCGCCTAAAAGCGGCCCGGCCGTTACTAGAAACCTTAACCCCAAGCGAAAGCATGAAACAACCCGGCCACCTGCAGGAAGAGCAAATCCCCGTCAAAGGAAAACTAGCGGCCTTGTGGACCGCCGTCATGTTTTGCTACGTCTACGGAGACTATTTTGAATTCTACGTTCCGCACAAAGTGCAAGGCCTGATAACGGGCGATAACATGCTGGATAGTCCGTTGAAGCTGGTCGCGGCTTCCATCGTCGCGGTGCTTCCCGCGCTGATGATTTGCGCCTCGGTGTTGCTGCCGGCCCGGCCCAACCGGGTGCTGAACCTGGTGCTGGGCACCGCTTACACGGCCCTGATGCTGTTGGTGGGCTCGCTGTCGCTGTCCGTCTGGCGCAGCTTTTATATACTGCTGGCATTACTGGAGAGCATCCTCACGGCCGCGGTGGTGTGGCAGGCCTGGAGCTGGAAACGCGCGGAAGCTCCGGCACTGTCGGAGCCGGCCCAGGCCAGGCACCCCGACATGCGCGCTTAGAGCCTATCCAAATAGGGCAGCCGGGGCGGCGCGGTCGGGCGGCTTTTTCAGCCACCCGACCGCTACTCGTTGCGGGTTTGCACACGATTAGCGGTCGGGCGGCTGAAAAAGCCGCCCGACCGCGCCGGCCTATTTGGATAGCCTCTTAACGCGAGAAGCACCCTGTCAGTGAGCGGGCTGAAGGGCCGCGCAACAATTTCCTATTATATCAGAGAAGCTGGGCTCCTCCCGGTGGCGCAGCCGCGAGCAGCACGGTTGCGCGTGCCGCCACCCGGGCGTTTCCGCCGCGAAATTAAATTGGTAACTATCAGGAATGTTCTGTAATTTGTCCATACCAATGGCCTCATTCGCGCCGTTATGCCCGATTCACATTACAATTATTCAATTCATCATCATGAAATTGCAATTGCTGCGTTATTCTCTCCACGTTTCGGTTTATTACGACTCGTCGAACGAATGGCTGTTTGTAGACTGGCGCGGCGATTTGTCTCTTTCCCAGGTGCAGGCGGGCTGCCTGACCATTGCCCAGTGCTTTTTGGAGCGCTCCTATTCGCGCATTCTCAACAATAACTCCGACGTCACGAGCATGAGCGCCAACGCGCCCGGCTGGCTGGCCGAGCAGTACTTGCCCCACCTGGGCCTGGCCGGCATCGAATACCTGGCCTGGGTGTGCGCACCCAGCATGCTGGTCAAGCACCTCACCACCGAGGCCGTACGCCAGTTGCCGGCTCCGACGGTCAACATCTTCGACGACATGGCCGATGCCTACTCCTGGCTTCAGCACACCCGCTTCGCGCACCTCGACGCCGTGGCACCCCTCGACGCCGAACGGCAAGCGGAGCTAGCCAGCCGGGTGGCCGAGCTTTCCGAAGGGCTCCGGCGCTACCGCAAGGTGGCCCGGCTGTCGGTTAGTCCGCAACGGCAGCACTAGGGACACCCTAAAGCGGAGCCCCGCGCCGCCGATGCAGTTACCATCGTCACGAAGTGATTTGCGCAAAAAGCAGTAGGGTGCGGGTCATACCCTACTTCGTGATGATTCTAGAGCGGGTTCGCAATCAGTGCACATCCTGAACGACGTAGGGGCGGGGTCGTACCCGGTAGGGCTTGCCCCCGCCCCTACGTCGTTCTATGTACACCGACTGTAAAACCGCTTTAACTTACCACAACGTCGGCCGGGCTCCTCACTGCTGCGGGGCCGGGCCGCACAGGGCAACGAAAAAAAGACCCGCCAGCAACGCTGACGGGTCATTCCATAGCTCAGAAGTGCGGGGACTTACTCTTTCACAAAGCGCTGGCGGAAGGTTTTCTCGCCGTTGCTCACCGTGATGGTGTACATGCCTCTGGCCAGACCGCGGATGTTTACTTCACCGTTGGCAAAAGGTACGTTGCGCACGCGAACGCCGCGCACATCGACGATTTCTACGGTCACGGCGGTGCCGGGCAGCGAGAGGCGCAGCACCTCGGTGGCGGGGTTCGGGTACACGGCCAGTACCAGCGCCGCCTCGTGGCCCAGCGGAGTGCCGGCCAGCGGCTTGTTGGCGGGGGCCGCTATGGTGCCGCCCATTACGGTGATGGAGTAATCCTCGGTTTCGCCGTAGCTGTAGGTGCCGCAGGCCGGGGTGGCCGCGTTGTCGCTCAGCACGACCCGCAAGCGGGTGGTGCCGTTTTTGGCCGTGGCGGGCACCGTCCAGGTGCTGGTGAGGAGGCCGGCGGTGGCAGCCGAGCCGTAGTCCATGCGTTCGGCGGTTTCGAAAATGCCGTTCTGGTTCCAGTCCACAAACACGCTCACGTACTCGGTGTATACGGTGCCGGTATAGCCGAAGGCCAGGGTCATGGTCTGCGAGGAGCCGGCGGCCACGCTCGTGCTCAGGGCCGTGCCGTTGTAGTAGCCGCCGTCGGCGCCCGAGGTGCGGCTGATACTGCCCAGGCTTACCCGCGCCAGGTACTCGTAGGCCTGGCTGCTGCCTTTGGAGACGCAGTAGGCAACCGTTGGGGGCGGCGTGATACCGGTGGTCACGTTCACCGTGTAGTCCTCGGTTTCGCCGAAGGTGTAGCTGCCGCAGCTAGTGGTGGTCGCGTTGTCGCTCAGCACCACGCGCATCCGCGTCGGGCCGGTTTTGGCCGTGGCCGGCACCGTGAAGGCGACCGCCTGGGCCGTGGTTGTGCCCACCATGCCCGAAGCAACGGTTTCGCCGGCATCGGTGAAGCTGCCGTTCTGGTTCCAGTCGATGTAAACTTTCACGTATTCGCCGTAGGCCGCGCCCACGAAGCCCGCCCGGTAGCTCACCGTCTGCGAGGAGCCGGCGGCCACGCTCGTGCTCAGGGCCGTGCCGTTGTAGTAGCCGCCGTCGGTGCCCGAGGTGCGGCTGACGCTGCCCAGGCTTACCTGCGCCAGGTACTCGTAGGACTGGTTGCTGCCCTGCGAGGCGCAGTAGCTGCCGCCGGGTACCGGGGGCGGGGTGCCGTTGTACGCCGCCCCCACGCCCACCGCGTACCAGGCGTTGGTGACGGACTGCACCTGCTGCGAAGCCGCGCCGAACAGGTCGGTAGCCGCCTGAATCGAGAAGGTGCGGGCCTGGGCGAAGGTCGAGCCCGGAATCAGGTACACGCTCTCCATGCGGTAGGCGATTTTGGCGGCGGCGTCGAGGCCCAGCGCCGCTACCGTGTAAGAATTACCCAGCTCGTTGTTGCCCGTTTTGCCCGCGGCAATCAGGTAAAACCAGAAGTTGAGCACGCCGGAGTTGGTGTGCACCCCGCCCCAGTCGTTGGCGCGGGTGGGGGCCGTGGTGTTGGCCGCCCAGTACTGGCCGTGGTAGAGGGCGGGCTGGCCCAGCGACTTGGGGTCGCTCATCGAGCGCAGGCCGGCCTGCTGCTTATCGATTTCCTCGCCAATCAGCCAGGTCGACTTGGCTCTCGTACCGCTGGAAACCACGCCGAGGTTGGCCACGGCATAGGCTTCGATGCTCGCGCCCCAGATGTCGGACAGGCCTTCGTTCATCGCGCCCGACTCGTTGGCGTAGGTCAGGTTGGCGGTTTTTTCGCACACCGCGTGGCCGATTTCGTGGCCGCACACGTCCATGGCCGTCAGGGGGCGGAAGCGGGCGGCGCCGTCGCCGTAGGTCATCTCGGTGCCGTCCCAGTAGGCGTTTTCGAAGCCCACGCCATCGCCGGGGGTTTCGTCGAAGTGCACGTAGCTCTTGATTTTCGCGCCGGCATTGTCGTAGGAGTTGCGGCCGTGCACCTTCTTCCAGTAGTCGTAGGTGCACTGGGCCCCGAGGTGGGCGTCGCCGGCCACGTTGTCGAAGTTGGCGTTGTTGTATTCGGCCGCCGTCCAGTTGTTGTCGGCATCGATGAAGTCGGTGGCCGAGGTGTAGCTGTTGCCTTTCCGGCAGTTATACGTCTCAATGCCCAGGCCGCGGGTGGTGCCTTCGCGCAGGAAGTAGCCGCCCGTGGTGCTGCCGTCGTTGATGGCGCGCGTGCCGCTGTAGGCGGTGGCAAACGTGCCCACGGCGGCTGCGTGCTTGATGATGTTATCGGTCAGGACCACGTCGCCGGTGTGGGCATCCACGTACACGTAGGCCCGGCTGATGGGCTGCTGGGCGTAGATGTTGAACTTCCAGGCCAGCACGAAGGGGCCGCTGACGTCGCTCACGCGGGCATCGCGCACCACCACCAGCTCGCCGGCCGGGCGGAACGAGGCCGCGTTGGCTTCGCTGCTCTGCCACATGTAGGTTCGGGCGCCTACCGAGGCCAGGGCCCGGGCCAGGGCGGCCGGCTCGGCCAGGCCCGGCGTGGTGCTCAGGCCGGCAATTCTTTCAAAGTCGCCGCTGATGCTGGCCACCGTGCCGCCCTTGGCGTGCACCGTGTAGTCGGCGTGCTCTACCCGGACGCCCTGGTAGTACTGCGCATACTTCTGGTGGGTGAAGCCGAGCTGGTCGGTTTCCACTTTCGACAGGCGCAGCTGGTCGGCGCTGCCCAGGGCCAGCTCCTGGCGGAGCACCTGCTCGCCCGGCACGCCACGGTAGGCGTTTTGGCCGGCGGCATTGAACGCAACCAGCACGGGCTGGCGGTCGTCGCCCAGCACTTTGGCCTGAATCCGGGCGGCATCCTGCGCCTGGATTGGGGAAGCAAGGAAGGCGGTGCCGAGCACGAGCAGGGACGTCGCCGAGTATTTTTTCATCATAAAAAGGAAGCGCGAAGTGTGGGAATTGGAAAAGGGAAAATGGTGCGAAAGGGCAGGCCGCACGACCTGCCGAAGCTTGGCAAACCCGGGGAGGCGTCCCTCCCGCTTTTTGGTTTTTAGCTAGCGTGGCGCCGGTCACCACTTAGCTAGCGAATGCAAAACTACCGGCCTCCCGGGCCGCCCCAATGCCCCGGCAGGGCTACCCAAAGTGGACAGCGCCCCCAAATAGGGGCGACTCCAGGTGGACATAGACGAAATAGTCCAACAAAACCGCGAAAAGTCTATTCCTGGCTCCTGCTGGCGGCGACGCCGCTCAGGCTGGCCGCGTCGAGGCGCATCATAAACTCCACCAGGTTGTCGGCGGTGCTCAATTGCAATTTTTGACGAAGCCGGTAGCGGGCCTTCTTCACGCTCTCCTCCGAGATGCCCAGCAGGCCGGCCATGGCTTTGGAGGAAAAATTGAGGCGGAGCAGGGCCGCCAGCCGCAGCTCGTTGGGGGTGACTTCGGGAAACTGCCGCCGCAGCTCCGCAAAGAAATTGGGGTGCACTTCCTCGAAGATGACGCGGAACTGGTCCCAGTCTTTATTCGACGAGCCGTTCTGCTCGATGCTGAGCCGCAGGCGCCCGAGCTGCCGGCGCACCTCCTCGTTGGCGGACTGGGCAATTACGTCGAGGCGCTCCTTCACCTCGTGCAGGAACTCGCCTTTCTGCATGGCCGCCAGCGCGAGGGTGGCCAGCTTGCGGTCCTTGAACCCCAGCTCGTACTCCGCCTGCTGCAGCCGGGCCTCGTTCTGCAGCTGCTCTACCCGCTCGGCGGCCTGCTGGGCTTGCTTTTGGGCGCGGTTGCGCTGCCGGGTAGCCTGGTACTGGCGCCACCCCAGCCACGCGAACACCAACAAGCTCAGGCCCACCCCGAGCACCAGCAACAGCGTTAAATGGCTGATGCGCTGGTCGCGCTCGAGCTGCCGGATGCGGTAGCGGTGCGCGGCTTCTTCCTGCCCGCGGTGGTACGCTTCATACTGACTCCGCAAGGCATCGAGCTGGGCGGTGTGCTCGATGCTGAAAAGCGAGTCTTCCAGCACCTTGCCTTTTTTGTAGAAGGCCAGGGCGGGCTCGAAGCGGTGCTGGGCGGCCAGGGTGCCGGCCAGCACCAGGCAGGCCTCTTTGGCCACCGGCAGGGCGTTGATGCCCTCGGCCAGCGTGAGGCCGCGCCGGGCGTACGCCTGCGCCTGGGCGTATTGCCCCTGCTGGTAGCCCAGCTGCGCCAGCCCGGTGCAGCACGCCGCGGTCACGCCGACATCGTGGTTGGCCTCGGCCAGCCCCAGGGCCTGCGTGAAATAGCTCTGCGCTTTCGCGTATTTCTTTTGCTTGGTGTAAACGTCGCCCAGGTTGTTTAGCGAAACCGATTCATTGGTGCGGTCCTTTTCGCGGCGGAATAATGTCAGGCCCAACTGGAAATACCTTTCGGCCAGGGCATAGTCCCCGGTGGCGGTGTACACAATAGCCAGGCCCTGGTAGCTGACATTCAGGCCCCTCGGCCGGTTGATTTTTTTCAGCAGCTGAATGGCCTGCTGGTAATAAGCAATGGCCCGGGCATAGTGGTGGTCGTGGTACTCCACCGAAGCCACGCTCATGATGGAGTAGGCCAGGCGGGCCGTGTCGTGGGCCGCGGTGTAGTACCGCAGGGCCGCCAGGTTGTTGGCCAGGGCTTCGGGGTAAGCCCCTTCGGCTTGCAGCACCATACCGATGTAGGTGTGCAGCACGGCAACCTCCCGGGCGTAGCCCACGGCCTGGGCCACGCTCAGGGCCTGCTGGTACAGGCGCAGGCTGCCCTGATAATTGCCCCGAACGTAGTGAACCCACCCGCTGTATTCCAGGGCCTCGGCTTCCTGGCGCGGCAGGTGCCGCCGCCGCGCCAGCGCCAGCGCCTGGGTTGCGTACAGGAGCGAGCTATCGGGTTTACTGCTGAAGTTCCGGTCCGCCAGTTTGAGCAGATGTACTACCCGAGCTGTATCGCCCGCCGCCACCACTGCTGGTGCCGTCCGGTTTGCAAAACCCATTGCCGGCCCGGCCTGCGCCCCAGGGCCAGCAAGAAAGTAGCAGGTGGCAAAAAGCAGAAAAAAACGTACCAGCCTCATACCTGCTCGGTTGACTTGAAGGGTGCTATTAGGTTGTAAACCGGGGGCGGTACGGCATCGAAGCCGGCTCCGGCGGTGAAACGGCAATGAGGACTGTAAAATAGCTGTGGGAGCCCTGTTGCCTTTATAGCCCCAGGTCCCGGCACGCCGCTTCATCGGTTCCAGGCCCGGCGGCCCGCGCAGTGCCTCAGAACGAGGTGCTAATTCTTTGTCGAATAGCTACGTCGGCCGCCAAGTAAAGATAGTGGGGTTCCGCACTCATTAAAGTACATGACGTGGGGAAGGAATAATCAGGCAGCCTGAGCACGCAAAAAGCAGGTCGCAGTGGGCCTGCCGCAGCGGCTGAGGCAGTAAGGCTGTTTAGGGTTTCGAAGTGGCTGGGGCTAGTCTGCGCTTTCGACTGTTCGAGCAGCGGCATGGTTCCTTGCAGACGTTCTTCCGGGTGCTCTTTTTCCCGGTGGGCATGCTCTTTTACTGGATTTAGCACCGGCACCGCATGCACCAGCTGCGCGCCGCGCCCTATGCCTGCCCCAGCTGCTCGGGCGCGATGCCCCGCCTCGACGAGAAGCAGAACGATGCCTTTCTGGAGCCCGGCAAGGTAGCCGAAGAGCAGACAAAGGCCATTGATTACGACGTTTTCCAGTGCCAGCAGTGCCAGCAGACGCTCATCCTTGACTTCCAGAACCTGGGCACCAAGGTGAAGCGCTGCCCGCAATGCCAGTTCAGGACCCTGGAAGCCCAGGAACCCACGGTGAAGCTCGCCGCTACCACCTCGACCACTGGCTAGGGCGGGCAATATTCCCGCTGCCCACACTGCCAGCACAAGACTAAAAAGACCAAGTACATCATTGACCGCGAGTCGTCCGGCTCCTCCACGGGCAGTTCCTCATCCGACAGCTCGTCGGGCAGCAGCAGCGGCGGCTCCTCGGGCGGCGGGGGCGCAGGCAGCAACTGGTAGGCGGCCGCTGGGCTGCTGGATGCCCTACCCCGCCTGCTGCCAGACGCTCTGGGAAGCAAAGGCGCTGACCGCCGCGTACCGGCAGCCATTACAGCTGTTCAGCAAATAACCCATGCTAATGCGCGTTGGCAGGCCGGCCTTTGCGGCCCCCATGCCCGCCACTCCCGTTCCCGCGTCCCATCCCTAAAGCATCGGCTTCTGGTTGATGTGCCTGACATCGTTTCTGTTTTTTCTCTGCCTCCACCGGCTGCTGGCCGAGCAGCCCGGCTACCTCACGCGGCGGGGCAGGGCAAATACAAGGGCCAAAACGGATTGGCCCAGGCTGCTTGCCGGGGGCCTGCGAACGAGCGGAGTACGGAGCTACCCCGAGCCCTAAAAAATCGAGTGACGGCACGGCAGCGAGAATCCCCTTAACTTGCTGTGAAATCCCGACAAGCAACGATTTAAAATTCTTCTTTTCACCTCCTTTTTTCACCTTCCCCTTGAGAATTTCTTTCCTTCTGCTCCTGCTCCTGCCGCTTCACTCGTTTGCGCAGTTTGGCCCCAGCTACACCGGCCCCACCATGCAGCAGAATCAGCAGTCCCGCCAGGATTTTAACCGTATGTCAAACCAGCGGACGCAGGACTTTCAGCAGCGGTCGCAGGAACGTCTCAACCGGATGGGAGAAGCAAACCGGGCCGCGCCGGGCAGGCAGCCACTCACCCCGGAGGAGCAGCTGCAGGCCCAAGCCAAGCAGCAAAAGGCGGAGCAGGAAGCGCGCGAGAAACTCACGCGCCTGGCGCAGGAGCAGCAGCGCAAGCGCGAAGAGCATCCGGCCAAGAACCCGCAACAGGCGGCGGTTCAGCAACAGGAAGACAACAAGCAGCTGAACCTACTCGCCGTGAAAAACTACCGCGACGTCTTCCTGATGGGCCAGATTTCCAACGCGTACCAAGCCCGGCAGCTGTCGCCCAAAGCCCAGCAGAGCCTGCAAAACCTCAATAAAGACCTGCTGAACGACGCGTGGTGGAGCAAGCAGGAAGGGGCGCAGCTAGCGGAAAAAATCAAGACTTACAGCGATACCCTGACCTCGCTCACCGCCGGCTTGCTGGGGTTCGACTTGGCCTCGCCCCCGCCGACGCCCGCCCCGCTCTCGGTTAGCCGCGTCGACGACCTGCTGGCCAAAGGGGCCTTCGACCAGCAGGCAGTCCTGCAAATTCTGCAGGAAGTGGCCATGGCCGAGAAGCTCATCTCCGGCCGGGGGCTGGCCGAGGCCGTCATGTACTTTCAAACCCTGAGTAGCACTGCTGCCGCCAACCAGGAGCGGCAAGGCGACCCGAAGAAGCTGCGGAAAGAAGTAACTGCCAGCCTGCGCCGGGTCAGCACGGAAATGCAGAGCTACGACAAACGAATTGCCAGCTTACGGAGGCTGCCCGCTGCTCAGGATGCCCTGCTTCAGGCCACCACCCACTACTTAAAAAAGAACGGCAACTGAGCAGGGAGGGTCGGGCGAGCTGCCAACCGCGCCCGCCCGGCCTAACGCTTTTCAAGTTCCTCCCGCGCAACTGCCCGGCCATTCCTGCCGACCTTTGCGCCAGCAATGCCCATTCTCTCTCCCGCTCCTGCCCCACCGCCCGCTCATCCCTACAGCATCGGCTTTTGGCTGATGTGCCTGTCGTCGTTTCTGTTTTTTCTCAGCTTCAACCTGCTGCTGCCCGAGCTGCCCGACCACCTCACGCGGCTGGGCGGCGGCGAGTATAAGGGCTTCATCATCGCGCTGTTTACGCTCACGGCGGGGTTGAGCCGGCCATTTTCGGGCAAGCTGGCCGATACCGTGGGGCGCATTCCGGTGATGGTGTTTGGCTCGCTGGTGTGCTTCGTGTGCGGCTTCGTGTACCCGTGGGCCCTCACCGTGACGGGGTTTCTGGGGCTGCGGCTGCTGCACGGGTTCAGCACCGGCTTCAAGCCTACGGGCACGGCCGCCTTTATTGCCGACATCGTGCCCGTGGCCCGGCGCGGCGAGGCCATGGGCCTGCTCGGCGTAACGGGCAGCCTGGGCATGGCCGCTGGCCCGGCCCTGGGCTCGTGGCTGGCCACGCGCTACTCCCTGAACGTGCTGTTCTACTTTTCGAGCGGGGTAGCCCTGCTCTCACTGCTGGTGCAGGGCACCCTCACCGAAACCCTGGCCCCGGCCCAGCGCCGCCGCTTCAGCTGGGGCCTGCTGAAACTGAACTGGGGCGAGGTGCTGGAGCCGCGTGTGCTGCCGGCGGCCCTGGTTACACTGCTGTGCTTGTTCCCGTTCGGGGCCGTGCTCACGGTAGTGCCCGACCAAAGCCGCCTGCTGGGCCTCACGGGCAGCAGCAAGGGCTGGTTCTACCTGTGCTATACTATTGCCTCGCTGGGCGTGCGGCTGGTGGCGGGCAAGTCGTCGGATAAATACGGCCGGGTGCGGGTGCTGCGCTGGTCGGCGGCCGTGCTGGCCCTGGGGCTGGCCCTGCTGGTCTGGACGCCCTCGGTGCCGGTGTTTCTGCTCGGGGCCGTCATCTTCGGGCTGGGCACCGGGCTCAACTCGCCCACCCTCTACGCCTGGACCATTGACCTGAGCGACGAAACCCGCCGGGGCCGGGCCGTGGCCACCATGTACATTGCCCTGGAGGCCGGCATCGGGCTGGGCGCGCTGGCGGCCGGCTGGATATTCGCCAACCACGCGCCCCGCCTGCCCTACGTGCACGGCCTGAGCCTGCTGGCCGTGCTGGCCGCCCTGGCTTACCTGGCCCGCGTGCCCGTAGATGCGCCGCTGGGCCACGCCGCCGCGCTCGTCCCCAGTGCCGAGCCGCTGGCCGAGGAAGTGGTGTAGGCGGGCGGTAACGCGCGCCCGAAGCGGCGCTAGTTGAAGCCCAGGGCCACGCCCACCGACACCTCCACCCCACCGGGCGCAAGCAGCTGGAGGGCATCGCGGGTGGGCTGGTCGAAGTTGCCCGACACATACTGCACGGCACCGCCGCTGAACGGGATGCCGTAGCCCAGACCGCCGAACATGGCAAAGCGGTGCACCGGCTGCCAGCGCATGCCCCCGCGCAGGTGCAGCAGCTCGGCGCTCCCGTAGT
This sequence comes from Hymenobacter sp., assembly GCA_025354605.1. Lineage (GTDB taxonomy): Bacteria > Bacteroidota > Bacteroidia > Cytophagales > Hymenobacteraceae > Hymenobacter. Next base: position 7,114 of record JANXMN010000176.1, on the reverse strand, counting down.
TGATGACGCCAGTATTGGCCGGGGTATTGTTGTAGTACCCGCCGCCGGAACTGGTCGAACTGTTGTTGGTGATGGTAATGTTGTCGAGCCCGGTGCTGTGAACCAAGTTGCCGCCCAGCCAAGCCGACACTTTGCGCTCGGGCGAAAAGTAGTAGCGCCCTCCAATGCCGAGCTTGCCGCCCGTCACGCTGAAGCCCAGCCCGGCGTTGACGTCGAAGCCGGGGGCCACCAGCTGGCTAAATTCGAAGCCCCAGCCGTAGGGAGCGCCCCAGCCTACGACCAGGGCCAGCGACGATTGTGGGTAGCGACGGGACACGCGCACTGCGGCAGGAGCCACTGCCGGCGCGGGCGTGCTGGCAGCGGGCGCGGCTGCCGGGGCCGGAGTGGCTACCGGGGCCGGATTGAGCACCGGCGGCGCGGTGTTGTCCGGAGTCTGGGCGTGGGCGGCGGTAGCGAGCAGGCTCAGACCGGCCAGAAGGGTAAGAAAAGGACGCATGAGATAAGGGAAAAGGAGCAAGGGAAATGATTGGAAATAATTATTCGGGGTAGCAGCGCATAGCGGCTTCGCAAAGATATTGCCCGCGGGCGGAAGGCGCGGCGATGAAGCCCGCATGAATTCCCGACAAAAGCTGTTATTTTTAGGCCCCGAAGAATTGTCTACCCCGGTCATTTATGTATTCCGCTGCTATGGCACTGCGCTTGGGGCGCATGGCTTTTTTCTGCCTTTGCATGGCCACCCTGCCGGGCCAGCTGCGGGCCCAGGCCCCGGACAAATTTCCGGCCGACCCCATTCAGTATGGGCAAATCGACCCCCGGGACCTGACTGAGGCACCTTTCGCGGGCGACAGTACCGCCGGGGCCGTGGTGCTCTGCGACTACGGCCGCTCGCGTATCGGGGGTAAAGGCGAAGGGCTGCAGGTGGTGTTTGAGCGGGTGACGCGCATAAAGATTCTGCGCAAGGCGGGCTACGACCAGGCCACGGTCGAAATCCCGCTCTACCACCGCGAATTGAACCAGGAGAAAGTGTCGGGCCTGCGCGGCTGCACCTACAACCTGGTGAATGGGCAGGTGGTGGGAACCAAGCTCGAACCCAGCGGGGCCTTTTTCGAGAAGCGCAGCGACCACGTCAACGTGCAGAAGTTTACCCTGCCCAACGTGCGCGAAGGCTCAGTCATCGAATACGCCTACACGCTCTCGTCGGACTTCCTGTTCAACTTTCAGGACTGGGCGTTTCAGGGCGACATTCCCGTGCGCTGGAGCGAGTTCCGGGCCAGCGTGCCCTCCTTCTACAAATATAAAATCATTTACCAGAGCACCCAGCCCTTCGCCGCCGAGCAGGCCCGGGTGGGCGCGGTTTCGCTGCGGCTCGAAAACCCAGCCCAAGGCTGGTCCGGGCAGAGCACTCACATCACAGCCCTGACCGAAGACCACCGCTGGGCCATGCGCGACGTGCCGGCCTTACGTTCCGAGGCCTACACTACCACCACCAACGACTACGTCGACCGCATCGACTTTCAGTTGGTGGGCGAGCAGTGGCCCAACGCGGGGTTTCGAGACTTGAGCGAGACCTGGCCGAAAATCAACCAGCACCTGTTGCAGGAGGAAACATTCGGCCGGCAGCTGGAGCGGGGCCATTTGTTGAAAAGCCAGGTGCAGCCCCTGGCCGGCCGCTACCCCGAAATCTGGGCGCGCGCCGCCGCCGTACGCGAGCTGCTGATGGCCGCCATTCGCTACGACGGCACCAATCGCTACTCGACGGAAACCCCACCGCGCAAAGCCCTCGAAGCCCACCGCGGCACCGCTGCCGACGTGAATCTGCTGCTGATTGCCGCCTTACGCGATGCCGGCCTGGAGGCCGAGCCAGTGCTGCTGAGCACCCGCGACCACGGCCAGGTAAGCCGCGAGTTTCCGCTGCTCGACAAGTTCAACTACGTGATTGCCCTGGTGCCGCTGCCCGGAGGCAAAGAGCTGCTCCTGGATGCCACCGAGCCCCTACTGCCCAGCGGCGTGCTGCCCAAACGCTGCCTCAACCAAACCGGCCGCCTTATTCCGTCGGACCAGAAGGCGGAGGGCCGCTGGGTGGAGCTGCGGCCGGTCCAGCGCTACGTGCACTACCAGCAGGTGGCTCTCAAGCTCGACGCTCAGGGCAGCCTTAGCGGCAAGGTGCACGAGGAGCACGGCGGCTATGCCAGCGTGGACGCCCGCGAGGAGCTCGCCCGCCTGGGCGAAAAGAAGTACCTGGCCCGCCTGACTACTTCCCATCCCGGCTGGAGCGTGCCCAAGCTGACAGTGACCAACCGCGAGGACGTTGCCAAACCCCTGGCCCTGGACTATGAGTTCAGCCATCCGGCCGAAAGCACCGTCGCCGTGGAAACCATCTACCTGAGCCCGCTACGCGAATTCAACACTGAGCAAAACCCCTTCCGGCACGACGACCGCCGGTTTCCAGTCGACTTCTCCGCGCCTCAGGACGAAACTACGGTGATAACCCTGACCCTGCCCGAGGGCTACGAACTGACTGAGCTGCCCAAGCCCACCAGCATTGCACTGCCTGAGGGCGGACGCTACGTTTATGGAGTAGTCTCCCCTACCCCCGGCACCGTGCAGATTACCAGCCACCTGAATCTGGACAAACCGGTGTATACGGCCGGCGAATACAGTAACCTGCGCGAGCTCTACCGCCTGATGCTGGCCCGCCAGGGCGAGCGCCTCGTGGTCCGGAAGAAATCCGGCGGCTAGTCATTCCCCTTTACCACCTCCTTTTTTCACCTTTATGTTTCTGTCCCGCATGCTCTTTTCATTACGCTTTACGTCCTCTACCGCGCCTCTGCTGGCTCTGCTGCTGCTGGGCGCGCTCGGCAGCCACGCCCAGAATGCGCCCCTCAAGTACGGGCAGGTCGACCCCAAGGAACTGACGGCCGCGCCGTTTGCCGCCGACAGCGCCGCCGGGGCCGTGGTGCTCAGCGACTTCGGCACCACCACTTTTCAGTACGTTAGCAACGACTTCCAACTGATGTCGGAACGCACCACGCGCATTAAAATTCTGAAAAAGTCGGGCTATTCGAACGCCACCGTGGAGGTGCCGCTCTACCACCGTGGACCCGAGTCGGAGAAGCTCGGGGGCCTGCGCGGCACTACCTACAACCTGGTGGGCGGCAAAGTAGTAAAAACCAAGCTCGACGTGGGGGCCAACGCCTTCGCGGAAGAGCTGACGCCCAACGTGCGGGTGCGCAAGTTTACCCTGCCCGACGTGCGCGAAGGCTCGGTGATTGAGTACAGCTACACCGTGACCTCGGGCTTCTTTTTCAACTTTCAGGACTGGACGTTTCAGCGCGACATTCCCGTGCGGTGGAGCGAGTTCCGGGCCAGCATTCCGGAGTATTTCGAGTACAAAAAATTGCTGCAGGGCTACCATACTCTGGCTGCCAACACGCAGGAAGAGAGCAGCCAGACGTTCACGATTCACAGTGCCGGCGGCTTTTCGGGCGAAGGGTTCAGCACCCAGCGCGAGGCCGCCAGCAACGACATGTTGAATGCCCGCACCACCAACTACCGCTGGGCCATGAAAGACCTGCCCGCCTTCCGCAGTGAGCCCTACATGACGACGTCCAACGATTACGTCGACCGCATCAACTTCCAGCTGGCGGGGCTGAAGTTTCCGGGCCAGGGCTACCAAGCAGTGGCCGACACCTGGAGCAAGGTGGAGATGGAGCTGCTCGCCGACGACAATTTTGGCCAGCAGATGGGCCGGGCGGGCTTCCTGCGCGAGCAGCTGCGGCCGCTGGTGGCCAAGCACGCCGACCTGCGCGAGCGCGCCGCCGCCGTGCGCGCCCTGGTGCTGAGCAGCGTGCGCTACGACGGCACCAACCACTACGCCACCACCGCCTCGCTGCGCAAGGCCTACGATGCCCACCACGGCACCGCCGCCGATGTGAACCTGCTGCTGATTGCCGCCCTGCGCGAGGCCGAGGTGCCGGCCCAGCCCCTGCTGCTGAGCACCCGCGACCACGGCCGCATCAACCAGAACCAGCCGCTGATTGACCGCTTCAACTACGTGGTGGCCCTGGTGCCGCTGCCCGAGGGCAAGGACCTGCTGCTGGATGCCACCGAGCCCCTGCTGCCCAGCGGCGTGCTGCCCGAGCGCTGCCTCAACCAGTTTGGCCGCCTCATCATGCGCGACGCCGCCGCCAGCCGCTGGGTGGAGCTGCGGCCCGTCCAACGCTACGTGCACTACCAGCAGATAGCCCTCAAGCTCGATGCCCAGGGCGGCCTCAGCGGCAAGGTGCACGGCGGCTACGCCGGCGTGGACGCCCGCGAGGAGCTCACCCGCCTGGGCGAGAAAAAATACCTGGCCCAGCTGGCCGCCCCGCACCCTGGCTGGGCCGTGCCCAAGCTCACGGTCGCCAACCGCGAGGAAGTGGGCAAGGCTCTGGCGCTGGAATACGAGTTCAGCCAGCCCGCCGACGACAACACCACCGCCGGCACCCTTTACCTGAGCCCGCTGCGCGATTTCAACACCGAGCAAAACCCCTTCCGGCACGACGACCGCCTGTTCCCGGTCGACTTTGGCGCGCCGCAGGACGAGACGACCGTCATCACCCTGACCCTGCCCGAGGGCTACGAGCTGGCCGAGCTGCCCAAGCCCGCCTCCATTGCCCTGCCCGATGAGGGCGGCCGCTACGTCTACAACGTGGCCGCCTCCCTGCCCGGCACCGTGCAGATTATTAGCCGCCTGAACCTGAGCAAACCCGTGTACGGTGCCGAGGAATACACCAACCTGCGCGAGTTCTACCGCCTGATGCTGGAAAAGCAAGCCGAAAAGCTGGTGATTAAGAAGAAAGCCTGAGGACTTCAGGCAATAGAGGGAAAAAGAACGTCATGCTGAGCGCAGCCGAAGCATTTCTACCGCTTCGTTGCATTAGCATGGTTTACTGCTGCGGTAGAGATGCTTCGACAAGCTCAGCATGACGTTCTTTCTATTCAGCACTGCCCCTCCACCCTGCCCCCTCACCCTGCCCCACCCAGCCCCTAGCCCCCAACACAACCATTCCCCCGACCATGAAGCCCCTCCTCCTTCTCCTCGCCGCTTTGCCCCTAGGCTCCCTACTAGCGGCCCCCGCCCCCAAATACCCGGTGGCCGACCTGCCGGCGGCGCTGCGCGAAGGAGCCCACGCCGTGGTACGGGCCGACAACCACGTCGTGGCCGTGAAATCGGCCAGCCGGCTGGTCGAAACCGTGCACCGCGCCATCACCATCCTCGACCCGGCCGCCGACGACCTCGGCCGCCTGGCCGTGCATTACGATGCCCTGAACACCCTGAACTACCTGCGCGGGGCCGTGTACGATGCCGAGGGCCGGCTGCTGCACCAGCTGCGGGCCGCCGAAATCCACGACCAGGGCCTGGGCGATGCCGGTGGCAGCTTCATGACCGATGTGCGCGTGCGCTACGCCGACCTGCGCCAGCCGCAAGCCCCCTACACGGTGGAGTTCGACTACGAAATCACCTCCGACAACGCCCTGTTCTACCCCGACTGGCAGCCCCAGCACGAGGAAGGCGTGGCCGTGGAAGCCGCCTTCCTGCGCGTGAGCACGCCCACCGCCCTGCCCCTGCGCTACCAGGAGCGCCAGCTGCCCCAAGGCGTGGCCGCCGGGCACAGCAGCACCAGCGGCCAGGACGTGTACGAGTGGGCGCTGGCCAACCTGCCGGCCGTCGACGACGAGGAAATGGCCCCGCCCCTCACCGACCGGACCCCGGCCGTGGTGCTGGCCCCCGGCGCGTTCGAGGTGCAGGGCTACGCCGGCAATGCCGCCACCTGGCAGGGCCTGGGCCAGTGGAGCTACACCCTGAACGCGGGCCGCGACCAGCTGCCGCCCGCCCTGGTGGCCAAGGTGCAGGCCCTGGTGAAAGATGCGCCCGATGCCCGCACCCGGGCCCGCCGCGTGTACGAGCTGCTGCAGGGCAGCACCCGCTACATCTCGGTGCAGCTGGGCATCGGCGGCTGGCAGACCTTTCCGGCCAGCGCGGTGGCCGGCAGCGGCTACGGCGACTGCAAGGCCCTGAGCAACTACACCAAGGCCCTGCTGGCCGCCGCCGGCGTGCCCGCCTACGTGGCCCTGGTGGGGGCCGGCTCCGACGAAGCCGACCTGCGTGCCGACTTTCCGAGCTCGCAGTTCAACCACGCCATTCTGTGCGCCCCGCTCAGCACCGCCGGCCGGCCCGATACGCTGTGGCTCGAATGCACCAGCCAGACCGAGCCCTTCGGCTACATGGGCAGCTTCACCGGCAACCGGCACGCGCTGCTGCTCACCCCCGAGGGCGGCAAGCTGGTGGCTACCCCGCGCTACGGCGCGCCCGAAAACCGCCTCGAACGCCGCGTCGAGCTCACGCTCGATGCCAGCGGCAGCGCCACGGCCACCGCCCGCACCCTGCGCACCGGCCAGGAGCAGGACACCTACGCCCAGCTGCTGCACGAGCTGGGTGCGCCCGACCAGAAGAAGTACATCGTCGACCACCTGAGGCTGTCTACCTTCACGCTCACGCGCTGCACGCTGGCGGCGGCCCCGGCCGGCGCGCTGCCCGGCGTGGTCGAAAACCTGAGCCTGACCCTGCCGGGCTTCGCGCCGCCCAGCGGCAAGCGCGTCTTCCTCAACCCCAACCTCTTCAGCCGCCTGCCGGCCCTGCCCCCCCAGATTGGCGAGCGCCAGGCCGAGGTGTGGCTGCCCCAGGCCAGCCTGCACGCCGACACCGTGCGCCTGCACCTGCCGGCCGGCTTCAAGCCCGAAAACCTGCCGGCCCCGGTGCAGCTCAGCACGCCCTACGGCACCTACGCCAGCCAGTACGCCACCCTGCCCGACGGCACCATCCGCTACGTGCGCCGCCTGGAGCTCAGGCGCGCCCGCCTGCCGAAAGCGGCTTACGCCGGCTACCTCGACTTCCGCCGCAAAATCAGCAGCGCCGACAAAGGGCAGCTGGTGCTGGTGAAGACGGAGAGCTGAGGGGACAGCCGCCAGCCAGGCTGATGTAGCGACGCATCCTGGCGTCTTGTGGTTGAACAGCCGGCATTCGGGCCGTTCGCAGGACATCGTTCAACGACGAGACGCCAGGATGCGTCGC
>JANXMN010000170.1 GCA_025354605.1 Hymenobacter sp. | reverse complement strand
TTGCAGCTTGGTGGTCACGGCCGCTTTTTTGGCGGCGTTGGTGGGCGCGACCAAGTACTGCTGCCACTCCACGGTCCACTCGAAGTCGGGCAGGCCGGGCAGCAGCGCACTTTTCAGAAAAGCCAGCTGGTTGGCCGTGAGGGTGATGGGCACCATCAGCCGCACAAACTCGTCGATGAGCAGGTTGCAGTCGGAAGCCGTAGCGGCCGGGAACGACTGGGCCAGGGCCACCGGGTCGATTATAGCCTTCACGCCGCTGCGGGTGGCACCGGGGCCGATGTACAGGTCGGTGGTCTGGTTGCGGCGGGGTAAGGTCACGGCGTTTATCCAGAGCTCGTGGTACTGCGGCGTCTGGTAGTAGGCTGCCCAGCCGGCCACGTTGGGCGGGTCACCCAGGGTTTGCTGCTGCACGTAGGCCAGGCTGTAGAGGTAGTCCCAGTGGCTGTATTGTGCCGCCAGGTTGGCGGCAGCCGTGGGGAACACCACTTCCATCTGCCGCACCAGCCCCACCGTGAAATCGAGCGGACTTTTGATGAGGCAGCCCACGTTCAGCGCGTCGAAGAAGTGCTGCGAGCTGAGTAGCGTGCGCAACACCGGCACGATGTCGAAGTTATTCTGAATCAGCAGCGTGGCCAGCGGCTGGATGATGTCGGTTTCGACCTGGGCATCAATCAGGTAGTACACGAACCAGCGGTAAAGCTTGCGCACCAGGAAGCGCGCCGTTTCGGCCTGCTGGAAAATCAGGTCGACCAGCGCCTGGTACTCGGTGGCCCCGCTGGCTGCGATGCTGGCATTACCGAAAGCGCTCGAAAACACCTTGGTGGTGGTATCGTGGCGGCTGGCGGTGTAGTAGCTGCTTACGGGCGCGGTGGTCTGCTCGCGCCAGCCGGTGAGGACTTTGGCCGCGGCCTGCACATCGGCCTCGGTGTAGTTGGTGTAGTTGCCTGGCCCGATAAGGGGCCCTTTGCCCACCGTGAACAGCTCCAGCAGCTCGCGGCCGTAGTTTTCGTTGGGCGCGCCCACCACGCTCTGGTTGCCGTTGAGGAAGCGCAGCATCGCGGGCGTCACGGTCACGTCCTTGGTCAGTTGCTTCACGTTGCCCAGCGCGAACTGGCGCAGCAGGCGCGCATACTCGTAGCCCATGCGGGCGTCGTTGATATTGCCGAACTCTACCACGAAGTGATTGTGCCAGAACAAGGTCATCTTCTCGGTTAGCGAAGTGTTCTGGTTCAGCAGTAAACCCAGCCACCAGTCGCGCAACGAGGTCCGGCGCACGCCCTCGAAATTCTGGTCGAACACCTGCCCAATCCAGGTTTGCCCGATGGGCACGCTGGTATCGGTGGCCGACACGTTCACGGGCGGGGCCGGGGCGGCCGGGGTCGTGAGCAGGCCGTTGAGCACGGCAGTGAGGTTGGAGCCGGCCGCCGTCTGAATATCAGTGCGGGTGGGGCCGAACAGGCAGCGACGCAACAGATGCGCGGCTTGGGAGTAGCCCCATGCTCCGGTGTAGGGCGCGAGCGTGCTCGTGGTGCGGGCCAGTCCCGTCGGCAACACCTTATTGGCGTACCGGCTGATGGTTTCGGGCGGGTCCTGCTGCTGCGCGGTGCCGGAGGCGGGCGCATCGGCAGCGAGTGGCTGGCTGGCAGCGGCAGCGGCCCGCGCCGGCTCCTGCAACACGGCCGCATTTTGCTGGAGGAAATGTCTGCGGTTCATAAGCAAGCTCAAAAAGAAACCTCAAAAACAGTTCGGAAGATACGGCTCCGGGCGGGCAAAACCAGCACGAGCACCACATTCTTAATCAGAGACTAATCCCGCCGTAGCGGGTTTAACCTGGTATAGAATTTTTTATTCTCTCCACTCTCGCGAGCTTCAGCAAAAGCGCCCGCCCGGGAAGGAACGGGCGCTGGGCTATTGCAACAACCGGGGCACCTATTCGGTGCGGGCCACCAAATCCTCGGCGGCGCGGGCAGCAGCAGCGGCCACGGCGGGCACGCGGCCAGCGGCGTAGAAATTGCGGCGGTAATAGTCTTGGTGCAGCGAGCTCACCATCACGCCGCCGTTGCAGGCCGAGTGGGCAAACTTGCCATCTTTCAGGTAGATGCCGACATGGTAGATGGGGCCGTGGCCGCGACGGAAGAACACGAGGTCGCCGGTCTGCATCTCGGCTTTGGCCACGCGCTGGGTGGTGCCGAACATGGAGCGCGACGAGCGTTGGAGCGTGATGCCGTACACCTCGCGGAACACCCGCGTCACGAAACCCGAGCAGTCGGTGCCGCGGTGCGAGTTGCTGCCGTAGCTATAAGGGGTGCCAATCCAGTCAGTTACCGTACGCAACAGGTTCTTGTTCTCGTCGAAGGCCAGGTGCAGGCCCAGAGTCTGCGCGTAGTAATGGTAGGTGAGCGAGTCGCGCGAGGCGGCCAGCTCGGCGGCTGTAGGCGCGGGCTTGTTGGCAGCGGGGGTGGTGCCGGTGGCGGGGTCGTTAGCGGGCTCGTTCGTTGTCAGGGCCGGAAACAGCGATGCTTCGGCCACGACCGGTGCCGAGGGAGCACGGAGCGTAGCCGAAGCATCGGCGGGGCGTTCGAAGAAGAAGGAGAGAGCTAGCGAACCAGCGGCGAGGCAATACAGGAGGCTGTTTTTCATTGTCCGTCGTTAGAGGGTAGGGGGCACAAATCCGGGTTCCTAAGGGGTTGAGGAAGAGCCGGGCGAGTAACTTTCTTAGGCGATAGGCAAGGCTGGACTCAGCCAAGTAAAGAAGTGAGGAAAGAGTCGCGCCCCGTAGGAATCATATTGGCCATAGCAGGGGTTGCTGGGTAAAGCTAGGGGTAATTTTTCAGACCGGCTGCACTTTTGCTGAGAAAAATTCAAAAATTCTTAACAAATTATAATTAAAAAGGCGAAAATCACCTTTTCATCTTGCAACCATCTTTCGCATCCTGCCGTATTGGCGCCTTCGCTAACTTCCCGTATCTTGCTCGCATGCAAAACTTTCGCACCGCCGTCAACTCCCCCCTGGCCCGCATTGCCCGCCTCGTGCTGAAAGCGCCCCGCGTGGCCATGGTGGTGGGCGGCACCGTGCACCTGAGCGGCACCACCCGCGAGGAGTTTCTGGCCGACCCGGAATGGGTAGCTCACGAAGCGGTGCACCTGCGGCAGTATCAGGAGCACGGCCTGCTGCCCTTTTTGTGGAAGTACCTGGTCGAGTCGGCGCGGGTGGGCTACTACCACAACAAGTACGAAGTGGAAGCCCGCGAAGAAGCCCGCCGCGTGGTGCTGGCCAACCCCGGCCACGTGCTGCGCCCGCTGCCCCGCCACGCCCGCCAAGCCTAGCCGCCGGGCAGCAGCGGGCTGCCTCAATTGGCTCAAAATAATGCGCGAATTGCTATAATTGGTTTGTAAACCGCCAACTTTGCTGGTGATAAGCTGAACTTTCCCGGCTATATTTCATGGCTGAACCCGCGCTTATCCCTCGCCCGATGAAGCTTCCCGGCTGGCTCCTGTGCATGCTGCTGACCCTGGTGGGCGGCCGGGCCACCGCCCAGCCTGGCCCGCCGGCCCGACAGCTGGTGCTGAGCGACACCGTCCGCGACTACCACCTCAGCACCTACGCCGACCTGCTGGTGGTGCCCACCGATGCGACCCTGTCGCTGGCCCGGGTGCGGGCTCCGGTCTGGGCCGGGCGCTTCGCCGCCAACCACCGGGCCGTGCCCAACGTCGACGGCCGCCACGAGGTGTGGCTGCGGGCCTCCGTGGTGAATGCTGCGGGCCCGCACACGACCTGGCTGCTGCGTAGCGGCCTTTTCCAGTCCGACACGCTAACGGTATACTTGGAAGCCGCCGACGGCCAGGTGCGGCAGCTCACGCTAGGGGCCTCCGGGCCAGGAGCCAGGGGCCGGGCCGTGGCCAACCGCTGCTTCAACCTAGTGCTGCCACTGCCGCCCGGGCAGCCCACCACGCTCTACGTGCGCAGCAAAAGCGGCCTACTTGACTACCGCCTGTGCGAGCAGCAGCGCTTCCAGATGCTCAGCTATTGGGAAAACCTGACAATGGGGGTTTTCTACGGAGCTATGCTGATGCTGGCCCTGTACAACCTGTTTCTGTTCTTTTCGCTACGCGAGCCAGCCTACGGCTACTACGTGGCCTACGTCTTGACTTTTAGCGCGGCTACGATGCTGGCGAAGGGGCTGCTGGTGTGGTGGCTGCCAGCCCTGAGCTTAACGACGCACTCGCTGCTGCGCCTGGTGGTTTCGGCCCTGACGGCCAGCTTTGCCGCCTTGATGACGCGCGCTTACCTCGAAACCCGCCGCCTGGCCCCGCGCCTCGACTGGGTGCTGACGGCCATTGTGGTGACTACCCCGCTGCCGCTGCTGCTGCATTGGCTGCGCCCCGGCCACACGGGGGTACTGTCGCAGGTGCTGCCGCTATTCTCGGGCGTGGCCACGCTGGTGGTGGCCGTGGCCGTGCTGCGCACCGGCTACCGCCCCGCCCGCTACTACATGGTGGGCGCGGGGTTGGTAATCGGGTCGGTATTTCTGTATTCGCTGGCCAACCTGGGCGTGCTGCCCTCCAACGAGTGGACCATGAACGGCTCGGCCCTGGCCTGGCTGCTCGACATGGTGTGCCTGTCGCTGGGCCTGGCCGACCGCGTGAGCCTGGCCCGGCAGGCCCAGCAGCAGGCCCAGGCCGAAGCCCTGACCCGCCTGCGTGAGAAGGAAGAAGTGCAGCGGGCCGCCAACCAACAGCTGGCCACCCGCGCCACCGAGCTGGAGCACGCCTACCACGAGCTGCGCGCCAGCCTAGCGACCACCGAGCAGCTCAAAAGCCTCGATGAGCTGAAAACCAACTTCTTCACCAACATCAGCCACGAGTTCCGCACGCCCCTCACGCTTATTCTGGGGCCGGCCGAGGAGTTGATGGCCGACGGGGCCGACGCCCCCACCCGCAGCAAAGGCACCCTCATTCAGCGCAACGCTCAGCGCCTGCTGCGCCTCATCAACCAATTGCTTGATTTGAGCAAGCTCGAAGCCGGGGCCATGCGGCTGCTGCCCGAGGCGCGCGACCTGGCCGCCCTGGGCCGCCACCTGGCCGCCACCTTCGCCTCGATGGCCGAGGCCCGGGGCATTGCCTTCCGCACCGAAGGGCCGACGCGCCTGCCCTTCGTATTCGACGCGCCCAAGCTCGACGTGGTGCTCACCAATCTGCTCAGCAACGCGCTGCGCTTTACGCCGGCCGGCGGTACCGTCACGCTGAGCTGGCGCGAGGTGCCGGCCACCGGCACGCGCCTGGGCGGCGTGGAGCTGGCCGTGTCCGACACCGGCCCGGGCATCGCCCCGGCCCACCAGCCGCACCTGTTCGACCGGTTTTATCAGGGAGCGCACCCCAGCACCCCCGGCGCGCAGCCCGGCACCGGCGTGGGCCTGGCCCTGGTGAAGGAGCTGACCGAACTGCACCGCGGCACCGTAGCGGTGGAGAGCCCACCCGGCGCGGGGGCTACGTTCCGGGTGTGGCTGCCGCAGGGGCTGGTGCCCGCGGCCCACGCCGCTGGCCCCGAAACCCTCCCGGCCAGCGCCGATGCCTCCGTTACCGGCCTGCTGCCCGAGCTGGCCCCCGCCACGGCCCTGGCCGATGCTGCGCCCCGCGAAGCCGACCCCGAAGCCGACTTGGTGCTCTGCATCGAAGATAATGAGGACGTGCGCGAGTTCATCCGCAGCAGCCTGGCCCCCGCTGGCTACCGCCTGCTGCAAGCCCCCGACGGCCTGCGCGGCGTAGAAATGGCCCTCGAACACGTGCCCGACCTGATTGTGAGCGACGTGATGATGCCGGGCCTCGACGGCTACGGGGTGGTGCGCCAGCTCAAGGCCCACCCAGCCACCAGCCACGTGCCACTGGTGCTGCTCACGGCCAAGTCGTCGACTTCCGACCGGCTCGAAGGGCTCGAAACCGGGGCCGATGCCTATGTGGGCAAGCCCTTCGCCGCCCGCGAGCTGCGCGCCCAGGTGCGCAACCTGCTGGCCCTGCGCGACCGCACCCGCGCCCTCACCCAGGCCGCCCGGCACGTCGGCACGCCCGCGCCCCCCCGCCTGCCCGAGGCAGCTTTGCCCGCTGCTACCGCCACGGAAGCCCGGGCCATTGAAGCGCTGCCTGCCGCGGCTGTCGCGCCCATCGCCCTACCTCCGGTCTCGCTTTCAGCTATCGACCGCAGCTTCCTGGAGCGGGTGGCGGCGGCCGTGGAGCAGCACCTGCCCGATGGCGACTTCGACGTGGAGCAGCTGAGCAGCGCCGTGGCCCTGAGCCGCACGCAGGTACACCGCAAGCTGCGCGCCCTCACCGGGCAGTCGCCGGCCGAGTACATCCGGACCGAGCGCCTGCACCGGGCTCATGCCCTGCTGTGCGAGCAGGCCGGCACCGTGGCCGACGTTTGCTACCGGGTGGGATTCAACAGCCCGGCGCATTTCTCGACGGCCTTTTCGCGACAGTTCGGCTACCCGCCCAGCGAGGCGGCGCGGCGGGAGGGCCCGGTTACCTCTTCCCCAATGGTGCCCTGACCCAGGACTTGGGCGCGGCCCCTTGCACCGGGCCGGGTGGCGAAGAAGCGCGCCGCGCGGTGCTGGCCGACCCTAACCACGGGCGGCCCCCGCTGCCCTACCACGCGCAGCCGCCCCTACCCAACGGGCGCGCATGAGCCCGCAATAATTGCGATAGCGAATTATTACCCGACCTTTAGGCTGCACCGCGACGCGACGATGGGTCGCGGCCAGCGTTGGCAATCATTTGTTTCGCTACCGTATGAAACTGTTGGGCTGGACATTATGCGCGTTGCTAGCCCTGGCGGGGGCCGGAGCCGGGGCTCGGGGTGGCCCCGGAGCGGCCGGGCCCCGAGGCTCCGGGGCGGCCCCTGCGCTGCTGCTGCGCGACACCACCCGGGAGTACGGCTTGGGCCGGAGCTGGGACGTGCTGGCCGTTCGCCACGACTCGGCCCCGGACTTGTCGCTGGCGCAGGTGCGCGCGCCAGCTTGGGCGGCCCGCTTCCGATACAGCCAACAGGCCGTGCCCAACTTCGGGGCATGGCAGGGCCAGGTGTGGCTGCGCGGCACCCTGGTGAACGCGGCCTCCCGCCGCACCGCCTGGATTATCTGGACCCACATCGCGAACCACCAACCCATCACTATTTACCTGGTGGCCCCGGACGGGCAGGTGCGGCAGTTTGCGGCCGGCCCGGACCTGGATTTTGCGCGCACCCACGCCGTGCCCGACCGCCGCTACAACTTCCTCCTGCCCCTGCCCCTGGGCCAGCCCACTACGGTGTACGTGTGCACCCCCGGCGGGCTGCTCGATTACAGCATCAGCGAGCGGCGCCAGATGGAGCAAAGCAGCTATTGGGAAAATCTGTTTCTGAACCTGTTCCTGGGGGCCATGCTGATGCTGGCCTTGTACAACCTGTTCCTGTTTCTCTCCATCAAGGAGGTCAGCTATTTTTACTATGTGGCCTACGTGCTGGCCTTCTGTGCGCTGCACCTGCAAATGAAGGGCTTGCTGGCGTGGTGGTTTTTTCCCCGGCTCGGGGAGATGGGGGAGCTGGTGCTACAGCAGTTGCTGAACGGGCTGGTGATGCTGTTCGGGGCGCTGATGGCGCGGGCCTTCCTCGACTCGCGCCGTCTGGTGCCGCGCCTCGACTGGCTGCTGAGCGGGGTGGTGCTGCTTTCGCCCGTGCCCGCGCTGGCCGCCTTGTTCGCGCACGGGGCGCTGCTGGGCCTCCTCACGCTGGGGCTGCCGCTGCTGTCGAGCTTGCCGCTGCTGGTGGTGGGCACGGCGGTGCTGCGCCGGGGCTACCGGCCGGCGCGCTACTACATGGCCGGCTGGGGGCTGGTGGCCCTGTCCATCTTCGCCTTCTACCTGACGCAGCTGAATGTGCTGCCCGTCAGCGGGTGGACCATCAACGGCTCGGCCATTGCCTGGGTGCTGGAAATGGTGTTTCTCTCGCTCGGCCTGGCCGACCGCATCAACCTGGCCCGCCAGGCCGAGCAGCAGGCCCAGGGCCGGGTGCTGGCCATGCTGCGCGAAAAGGAAGACGCGCAGCAAGCCGCCAACCGCCAGCTGGCGGCCCGCGCCACCGAGTTGGAGCAGGCCAACCACGAGCTGCAGGCCAGCTTGGCCACCACTGGCCAGCTCCAGAACCTGGATGAGTTGAAAACCAATTTCTTCACCAACATCAGCCACGAGTTTCGAACCCCGCTCACCCTGATTCTGGGGCCGGCCGAGGAGCTGGCGGACGAGGGTCCGGACCCGGCCACCCGCCGCAAAAGCGGGCTGATTCTGCGCAACGCCCGGCGGCTGCTGCACCTTATCAACCAATTGCTCGACCTGAGCAAGCTCGAAGCCGGGGCCATGCGCCTGGTGCCCACCGCGGGCGACGCCGCCCAGCTGGCCCGGCAGTTGGCCGGCACTTTCGCCTCGATGGCCGAGGCCCGGGGCATCCGCTTCGGCACTGAGGGGCCCGTGCGGCTGCCCCTGGTGTTCGACGCGCCCAAGCTGGAAATCGTGCTCACCAACCTGCTCAGCAACGCGTTGCGCTTTACGCCCGCCGGGGGCGAAGTAGCCCTGAGCTGGCGCGCCGTAGCGGCCACCACCACGGCACCCGCGCTAGTAGAGCTGGCCGTGCGCGACACCGGCCCGGGCATCGCGCCCGAGCACCTGCCGCAGCTGTTCAACCGGTTTTACCAGGGAGCGCACCCGACCACGCCCGGGGCGCAGCCCGGCACCGGCGTCGGCCTGACCCTGGTGAAGGAACTCACCGAGCTGCACGGCGGCACCGTGGTGGCGAGCAGCGCGGCCGGCCAGGGGGCCACCTTTGCCGTGCGCCTGCCCTATGGCCTGGTGCCCGCGCCCACCGCTGCCGACGAGCCCGTCCCGGCCCTGACCGGCCATGACGGAACGGCAGCTGGCGCGGGCGACGACCCGGCCGAGACCCCGCCCCGGCCCGCCGCCGAAAGCCCGCTCCCCGAGGCTGACCTGGTGCTTTTTGTGGAAGACAACGAGGACGTGCGCGAGTTCATCCGCAGCAGCCTGGAGCCGGCCGGCTACCGCCTGCTGGAGGCTGCCGATGGCCGGGCCGGCGTGGAAATGGCCCTGGCCAGCGTGCCCGACTTGGTCATCAGCGACGTGATGATGCCGGGGCTGGACGGCTACGGCGTGGTGCGCCAACTGAAGGCCCACCCAGCCACCAGCCACGTGCCGGTGGTGCTGCTCACGGCCAAGTCGGCCGCCACCGACCGGCTCGAAGGGCTCGAAACCGGGGCTGATGCTTACTTGGGCAAGCCTTTCGCCGCCCGCGAGCTGCGCGCCCAGGTGCGCAACCTGCTGGCCCTGCGTGACCGCACCCGCGCCCTGACCCGCGCCGAGCAGCACCTCGTGCTGGCTGGCCCCCCGGACCCCGACGGCACCCCGGCGGACGAGCCGGCCCCGACCCTGGCCCCGGCCCGGCTCTCGGCGCTCGACCGGGACTTTCTGGCGCGGGTAGCGGCCTCGGTGGAGGAAAACCTGGCCGAGAGCGAGTTCGACGTGGACCAGCTGAGCCGGGCCGTGGCCCTGAGCCGCACGCAGGTGCAGCGCAAGCTGCGCGCCCTCACCGGGCAGGCCCCGGCCGAGTACATCCGCACGGCGCGGCTGCTGCGGGCCCGGGCGCTGTTGCGCGAGCAGGCCGGCACGGTGGCCGAGATTGGCTACGGGGTGGGGTTCAGCAGCCCGGCGCACTTCTCGACGGTTTTTTCGAGGCAGTTTGGCTACCCGCCCAGCGAGGCGGCGCGGCAGTAGCGCGCAGTGTGGAAGGGAGAAAAAAGGGGCGCGGGGCGCCCCTTTTTTTATGCGTCCGCCAGACGGTTGGTTGGCGGGCTTTGGGGGCGCGTGGTGGCACCAGGCGGGGGCCAGGGCCGAAATCGGAAAGGAATTGACCCAAAACCGAAAGGGCCGACCGGAATCGACAAGCAAATGCCTGGCATGTGAAACGGCCTGAAATCCAGCATTTAGACCTTTGACAACTTCAATTACCCAGTTGCTGGTGGCGCATCATGCTACTGCCGGGCCGGGTGATTGGCCACCGCATTCCGGACGGGCCAACGGGCTCTTCCCCGGGTTTCATTCGCTCATTTTCTCGTGATGAAAGGCTTTCTCTTACTTCGACTGATTGGCGAGCTGCCCGAACGGACCCGGGTGTTGCTGGCCCGGGTGGCGGGCTCGGCCGGCCTCGGGCATCGGCGGGGCCGGGCACTGCCGGCGGGTCCCCGGCGCGGCGCTACTTCTTCTCTCATTCTTACCTGCTTTCGCTATGTTCCCTTTGGCTAAACTTCGCTCTTATGGCATGGGCGGCGACGGCCCTGCTGCTGCTGCTGGCGGCCGCCGCCCATGCCCAAGTGGGCATCGGCACGACCACGCCGGATGCCTCGGCGGCCCTCGACGTGACCAGCACGGGCCGGGGCCTGCTGGTGCCGCGCCTGACGGCGGCCCAGCGCACGGCCGTTGCCGCGCCAGCTAAAGGCTTACTCGTGTTTCAAACCGACGGCGCACAGCCCGGCTTCTGGTACAACGCCGGTACCGCAGGAGCACCGGCCTGGACGTTTTTCAACCCCACGTCCGACAACCTGGGCAACCACACGGCTACCCAGGCCCTGAATATGCAAGGCCAGGCCCTGACCGGCACGGGGGCCAGCGTTGGGGCGGCGGTGGGCTTGGGCGTGCGGGCCGACGGCGGGCTGAACATCGGCGAAAACACCAACGGCAACGTGTCGCTCGGCTTTCAGAGCGGCAACGTGACGACCACGGGCAGCTACAACCTGTTTGCCGGCTACAAGAGCGGGCTGCTGAACACGGCCGGCGACCACAACACGTTTCTGGGCAACGCTACGGGCGAGGCCAATACCGTGGGCAGCAACAACGTATTCGTGGGCTTTCAGAGCGGCTTCGGGAACCAGTCCGGCAACGGCAACCACTTTGTGGGCTACCAGAGCGGCCTAGCTAACACGACGGGTTTCAGCAACCAGTTCGCGGGCTATCAAAGCGGGCTCAGCAACACCACGGCCAGCCAGAATCAGTTCGATGGCTACAAAAGCGGCTACGCCAATACCAACGGGCACGACAACCTGTTTGGGGGCTACCTGAGCGGCTACGCCAACACGAACGGCAATTTCAACACCTTTTGGGGCGACCAGAGCGGGACCAGCAACACCACCGGCGACAACAACCTGTTTGTGGGCTACCGCAGCGGCCTGGCCAATACCAGCGGCGACGATAACCAGTTTGTAGGCTACCAAAGCGGGCTGAGCAACACCTTCGGCCGGCGCAACCACTTCGAGGGCAGCCAGAGCGGCAAGGCCAATACCAGCGGCGACGACAACCAGTTCGCGGGGTACCAAAGCGGTTTCAGCAATACCACGGGGCACGATAACTACTTCAGCGGCAGCCAGAGCGGCTACTCGAACACGACGGCTTTTTTCAATTATTGCAGTGGCAGCCAGAGCGGCTACGCCAACACCACGGGCAGCGGCAACCAGTTTGTGGGCTACCACAGCGGCAAGGCCAATACGACCGGCAGCGACAACTATTTCAGCGGGTTCCTTAGTGGGCAGGCCAACACCACGGGCAGCGAAAACCACTTCGAGGGCTACCAAAGTGGCGCGAACAACACCACGGGCAGCTACAACCGCTTTGCCGGGTACAGCAGCGGCTATTACAACACCACGGGCAGCTACAACCACTTCGACGGGTACAGCAGCGGCTACAGCAACACGGCCGGCGATAACAACCAGTTTTCGGGCTACCGCAGCGGCTACGCCAACACGCGCGGGGCCCGGAACCTGTTCAGCGGCTCCAACAGCGGCAGCAGCAACCTCACCGGCAGCAACAACCAGTTCATTGGCTTTGAAAGCGGCTATTCCAATACGGCCACCAGCTACAACCACTTCAGCGGCTACCAGAGCGGCTACAGCAACACGGCCGATGCCAACCAGTTCACGGGCTACCAGAGCGGCTATTTCAACACCACGGGCTTCAACAACCAGTTTAACGGCCTGCTGAGCGGCTACAACAACTCGACCGGCCACGACAACCAGTTCGACGGCAACCAGAGTGGCTACAGCAACACGACGGGGCGCAACAACCAGTTCAGCGGCTACCAGAGCGGGTATTTCAACACCACGGGCTTGCTCAACCAGTTTAGTGGCTACCAGAGCGGCTACGCCAGCACGGGTAACCGCAATACGTTCATCGGCTACAAAAGCGGGTACAACACCAGCGGCGACGACAACCAGTTTCAAGGGTTCCTCAGCGGCTTCGCCAACACGACGGGCACCCAAAACCAGTTCAGCGGCGACGGCAGCGGCGCCGGCAATACCAGCGGCAGCTTCAACCTGTTCAGCGGCTTCAACGGCGGCCAGAACAACACCACGGGCAGCAGCAACTGGGCCTACGGCTTCCAGGCCGGCCCCAGCTCCGGCAACCTGACCAAGGCCGGGGCGCTGGGCTTCAACGCCCAGGTGAGCCAAAGCAACAGCCTCGTGCTGGGCGGCACCGGGGTCGACGCCGTGAGGGTGGGCATCGGCACCACGGCCCCGCGCGGTGTCTTCGACGTGGCTGGCCCCGGCGACAGCTACCTGGTGGCCAACCCCAGCAACGGCAACAGCCAGAGCCTGTACCTGCCCGGCCACCTCTACTTGGCCCCGTACAGCGCGGCCACGCCGGTGGCCTACATTCAGGCCCGCATCCCGAGCCCCACCGCCACCACCGACCTGGGCCTGACCCTGCGCACCACCGACAACGGCAACGTGGTCGACGCCCTGAAGCTGAATGCCAACG
>JANXMN010000127.1 GCA_025354605.1 Hymenobacter sp. | reverse complement strand
AATCCTTTCGATTGGATTAGTTACACGGTAGAGATGCTTCGACTTCGCTCAGCATGACGGTCTATTTATTTCGCTAGATAGCAGGTGCGCCGCCCTCAATACGTAAAAACTTACGCGAACAGCGGGTAGTCCTGCAGCCAGGCGTTCACCTGTTGGCGCACTTGGCCAATGCGGGTGTCGTTGTCGTGGTGCATCAGGGTTTCGTCAATCAACTCCACAATGCGGTGCATGTCGGTTTCGCCCAGGCCGCGGGTAGTTACGGCGGCCGAGCCGATGCGGATGCCACTGGTAACGAAAGGCGACTTGTCGTCGAAGGGAACCATGTTTTTGTTGATGGTGATATCGGCGCGCACCAAGGCATTTTCGGCCAGCTTGCCGGTCAGGTTTTTCGAGCGCAGGTCAATTAGCATTAGGTGGTTATCGGTGCCTCCCGAAATAATGTCGTAGCCCAGACCCACAAAGGATTTGGCCAAGGCCTGCGCATTTCTGGCTACCTGCTGCGTGTAGGTTTTGAAGTCGTCGCTCAGTGCCTCGCCGAAGGCGACGGCTTTGGCGGCGATGACGTGCTCGAGCGGGCCACCCTGGGTGCCGGGGAACACAGCTGAGTCGAGCAGGGCCGACATCGAGCGAATTTCGCCCTTCGGGGTTTTCAGGCCGAAGGGGTTGTCGAAATCCTTGCCCAGCATGATAAGGCCGCCGCGCGGGCCACGCAGGGTTTTGTGCGTGGTCGTCGTCACGATATGGCAGTGCTCGAAAGGCGAGTTCAGCAGGCCGGTAGCGATGAGGGCCGAGGGGTGCGAGATGTCGGCCAGCAGCAGCGCGCCCACCTCATCGGCAGCTTCGCGCAGGGCTTGGTAGTCCCAGTCGCGCGAGTAGGCGGAAGCTCCGCAAATTATCATTTTGGGGCGCTCGCGGCGAGCAACTTCCTTCACTTTGGCCCAATCGATAAGCCCGGTTTCGCGTTCTACGCCATAGAAGCTGGGCACAAAATATTTGCCCGAAAAGTTGACCGGGGAGCCGTGAGTGAGGTGTCCGCCATGGGCTAAGTCGAAGCCGAGGATTTTGTCGCCGGGCTGCAGACAGGCTAAAAACACGGCGGCGTTGGCCTGGGCGCCGGAGTGGGGCTGCACGTTGGCCCAGCTGATGCCGAACAGCTCCTTGATGCGGTCGATGGCCAGCTGCTCGACCTGGTCGACGATTTCGCAGCCGCCGTAGTAGCGCTTGCCGGGCAGGCCCTCGGCGTACTTGTTGGTGAGCACGGAGCCCTGGGCGGCCATTACCTGCTCCGAAACGTAGTTTTCGGAGGCAATGAGTTCGAGGCCGTGGGCCTGGCGGGTTTTCTCCCGGGCAATGAGGTCGAAAACGGCGGTGTCGAGGAGGCGAGCGGGGGCGACAGTTTGCATGGCCGTAAAGGTAGTAGGGGCGGCGGGGATGGGGAAAGATTCGTCGGTCATCCTGAGCTTGCCCAGGACCTTGTCAACGTCACCAGGCTTCTTCGTCGTTCTAAAGCTTGCCAAGGCCTTTCTTACGGCTGAAAAGCTGGCGGTGGCGGAACCGGCCCGACCGAGCGAAGGTCCTGCGCAAGCGAAGGATGACCGACACCTTCACCAACGCCTGCACTTCATTCCCAGTTTCCGTTGTTACTTGCCCGTGCCTTAGATTCGTGCCATGCCCACTCCTCTCGCCGAAACCCTGACTCAGCTTCGTATCGGCAATCAGAAGTTCCTGATTGACTTCTACCAGCGCAGCCGGCACCTGTTCGAGCGGTGGGCGCAGCGCCAGCACCAGCTGGCCGCGCCCCAGGCCCACGAGCTACTTCAGGATGCCCTGCTCGACTTCTACGACCAGGTAACCGATGGCCGCATTACCAAGCTGCCAGAGGACCTGCGGGCCTTCATCTATGGCATGGCCCAGCAGCGGGTAGCCGCCCAGGTACCGGCCCAGGTGCCGCTGCCCGCCGCCGAAGCCCGCCGCCGCCAGCGCCTGCTCACGCAATTCCACCAAATCGGAGCCGACTGCCAGCAGCTGCTCACCTATTTCTACTTCCGCAACTACCGCTTCGAAAAGGTGGGCGTGAAGATGGGCTTCCCCAATGCCGTGGTGGCCCGCCGCCAGAAGAGCCTGTGCCTGCGCAAGCTTTACGAGCTGGTGCGCGGCGGCTACGAGCCCTCGGGCTGGCAGCTGGGCAGTGCCGACGCTCCTGCTGCCGCCCCGCCCCGCGTAGACCTGCGCCCCCACCTCGACGAGCTGGAACGCTTCGCCGATGGCATGATGAACCTCGATGAGCAGGAGGCCTTCGAGCTGCGTCTGGAACACGAAGAACTGGCTGAGGCCCACGCCGCTTACGAGCAGCTAACGGCCGACCTGCGTTGGGCCGCCGGCCACGACACGCTGCACCAGCGGCTGCAATCGCTCGACGAGCGCATGAATGAGCGGGGCTCGGCCCTGGCGCGTGCCCAGCGCCTGGTCCAGCGCCGCCAGCGGCGTTTCGTGGTGCTGGCAGCGCTGGCCGGGCTGCTGGTGCTGGCGGCCGGGGCGCTGGTCTGGTACTTCAGCCAGCCCAACCGAACCCTGCCCGCCCGCCATTGGGAGGCCTATTACCAGCCCGACCCCGGCCCCCCCGTAACGGCTGCCCTGCTGAGCACAAACCCCTTGTTTGGCGAGGCACTTGACCAGTACCAGTCGGGCCACTACCCAGCGGCGCTGCACTCGCTCGGGCGCATATCGCCAGCCAGCGTCGGGGCCGACACCCTCCTGTATCTGCGGGGGTTGATGCTGTTGCGCCAGGGCCAGGGCAACGCGGCCCAGCTCTACCTGCAACGGTTGAGCAAAACCGGCGGCACCGGCGAACTGGCCCGCCGCGCCCGCTACCACTTGGGCATGGCTTACTGGCAGGCCCAGGAGCTGGCACCCGCCCTGGCCGAGTTGCGCGCCGTGGCCGCCGATTCGCTGAATCCTTACCGGGCTTCGGCGCGGCGTGCGGTAGCATCCGGGGTGCTCGAAGCGCACTAGCTGAACAAGTTGCGGGTTTGTTCGGCTGGCGCGGGCGGTTCTATACCAGCGTACACTTCGGCCACCGGTGCCCACAGAAATCTTCGGATGAAACGAAGTCGGATTCTTTGGAAAGCTTGAAAGCAGGCCGGCCCATGCCATTGTCAGATTCGGGTGATTACCCAAAAGTACGAACCCAACCCCGCTCGCTGCCTTACCTTTGGGGGCCGAAACTCCCCGCGCGCCGCATGCCCCACGCTACCTCCGACTACTACGCCCACCCTACCGCCGTGCTCGACGAAGGCTGCCAGGTGGGCCGGGGAAGCCGCATCTGGCACTTCTGCCACATTTCGGCCGGGGCCGCCATCGGCGACGACTGCAACCTGGGCCAGAACGTGTTTGTGGCCGACGGCGTGGTACTGGGCCGCAACGTGAAGGTGCAGAACAACGTGAGCCTTTACGGCGGCGTGGTGTGCGAAGACGACGTATTTCTAGGGCCATCGGTGGTGTTTACCAACGTGAAGAACCCGCGCAGCGCCGTGCCGCGCAAGGGGCCGGGCCAGTACCAGACCACTTACCTGGAGCAGGGCGTGAGCATCGGAGCCAATGCCACCATCGTGTGCGGGGTGCGGCTGGGCCGCTACGCCTTCGTGGGCGCGGGCAGCGTCGTCACGCACGACGTGCCGGCCTACGCGCTGGTGTATGGCACGCCGGCCCGGCCACAGGGCTGGATGAGCGCCTTCGGCCACCAGCTCGATTTCGACGTACAGGGCCGCGCCACCTGTCCCGAAAGCGGCGAAAAGTATGAGCGCAGCCCCGACGGCAGCACCGTGCGCCCCGTGGCGGCTAAGCCGGCGAAGCTGCCCAAATCCAGCAACTAATTTCTGACTAATCAGCCACGTCTAACTTCTTCTCGTGTACGACCAACTATTGCGCAAAGAGGCCACGCTGGCCGTTATCGGCCTCGGCTACGTGGGCTTGCCCATTGCCCTCGAATTCGCCCGGCAGCTGAAGGTCATCGGCTTTGACATCAATGCCAGCCGCGTGGCTCAGATGAAGCAGGGCATCGACCCCAGCGGAGAGCTCGAAAAAGAAGCTTTCGACGGCTGCGACATCACCTTTACCGACTCGCTCGACGTGCTGCGCCAGGCGCAGTTCTACATCGTGGCCGTGCCCACGCCCATCGACGAGCACGCCCAGCCCGACCTCAAGCCCCTGCTCGGCGCGTCGGCGTCGGTGGGCAAGGTGCTGAAGCAGGGCGACTACGTGGTGTTCGAGAGCACCGTGTACCCTGGCTGCACCGAGGAAGACTGCATTCCAGTGATGGAACGCTTGTCGGGCCTGAAATTCCCGGTTGACTTTAAGGTGGGCTACTCGCCCGAGCGCATCAACCCCGGCGACAAGGAGCATACCCTGCGCCGCATCGTGAAAGTGGTGAGCGGCAACGACGAGGAAGCCCTCGACACCGTGGCCAAGGTATATGAGCTCGTGGTGGATGCCGGCGTGCACCGCGCCAGCAGCATCCGGGTGGCCGAGGCGGCTAAAATCATCGAAAACACCCAGCGCGACGTGAACATCGCGCTGATGAACGAGCTGTCGATGATTTTCGACCGCATGAACATCAACACCTACGAGGTGCTCGAAGCCGCCGGCACCAAGTGGAACTTCCTCAAGTTCTCGCCCGGCCTGGTGGGTGGCCACTGCATCGGCGTCGACCCCTACTACCTCACTTACAAGGCCAAGGAGCTGGGCTACGATGCCAAAGTCATTCTTTCGGGCCGCACTACCAACGACAACATGGGGGCCTACATCGCCCGCAAAACGGTGCAGATGATGATTAAGAAGGGCAAGGACGTGGCCCGCAGCCGCGTGTTGGTAATGGGCGCGACTTTCAAGGAGAACGTGGAAGACATTCGCAACTCGAAGGTGGCCGACGTGATTCAGGAGTTGAAAAATTTCTCCGTTAACGTCGACATCATCGACCCGCACGCCAGCTCCGACGAGCTGCACCACGAATACGGCTTCCGCCTGACCCACAACGATGACGTACGCACCGACTACGACGCGGTAATCGTGGCCGTGAGCCACCAGCCCTACGCCGAGAAGGATGAGGCCTGGTTCCAGTCCATCACGGCCGATAACGCCGTGCTGGTGGACATTAAGGGCCTGTACCGCGGCAAAATGAAGGATATCCAATACTGGAGCCTGTAGGTTGGTGCTTAGTTGTTGGTGCTTGGTGCTTGGTTTTGCAAAAGGCCTGATTAGCAAACAAGCGTTAACAACCAAGCACCAACAACCAAGCACCAAGCACCAACTCATGAAAAAGATTCTCGTTACCGGCGGAGCCGGCTATATCGGCTCGCACGCGGTGGTGGAGTTGGCGCAGGCCGACTTTCAGCCCGTTATTATCGATAATTTCAGCAACTCGCGGGAATCGGCGCTGGCGGGCATCGAGGCCATTGTGGGCCGGCCGGTGCCTATTTACCGCATCGACTGCGGCGACGCGACAGCTCTGCGCGGCGTGTTCCAGGCCGAGCCGGACATTGCCGGGGTCATTCACTTCGCGGCCTACAAGGCCGTGGGTGAGTCGGTGGACAAACCGCTGGCTTATTTCCAAAACAACGTGGGCTCGCTGCTGACGCTACTGCAGGTGATGCCGGAATTCGGGGTGGAGAGCCTGGTGTTCTCGTCGTCGTGCACCGTCTATGGCATTCCCGACGCGCTGCCCGTAACGGAGGCCACGCCCACCAAGCCGGCCTCGTCGCCCTACGGCCGCACCAAGCAGATGTGCGAAGAAATTGTGCACGACGTGGCCGGCGCGCCCGGCAGCCAACTGCGCACCATCCTGCTGCGCTACTTCAACCCGATTGGGGCGCACGAATCGGCCCGCATCGGCGAGCTGCCGCTGGGAGTGCCCAACAACCTGGTGCCGTTCATTACCCAGACGGCGGCGGGCTTGCGCGAGAAGCTAACGGTGTACGGCACCGACTACGACACGCCCGACGGCTCGTGCATCCGCGACTATATCCATGTGGTGGATTTGGCCAAGGCGCACGTTACGGCCGTGCAGCGCCTGCTCGACCGCAAGGCCAGCGCGCCGGTCGAAACCTTTAACGTGGGCACCGGACGCGGCAATACCGTGCTCGAAGTGGTGCGCACGTTTGAGGAGGTATCGGGCCAGAAGCTGAACGTGCTGCTGGGTGCGCGCCGCGCTGGCGACGTGCCCGCCATCTTTGCCGATGCTACCCACGCCGCCGAGGTGCTGGGCTTCCGCACCGAAACGTCGTTGGCCGATTCGCTGGCCAGCTCGTGGCTGTGGCAGCAAACGCTATAAATGTGAGAAAGGGATTGATGTGAAAAGCAAATTCATTTTCACATCAGTCCCTTTCTCACATCAATCACATTTTCACATCTGAAAAATGAAAATCCTCATCACCGGCGGCGCCGGATTCATCGGCTCCCACGTTGTCCGGCTGTTCGTTACGAAGTATCCGAACTACCAGATTATCAATCTCGACGCGCTGACCTACGCCGGCAACCTGGAAAACCTGCGCGACATTGAGCAGGCCCCCAACTACCGGTTCATCAAGGGCGACATTGCCGACCAGAACTTCATCGACCAACTGTTTGCCAACGAAGAGCCCGATGCGGTGATTCACCTGGCGGCCGAAAGCCACGTCGACCGCAGCATTACCGACCCGATGGCTTTTGTGAAAACCAACGTCATCGGCACGGTGAACCTGCTGAACGCGGCCCGCCACCTGTGGCAGCCCGGCGGCTACGAGGGTCACATGTTCTATCACGTGAGCACCGACGAAGTGTACGGCTCGCTGGATTTTGGCCCCGAGCTGTTCACCGAAAGCACGGCTTACGACCCGCGCTCGCCCTACTCGGCTTCGAAAGCCAGCTCCGACCACTTCGTGCGCGCCTGGCACCACACATACGGCATGCCCATCAAGCTGAGCAACTGCTCGAACAACTACGGCCCCAACCACTTTCCCGAAAAGCTGATTCCACTGGCCATTCACCGCCTGCGCACTGGCCAGCCGGTGCCGGTGTACGGCAAGGGCGAAAATGTGCGCGACTGGCTGTTTGTGAAAGACCACGCCACGGCCATCGACGCCGTGTTTCATGCGGGTAAAAACGGCGACACCTACAACATCGGCGGCGTGAACGAGTGGCAGAATCTGAAGCTGATTGAACTGCTCTGCGACGTGGTGGACCAGAAAACCGGCCAGGAAGCGGGCACCTCGCGCAAGCTCATCAAGTTCGTAACCGACCGCGCCGGCCACGACATGCGTTACGCCATCGACTCCTCAAAAATCATGAACGAGCTGGGCTGGAAGCCGAGCGTGACGTTCGAGCAGGGCCTGGCCCAAACCGTGGACTGGTATCTCGAAAACGAGGACTGGCTGAACAGCGTAACCAGCGGCGCGTACCAGGACTACAACGTCCGTCAGTACGCGGGGCGGTAACTGTCATTGCGAGTGGAGCGCAGCGGAACGCGGCAATCCGTCCTCTCTCAGCGACCCGCCTTGAGATGTGATGAAGCCTTTTTCATTGCTTGCTCAGACGTATTTAGGTTACAATCTAAGCTTATTACATTACAAAGTTAGTCGCTGAGAGAGGACGGATTGCCGCGTTGCGCTGCGCTCCACTCGCAATGACAGACGATTAAAGAACTTATGTACGAACATCCTTTCCACGAGCGGCCGCTCGACAACCTGACTTTTCTCGTGACCGGCGGCGCGGGCTTTATCGGCTCCAACATTGTGGAGTATTTGCTGAAGTACGGCGTGAAAAAGGTGCGGACCCTGGACAACTACTCCAACGGCTTCCGCAAAAACCTGGCACTATTTGCCGGTGATGCGCGCCTGGAAATCATGGACGGCGACATTCGCGACGCGGCCGTGTGCGCCGCGGCCTGCGCGGGCGTGGATGTGGTGCTGCACGAGGCGGCGCTGGGCTCCGTGCCCCGCTCCATCCAGGACCCGGTGCTGACGAATGATGTGAACGTGGGCGGCTTTGTGCAGATGTTAACCGCCGCCAAGGACGCGGGCGTGAAGCGCTTTGTGTACGCGGCTTCGTCGAGCACCTACGGCGACCACCCCGGCTTGCCTAAGGTGGAAGACCGCATCGGCAAGCCGCTTTCGCCCTACGCCGTGACGAAGTATGCCAACGAGTTGTACGCCGACGTGTTTGCCCGCACCTACGGGATGGAAATCGTGGGCCTGCGCTACTTCAACATCTTCGGCCCGCGCCAGGACCCGGGCGGAGCCGACGCGGCGGTGATTCCGCTGTTCATCGACGCCATTTTGCGCAACGAGCCGCCCACGCTCAACGGTGATGGCGGCCAGACCCGTGACTTCACCTTCGTGGAGAACTGCGTGGAAGCCAACATTCGCGCTGCGCTGGTGCAGAACCCCGAGGCGCTGGGTCAGGTATATAACATCGCCGTGG
>JANXMN010000114.1 GCA_025354605.1 Hymenobacter sp. | reverse complement strand
CGGCCGTCACGTTCTGGCGGTAGTTGAAGCCGTTGTTCAGCCCCGGGCCAACCAGGGACACAAACGCGCCGTTGGGGCCGGTGGCGGCATAGTAGCTGTAGTCGCTGTTCACGCGGCGCAGAATGTCCTTGCCGCCAAACTCCAGAATCTGGTTCTTGGCCAGCGGCGTCTGGTAGTCGGCCTGCACCGTGAACTCCTGGTTGGCGCTGGGGTTCTCGTTGCGCAAGCTGGGCGAGCCGTTGTCGGAGCTGAGCAGGCTGTTGGTGAAGTTGTTGCTGCGGTCGTTGCGGCTGTACAGGGTCAGCAGGCTGAATTCCTGCTGGGGCTTCTCGAAGGTGTGGGTGAAATTTAGGCTGGCATCCACGGTACCCGAGTTGTCGAGGGTATTCACGTCGCGCACCGAGTTGCGGTTGGCCAGGGACGAGCGGGTCGTCAGCCCGTCTTGGTAGGTGTGCGAGTTGCGCGCCCCATACGAAAGCGAGGCGGTGAGCGAGTTGTGCTTGTTGATATCATAGTCCCAGCCCAGCACGCCGCGGCCGAAGGCCTGCTGTTGGCGGGTGTCGGCCGCCTGCGAAGTCACCGAAGCCACACTGCCGTTATCGTTTTTGATGGTCTGCACGTTCGAGAACTCGCCCGGCACGTTGTAGCCCGCCCGGCCGAAGCCGCCCAGCGAGAAGCCCATCTTGCCGGTGCGGTAGCTGCCCTGCAGGCCCAGGTTGCTGCTGCGGGTGCCCACGCTGGCATCCACGCCCAGGGTGCCGCCGCTCAGGTTGTTGCTTTTGGTGATGATGTTGATGATGCCGCCCGTGCCTTCGGCGTCGTACTTGGCCGAGGGCGAAGTGATGACTTCGACCGATTTAATCTGGTCGGCCGGAATCTGCTTCAGCGCGTCAGCAATGCTGGTGGCGGCAATGGCCGAGGGCTTGTTGTTGATGAGCACCTTGATGTTGCTGGAGCCGCGCAAACTCACGTTGCCGTCGAGGTCCACGCTCAGCAGCGGCACGCGCTTGAGTACGTCGGTGGCGTCGCCGCCCTTCGTGGTCTGGTCGTTTTCGGCGTTGTACACCGTGCGGTCTACCCGCTCCTCAATCAGCGGCTTCTGGGCTGTCACCACCACTTCGCCCAGCTTCTGGGCCGTGGCCGCCAGCGGCAGGGTGCCAAGGTCGGCGGCCTGCCCGGCGGCTACCACCACGCCCGCCCGCGTCACGTTCTGATACCCCAGAAAGCTTACCTGCACCGTGTAGGTGCCGGCCGGAATACCGGGCAGCACAAACTTGCCGTCGTCGCCGCACACGCCCCCGTTCACGGGCTTGCCGGCCTCATCGAGCACCGCCACCGAGGCGTAGGAAACCGGCTTGCCGGTAGCCGCGTCGGTCACGGTGCCGCTCACGCGGCCGGTGGCGGCGCGTGGGGCAGCGGCTGGGCGCGTGCCACCCGGCTGGGCTTGGGCCATTGCGGGCAGTTGCACCAAGGTGGCCAGCAGAAGGGCCGCAGGGAATAAGACTCGTTTCATAGGGTAATAAATGCCGGCGCAAAGGCCATAAGCAGGGCCGGAGGTTGCATCCGGGCCAGTGGTTTTATCGGGAGCAAAAGCGGTGTGGTGAGGCACTACAGCGGCAAGCAGCTGAGGCAACGGAAGGTTTGGAGAGCGGCAGGCCAGGTATATCGGGCGAAGGGGCAGGGCGTTACAGCAACAAGGCGCTGTTCTGCTGAACGCGGTGAAGCATCCTATCAAGCCGGAACGAGTCGTTCGGATGTCGCGCTCACGTTACAGAACGCTTCAATGCGTTCAGCAGGACCGCCGCCTGCCTCGGCCTGCCGATACGCAAAGGTCTGCTGCCGGGCCGGGCACGTGGGCGCAAACTGGACTAACGCCCCCGAAATCCCGACCAGCACCCGAATTCTGCCGCGCTCACCAACCGCTCTTCGCGCGCCGTCGTACCTTTGTGCCAACTCGATAATCTTTTAGCGGGTCAGGCGGTTACATCCCCGTCACCAATCCCACTACGCCTGTCCTGATGATAGTTGAACCCGGCCCGCTGCTCGCGGCAATTGACTCGCCCGCCGACCTCAAGAAGCTCGCCCCCGAGCAGTTAGTCCAGCTCAGCACCGAGCTGCGCGACTTTATCATCGACTCGGTCAGCATCTACGGTGGCCATTTTGGGGCTTCCCTGGGCGTGGTTGAATTGACCGTGGCCCTGCACTACGTCTTCAACACGCCCCACGACCAACTCATCTGGGATGTGGGCCACCAGGCCTACGGCCACAAAATCCTCACCGGCCGGCGCGAGCAATTCCCCACCAACCGCCGCTACCACGGCATGTCGGGCTTCCCCAAGCGCAGCGAAAGCCCCTACGATGCCTTCGGCGTGGGCCACAGCAGCACCAGCATCGGGGCGGCGCTGGGCATGGCCGTGGCCTCGGACTACAAGGGCGAGTTCGACCGCCAGCACATCGCCGTGATTGGCGACGGGGCCATGACGGCGGGCATGAGCTTCGAGGCCCTGAACCAGGCCGGCGTGCTCCCCAACAACATGATTGTCGTGCTGAACGACAACTGCATGAGCATCGACCCCAACGTGGGCGCGCTCAAGGAATATCTCACCGACATCACCACCTCCCGCACTTACAACAAGGTGCGCGACGAGCTCTGGAACGTGCTCGGTAAGCTCAGTAAGTTTGGCCCCAACCCCCAGCAGATTGCCCGCAAAGTAGAGGCCGCCATGAAGGCAACCCTCATGAAGCAAAGCAACCTGTTCGAGGCCCTAAAATTCCGCTACTTCGGCCCCGTGGATGGGCACGACGTGCAGCACCTCGTCACCATCCTCAACGACCTGAAATCCATTCCCGGCCCCAAGCTGCTGCACTGCGTGACGGTGAAAGGCAAGGGCTACGCGCTGGCCGAACAGGACCAGACGCTGTGGCACGCCCCGGGCTTGTTCGATAAAATCACGGGCGAGATTTACAAAAAGGTGCCCACCGCGCCCCAGGCCCCCAAATACCAGGACGTATTCGGCCACACGCTGGTGGAGCTGGCCGAAGCCAACGATAAAATCATGGGCGTGACGCCGGCTATGCCCTCGGGCTCGTCGCTCAACATCATGATGGCCGCCATGCCCACCCGCGCCTTCGACGTGGGCATTGCCGAGCAGCACGCCGTCACGTTCTCGGCCGGCCTGGCTACCCAGGGGCTCATTCCGTTCTGCAACATCTACTCCTCGTTCATGCAGCGGGGCTACGACCAAGTGGTGCACGACGTGGCCCTGCAGAACCTGCACGTGGTGTTTTGCCTCGACCGCGCCGGCTTTGCCGGGGCCGACGGCCCCACCCACCACGGCTGCTACGATTTGGCCTACATGCGCTGCATCCCCAATATCGTGGTGTCGGCCCCAATGAACGAGCAGGAGCTGCGCAACCTGATGTACACCGCCCAACTGCCCGAAAACGCCGGTCCGTTCAGCATCCGCTACCCGCGGGGCGAGGGCGTAATGCCCGCCTGGCGCACGCCCTTGCAGCGCGTGGCCATTGGCACGGGCCGCGTGGTGCGCGAGGGCGAAGAGGGCGGCGTGGCCATTCTCAGCATCGGCCACATCGGCAACTACGCCGTACGCGCCACCGAAACCCTGGCCGCCGAAGGCTTCTCGGCCGGCCACTACGACATGCGCTTCTGCAAGCCCCTGGATGAGGAAATGCTGCGCGACGTGGCCCGCCGCTACCGCGCCATCGTGACGGTGGAAGACGGCTGCCTGCCCGGCGGCTTCGGCTCGGCCGTGCTCGAATTCCTCGCCGACCACGGCTTCCACCTGCCCGTCGTCCGCCTCGGCATCCCCGACCGTGTGGTGGAGCACGGCACCCAGGACGAGCTTTATAAAGAGTGCGGCTTCGACGCGGCCGGCATCGCCCAGGCCGTGCGCGAGCTGGGCACCAAAGTAGCGGCCGGCACGCGGGCCACGGTGCTGCGGTAGTTCAGCAAGCACTTCTGAGACAAGAAGAAGCCCCCGTAGCTAGTGCTGCGGGGGCTTCTTCGTGCTGTTCTAGACAAAGGTCGTTTCGTCGCTCACTCGCAACTCCACGGCAACCGGCGCTTTTACCAACAGGTTGAGTTGCACGGTTCGAATGTCGGTCATGGCGGTGCGAGGCGGGAAATCCTCGGTAAACCCCACGCAGATGATGGCTTGGACGACGCTACCCGCCGGGATAATTCCTAAAGCGTAGAAATCATTGATGGTGGCGGCCAGCTGCGGAATGCACTTTTCAACGCGGGCGCTTCGGCGTCTGAAAACACCGTGCGAGAATTCCACGAACCGAATTTGCTGCTCGTGTGCCAGCGCACAGTCGCAACGGGTGCCGTCGCCGGAATCATAAAGGCAGCAGTCAATTGTGACCAGATGAACGGGGTGGGCCGTCTGATTCTTTACGGTGAAGTCATCAACCTGGGCAACTCCCTCCCGTTTTGCGGTTGGCTGTCGCTTAATTGGGGCTGTTGAGCCTTCCTCACGCTCTGCCAGCGGCGGGTCGTAGAGGTAGAATTCCGGGTCGGGGTGGGTACTGAGGCACTTTGGGTTGATAAGTGCCGTGAGGCGGATAATCATTTTACCGCGATGCCTTTCGACAGGCGAATCAAGTTGTCGAAAGCATCGGCCGCATCGCCGGACAGGGCATCCAACTCGTTGTTATCAATCATCCCTAATTCGTCGTTGACCAACGACTGCACACCCCCATTTTCTACCTGGTAGCAGGCAAATTCTTTGGGGCTAATCCAACTGGCCTCGGGCACGATAGCGGCCACTTCCTCCCGCCGTTCCGGGTGTTGCTCGGCTACCTGATAAGCGTAGAGCAACAGGTTCAGGTGCGAGAGAATGTAGGGACTGTGCGTGGTAATGGTCAGGTCGTTTTCGCCCTTGGTGCATTTTTCCACCAGCCAGTTCAGCAGCCCTTGCTGGGCCGTGGGGAACAGGTTCAGCTCCGGTTCTTCAATGATGAAGCTCTGCGCCTGCTCGGTGTTGCGGCTCAGATGCTCCAGTAGAACCAGCAGCGGCGTAACGGATTGGATGCCGCTGGCGGTTTCGTAGAGGCGGAAGAGGGTTTCGCTCTCGGGGATTTTGATAAAATCTTGCCCGTTGCGATGGATGTACTTGACATTGAGAAAAGGAATGTCTAATTCGGGGACGTGTTTACGAGAAAGAGAGAAATCATTCGCAAAATATAACGTGTCTTTGGGCAAGCCGATATCATCTCGGAGCAAACCAGCCCAAGAGTATTCCACGGCTGGAACAAGTGCCCTATTACTGGGGAAATAAGCAGGCTGAGGTAATTGGAGGCTTTCAACTACTAAACTTTCCAGTTGCTTGAATACAAGAAGTAGCTTAGGGTCAATTGCGCTTTCTCCGCCTGGATAATTTTCAATCGCCTTTTTGATTTCTTCATAATTCCCTTGTTCGATAATTCCCTTTACCTGTTCGCCTCTACTCTGCTGTTTGGTTTCGGACAGGAATTGGCCCGTGATATTTCTTTTAGAATCAATAAATGTCTCTAGTTGTGTTAAATCAGCTTTGATTTCATAACTCTCATAGTCACCTTTTCCTGTCCAATGAAACCAGGTATCAGGTGAAAAGAAATTTGTCAGCGAGAATACACTGAATTGTTTTTTACGAACATCTGGCTTAGCCCCAAAGAAATTGTTCCTTCTAAAAATCGCCGCCAGCTTCGCCAGCGTACTCTTCCCTCCGCCCGTGGGGCCGATGAAAACCGTCACGCGCTTGAAGTCCACGGTGGCGTCCTTGATGGGGCCGAAATTCTTAACAACTAGCTGCTCGTTCATAACATTTCTAACAAAGGGACGGGGCCAAAAGTAACACGCGGCGGCCCCCGTTGCCGGCTCTAACCTCGCCCCGGCAGCTGGAAACGCGCGGCCGTTGCCGCTAAATGCTCCGCCGGGACCATCAAATGCTTAGCGGGAGACGCTAAATGCTCAGCGGGAGCCTCTGAACACGCGGCGGCCCCCGCGAAATGGTCAGACGGCGACATTAATCACTCAGCGGGAGACATTAAACGCTCGCCGGGAGCTCTTTTTGGTATTTAATGGGAGCAGACTGGTATTATGGGGAGAAAGTTGAGTGGTTGGTCGGCACTTGAGCCTTTGACAACGCAAAAGCCCGCCGTGCTTCGGAGCACGGCGGGCTTGTCAATCAGCTACCGAATGCTACTTCAGCGGCGGCCGGGCGGCCTGATGAATAATTGATTACTAATCCGGCCTACACCGAGAACCTTACCCACAATTGCGTTACTTTGCTGTGTTTCAGCCTGCCGACCACTTTAAGCAACCGCCCTGAATGAGGGTTGTTGGGGACGGACCTGGGTGAATGGGCAGAACAAAAGCGCCGCGCGTGGTCTATTACACAGCGCTTTTCGATGCCGCAGCGCATATTTTTTTTTCACACTCATCCTTTCTAAGCTCATGAAAACACGAATATTCAGGCCGCTCTACGCCCTGTTGCTACTGGCCCTGCTCCTGGCGAATGCGGCCACCGCCCAAAACCTGCTCACCAACCCCAGCTTCAGCGCGGGCAACACGGGCTTCGTTTCCGCCTACCTGTACGTAACGCCGCCCGGCCCCGACCCCGGCGCGGGCTCCTACACCATCGGGACCGATAACCGGGCGTACAACGTTAACTTTCTGGCCAGCTACGGCGACCATACCACCGGCACCGGGCAGTACCTGATTGTGAACGCGGCCACCACGCCCCTCATCGTCTGGGAGCAAACGGTGACCGGCCTGACCGCCAATCAGTCTTATCAATTTTCATTCTGGCTGCTCAATACCTACCCGGTAAGCAAGGCCAGCATGCAGGTGTCGGCCAACGGGGTGGACGTGGGCCCGGCGTTCAGCAACCCCACCGACGGCGGCAGCTGGCAGCTGAACACCGTGACGGTGAACCCCGGGGCCAGCACGCAGCTCGTGCTGCGCCTGCGCGACCTGAACCTGGACGGCAACGGCAACGACTTCGGCCTCGACGACTTCTCGCTGACGGCCCCGGTAGTCAATCCTCAGCTCACGGTGAACCCGGTGACGACGGCGAGCATCAGCACGTCGGCCACCATCAACGCCACGGCGATTAGCCCGCTTAGCGCCACCATCGCCGGGCCGGCCGGAGCCACGGTGGCCTCGTTCACGCTGGCCACGGTGCCGGCGGTGGGGGTGCTGCGCATCGGCAGCACGGGGCCCGCGCTGGCCGCCGGCCAGGTGCTCACCGCGGCCCAGGGCAGCCAGCTCTACTACTCGCCGGCGGGCAACACCACCCAAAACGTGACGTTTACTTACAGCGCGACCGACAGCAACGGGAACTTCAGCAGCAACTCGGCCACGTACACCATTCCGCTGGTGGCCCCGGCGGCCCCCACGGGCTGCGGCCCGGCCTACGGCGGCGGGCCGGCATCGAGCGGGTTGGCGGCCGACTACTACCCCGGCTACTTCAACGACAACCTGGCCTTTTTCGGCAGCACTACCTCGGGCCTGACGCGCATCGACCCGCAGCTAAATTTTGCTAGCAGCAGCACCACGGCCGCTGACGGCTGGGGGCCGATTATTCCGCCCGCGACGGCTGGGGGCAGCGCCACCGACCCCGACCAGTTCTCGACCCGGCACCGGGGCAGCGTGTACATCCCCACGGCCGGGGCCTACACGTTCTACCTGACCTCCGACGACGCTTCCTACCTGTGGCTCGATGGGGCCGCCCTGGCCCCGAGCCTGGCCAATGCCAGCATCAGCAACGGCGGCCTGCACGGTTCCGTCACGGTGCAGGCCACGGCCACGCTGTCGGCCGGCCTGCACAACGTGCTGGTGCATTTTGGCGAGCAGGGCGGGGGCAACGTCCTCACGCTGGAGTATAGCAGTACGGCCGGGGCCGGCATCAGCCGCCGCATCGTGCCCAACGCCGCGCTGTGCGCCGGGCCGAGTGCCCTGCCGCCCGTGGCTACGGCCGTGACCAACGCGCCCGCCATGCCCAGCACCAACGGCCCGACGACCATTGCCGCGCTGGCCGGCACCGACCCCAACGCCGGGGGCTCGGTGACGGGCTACCTCGTGGGCAGCCTACCTGCGCCCGCCAGCGGCATTCTGTACGTTGGCCCCGACCCCGTAGTCGCCAACCAAGTGCTGACGGCCGCCGAAGCCGCCACGCTCAACTTCGACCCCGCCCCGGCGTTTTCCGGCAACGCCACCTTCCTCTTTTTCGCGGTCAACAACGCGGGCATCGCGTCGAACCTGCCCGCCACGTACACCATTCCGGTGGTGGGCCCGGTCGCCGACGTGACCACCGACCTGAGTGGCCCCACCACGCTGGGCGCGGGCCTGTCGTCGGGTACGTTCACGGCCACCTTCACCAACAACGGCCCGCAGGCCGCCACGCTGCTCACGCAAACCGTGCGCCTGCCCACCGGAGCCAGCATGACGGCCGCTCAACAAGCCGCGCTGCCCGCCCCGGCCACGTACAATGCCGGCACCAACACCATTAATTTCGGCACGATGGCCGTGGTGAACAGCGGGACCACGAACACCTACACCTTCAGCTTCACGGTGCCCGCGGCACTGGGCCCGAATTCGTTGGTGAGCACCGTCAGCACGAGCACCGGCCAGGGCCCTAACACGGCCCCCGACCAGTTTACGCTGGCCGTGACCGTGACGGCGGGCAACTTCTTCGTGACCAACGACGACAGCAACGAGGTGCCCGGCAACACCACCAAGTCGGGCAACGTCATCCTCAACGATGCCAACCCCGGCAACCTGGCCAACACGGCTTTCACCGCCACGCTGGTGGCCGGCCCCACCCAGGGCACCCTCACCTTCAATGCCGACGGCAGCTACAGCTACACGCCGGCCAACGGCTACCTGGGGCCCGACAGCTTCACGTACCAGGTGTGCGTGCCGGCGGCCACGCCCCCGTGCTCCAACATTTCGACGGTGAGCCTGAACGTGTACGACGCCGGCGCGGTGTGCACCATCGGCACGGGCACCAACCTGCTGGCCAACCCCAGCTTCACCAGCGGCAACACGGGCTTCACGTCGAGCTACGGGTACGTGGCCAACGACCCCAGCCGCACCGACGAGCTGATACCGGAAGCCTTGTATTCGGTGGGCACCAACGCCGCCAACTACCACCCCAACTTCGCGGGCACGGGCCGCTTCGGCGGCACCGACAATTTTATGATTGTCAATGGCTCACAGAACCTGTCGGTGGTGTACCAGCAAACCATCACCGTGCGGCCCAACACCTACTACAGCTTCTCGGCCTACGCCAACAGCATTAACCCCGTCAGCCCGGCCCAGCTCGGCTTTGTTATCAACGGCAGGTCCACTTCCACGGTCACCACCCTGGACGGGACCACGAGCTACGTGCGGATTGCGGACCTGTGGTTTTCGGGCAGCAACACCACGGCCGTGCTCGAAATCCGGGACGTGAACAAGGACTTTGGCGGCAACGACTTTGGCCTCGACGACCTCTACTTCGGCACTTGCGCCAAGGGCCTGACGGCCAATAATGTCACGACCGGGGTCATCAGCAACGCGGCCCCATCCATCAGCATCCCGCCCTTGAGCGGCACCGTCACGGCCGGCCCGCCCCTGGATTCGTTCACCATCCAGACGCTGCCGTCGGCGGCGGCTGGCATCCTTTACTTTGACGGCGTCCCCGTCATTCCAGGCCAGGTGATTCCGGTGGGGCAGGCCAACCAACTGTTCTTCGACCCCGTCGCCGGGTTTGTGGGCACGGCGTTGTTCACCTACACCGCCACCGACGACAGCGGGGCGGGCAGCAACAACACGGCCACCTACTCCATGCCGATTGACAACCGCCCGCTGCCGGTGGAGCTGGTCGGCTTCACGGCCAAAGTGGCGCGCGCCGTTGACGTGCAACTGAGTTGGAATACGGCCAGCGAGCGCAACAGCGCGTATTTTGAGGTGCAGCGCAGCTCCGACGGCTTCACCTTCGCCAGCCTGGCTCAGGTGAAGGCCCAGGGCAACAGCACCGCGCCCACGGCCTACGACTACACCGATGCCGGCATCGGCACCAAAACCACCGGCCTGCTGTACTACCGTCTGCGCCAGGTCGACCGCGACGAAACGGCCAGCTACTCGCCCGTGCGCGCCGTGCGCTTTGGCCCGGCCGTGGCCCCCGGTATCGCGCTGTTTCCGAACCCCACCAGCGCCACCACCCGCCTCGACCTGACCGCATTGCCCATTGGCCCCTACCAAGTGCGGGTGCTCGACAACGTGGGCCGCGAAGTGCTGCGAATCACCGGCGAAGGCGGCAGTATCGGCGCGCTCGACACCCGGGCGCTGGCCAACGGCATCTACTTGGTGCAGGTGCGCGGTAGCAGTGGCCAGCAGTTCATCAAGCGCCTGCTGAAAGAATAGGCGCGCGTCGCCACATCAAA
>JANXMN010000079.1 GCA_025354605.1 Hymenobacter sp. | reverse complement strand
GAAGCATCTCGCGTGCAGCAGTAATTCAATCGTCAGACGTCGTTGATTAGTAGTAGCACGCGAGATGCTTCGACTTCGCTGCGCTGCGCTCAGCATGACCTTCTCTTGAGTTGTTCACTTCTACCCGTCACGGCAAAATCTTGCGAATATGGTTGGCCTGCCGAATCTGCTCGGTCAGCCCCTCATAGTCCTCGCTGGCGAGCAGCCCGCGCAGCACCTGCAGCTGGTGCAGATGCTCGTCGAGCACATCGAGCACATTCAGCCGGTTCTGGCGGAAAATGGGGACCCAGGTGGCCGGCGCGCTCTTGGCCAGCCGCACCGTCGACTCGAACCCGCCGCTGGCCAGGTCGAAGATGCGCTGCTCCTCCTTTTCCTTTTCGAGCACCGTGAGGGCCAGGGCAAACGAGGTGATGTGCGAGATGTGCGACACGTAGGCCGTGTGCACGTCGTGGTCGGCCCCGTCGAGATACAGCAGCCGCATGGGCAGCGCCCGAAACAGGGTTTCCACGGTCCGCACCGCGTCGGGGTCGCTGGCCGCCACGTCGCAGAGCACCACCGTCTTGCCCTCGAACAGGCCCGACACGGCCGCCTCCGGCCCCGAGTGCTCGGTGCCCGCCATGGGGTGCGCGGCCACGAAGCGGCCCCGCTGCGGGTGCCCGGCCACGGCGGCCAGCAGCGCCTGCTTGGTCGAGCCCACGTCAATCACCACCTGCTTTTCGGTAATGAGGTCGAGCACCGGCGGCAGCACGGCCACCATCGCATCGACGGGCACGGCCACCACTACCAGGTCGGCGCGGTGCACGGCAGCGGCTAAGTCAGTTTCGATTTCATCGACCAGCCCCAGTTCCAGGGCGCGCCGGGCGTGGGCCGCGCTGCTTTCCACGCCGATAAGGTGCTGCGTCAGGCCGTGCTGCCGCAGGCTCAGCGCGAGCGAGCCGCCGATGAGGCCCAGGCCGATGATGGTGGTGGTCATGGGGAGTGAAGTAGTTATCTGTGTAATCAGCACGTCATGCTGAGCGCAGTCGAAGCATCTCTACCGCTTCGTTGCAATACGATTGAATTACTGCTGCGGTAGAGATGCTTCGGCTGCGCTCAGCATGACGTTCTTTTTCATTGCGCTCACTCGCAAAACCGCCTCGCGCAGCCGCGCCTCCGGCTGGCACAGGCTGGCCCGGATGTAGCCAAGCCCGTTGCTGCCGAAAATGCCGCCCGGTGTGAGAAACACCCGTGCCTCGGCCAGCACCGCGTCGCTCAGGGCGTAGCCATCGGTAAAGCCGGCCGGCACCGCCGCCCAGATGAACAGGCCCGTCTGGCCCGGTGCTGGCTGGCAGCCCAGGGCCCGCAGCAGCTCCAGCACCAGCGCGCGGCGGGCACGGTAGGTGGCGTTCAGGTCGGCAAACCAGTCGTCGCCCAGCGCCAGGGCCGCTACGGCGGCCTGCTGCACCGGCAGGAACATGCCCGAGTCCATGTTGCTCTTGAAGCGCAGCACATTGGCAACAACATCGGCGCGGCCGGCCAGCAGGCCCACCCGCCAGCCCGCCAGGTTGTGCGACTTGCTCAGCGAGTTCAGCTCGATGGCCACTTCGCGCGCGCCGGGCACGGCCAGCAAGCTCAGCGGCGGCGTTTCGTTCAGAATGAAGCCGTAGGGGTTGTCGTGCACCAGCAGGATGTCGTGGGCCGTAGCAAACTCCACCAGTCGCGTCAGAAACGGCAGGTCGGCGGCCGTGCCGGTGGGCATGTGGGGGTAGTTCACCAGCATCAGCTTCACCCGCGAGAGGTCGGTGGCGGCCAGCGCCGCCAGGTCGGGCAGCCAGCCGGTGGCTTCCGTCAGGTCGTATTCCCGCACCTCAGCCCCGCAGATTTCGGCCACCGCCCGGTAGGTTGGGTAGCCGGGGTTGGGGATGAGCACGGCATCGCCCGCCTCCAGAAAGGCCATGCCAATGTGCATCAGCCCCTCCTTGGAGCCCAGCAGCGGCAGGATTTCGGTGGCCGGGTCCAGCGTCACCCCGTAGTGGCGCTGGTAGAATTCAGCCATCGCGCCGCGCAATGCCGGCGTGCCCTGGTAGCTCTGGTAGCCGTGGGCCGTGGGCTGGGCGGCCGACTCGGCCAGTGCCTGCACCACGCTGGAGTGGGGCGGCAAATCGGGGCTGCCGATGCCCAGGCTGATGATATCGGCCCCGGCCGTGTTTAGCGCGGCCAGTTCGCGCAGCTTGCGCGAGAAGTAGTATTCGCCGGTGTGGGCCAGGCGGCTGGCAAGGGGGATGTTCATGGTGGCGGGGGGTTCGTCTGTCATTGCGAGTGGAGCGCAGCGGAACGCGGCAATCCTTCCTCTCGATGCGACCAGTCTTATAATGTGATGAGGCCTTTTTGGTAGCTGTGGGTGAAGATTAAAACTGCTTGTCACTTCATCAAGTTGGTCGCTGAGAAAGGAAGGATTGCTTCGTCGCACCTCCTCGCAATGACAGACGGCTCGTTGTCTTCGTCTCGCAATGACAGGTCTGCCTCACTTCCTTCCCCCATCGCCTCGGCCATGCTGCCGCGGCGGTATGCCCCCAGTACCCGCAGCTCCTCCGTCACCGGCTCCAAATCGGCCAGCAGCCTTTCCAACTGCCCCAGCGCGGCAAACTCCACGTCGGCGTGGAAGCCATAGTGCCAGGGTTGGCCCGGGCGGGGGCCCGACTGCAGCTTGCTCAGGTTCAGGCCGTGGGCGGCCACGCGGGCGAGCACGGCGGCCAGGCTGCCGGGCGCGTGCGGCGCGCAGAAGTACAGCGAAGCTTTGTCGGCGGCTGGGTCGGGCTGGGCCGTGTCGGCGCGCTCCAGCACCAGGAAGCGGGTGTAGTTGTGCGGGTCGTCGTGGATGGCGGGGGCCAGGATTTGCAGGCCGAATTGCGCGGCGGCCTGGGCCCCGGCCACCACGGCCACGCCGGCCGGGCGCTGCTCGGCCAGCAGCTGAGCGCTGCGGCCAGTGTCGTCGGTTTCGACCAGCGCCCAGTGCGGGTGACGGTCCAGGAACTCGCCGCACTGGCGCAGGGCCATGGGGTGCGAGTGCACGGCCCGCACCTCGGCCAGCGTGGTGCCGGGCAGCGCCAGCAGGTGCTGATGAATCGGCAGGTACACCTCGCCGGTCACGCGCACCGGGTGGCGTTCCAGCAGCAGGTAGTTGGGCAGAATGCTGCCGGCCAGCGAGTTTTCCATGGCCATCAGGCCGGCCTGGGCCGTGCCGTTTACTACATGGGTCACCACGCCCGCGAAGGTAGCGCAGGGCCGCAGTGCCGGCTGCGCCCCGAAGAAGCGGCGGGCCGCAACTTCGTGGAAACTTCCCTGAAAACCCTGGATAGCGACGGACTGAATCATGGTGAAGGGGACTTAGGGACTTGGGGACTTGGGGTCTTGGGGATTTAGTCGTTGAGAAATCAGCAAGAGCTTATTCCAACCAAGTCCCTAAGACCCCAAGCCCCCAAGTCCTCAGACAACAAAAAAGGGCCTCCTGTGTGGGGGCCCTGGGTGGTTGGGGAGCGTGTGGTGGTTAACACGGGCAACACAGGGCCGGCCTCTTCAGATAGAAGCAGTAATAGCAATAGGTGAAAAAAGAGGTGGGCTGCGAAAGCATTGGGGCAATAAAGGACATTAAAAAAGCGCCTCCCGAAGAACGAGCGGCGCTGGAAATGTTTGCGGGTTAGCTACAAACGGCGGCTCGTTCTACGCGGCGGCGTAGAAGTAGTGATAGCCGAAAAAATAGCGCGTGTGGAGCATGGAGCGGTGGTTTGCGGCTGCAAGGTAAGCGAGGATTTTAAAAAAGCAAATTTTAGGGGCGTATAGCCGGCGCGGGGTCGTACCCGGTAGGGCTCCGGCCCCGTGTCTACTTACGAGTGGGCCTCC
This sequence comes from Hymenobacter sp., assembly GCA_025354605.1. Taxonomy (GTDB): domain Bacteria; phylum Bacteroidota; class Bacteroidia; order Cytophagales; family Hymenobacteraceae; genus Hymenobacter. The sequence goes on along the minus strand of JANXMN010000079.1, from coordinate 5,117 downwards.
GGCCCACAGAACGGTACCGCCCGAACGGTACTGCCCCAACACTTTCCACCGCTCCCAGACGGCGCGGCCCGGCCGGAGGCCGGGGGGGTATCCGGCACGGGGCTGGAGCCCTACCGGGTACGACCCCGCGCCAGCGTCCACCTCCACAACCCTGGCCGGCTCCATCCGGTTAAAGCAGCTTTGCCTCCTTAGCAATTCTATGCCTCATCTATTCGAGTCCCTTGCCCTGCGCGGCGTCACCCTGAAAAACCGCATCGTCGTGTCGCCAATGTGCCAGTATAGCGCCGTCGATGGTTTGGCCAACGACTGGCACCTGGTGCACCTGGGCAGCCGGGCCGTGGGTGGCGCGGCGCTCATCATCCAGGAGGCCACTGCCGTGTCGCCCGAAGGCCGCATCAGCCCCGAAGACCTCGGCATCTGGACCGACGAGCAGGTGCCCATGCTACGGCGCATCAACAACTTCATCGTGGCCCAGGGCAGCGTGCCGGGCGTGCAGCTGGCCCACGCCGGCCGCAAAGCCAGCACTTTCAGCCCCTGGACGGGCTCCGGTGAAGTGCCCGCCAGCGCGGGCGGCTGGCCGGTGGTCGGCCCCGGTCCCGAGTCGTTTGCCGACAACTACCCCGTGCCCCTCGCGCTCGACGCGGCCAGCATCCGTAAAGTCGTAGCCGATTTCCGGGCGGCGGCCGGGCGGGCCTTAGCAGCGGGCTTCCGGGTGATTGAGCTGCACGCGGCCCACGGCTACCTGCTGCACCAGTTTCTGTCGCCCCTCAGCAACCAGCGCACCGACGCGTACGGCGGCAGCTTCGAAAACCGCATTCGCCTGCTGCTGGAAGTGGTGGCCGCCACCCGCGAGGTGTGGCCCGCCGAGCTGCCGCTGCTAGTGCGCCTCTCGGCCACCGACTGGACTGCCGGCGGCTGGAGTGCCGACGAATCGGTGCAGCTGGCGGCGCTGCTCAAAACGCGCGGCGTCGACCTCATCGACTGCTCCACGGGGGGCAACGTGCCGAGGGCCACTATTCCCGTCGGCCCCGGCTACCAGGTGCAATTCGCCGCGCGCATCCGCCAGGAAGCTGGCATCCTGACCGGCGCGGTCGGCCTCATCACCACGCCGGCCGAGGCGGAGGCCATCATCACCGCTGGCCAGGCCGACGTGGTGCTACTGGCCCGCGAGTTTCTGCGCGAGCCCTACTTCCCGCTGGTGGCGGCGCAGGAACTGGGGGTGGAAGTGCCGTGGCCGGCCCAGTACGAGCGCGCCCGGCCGGGGAAGTAGCGCCATAAGCTGCAGGGGCGGGGGCAAGCCCCGCCCCTGCATCACGCACCCACTGCGCCGTTACCAGCAGTTGGCCTAGGTGGCGGGTGGTATGCTCGGCCGCGTGCACCAGCACCCCGATGAGCGTGGACGGCACCTGCGCCCGGCCCACGCCGCGCACTTCGGTTAGGCGGGCTTCGTTGGTGTTTTGGAGTTGAAGCAAGGCTGAATCGACTTGGTTGCTGAATTCCTTCAGCAGCTTTTCGACGGTGTCGTCGGCAACTGCCAGGGGCGGCACTTCGGCGTGAAAAGCGGCAAACTGCGCCTCGGTTAGGGATTCCTGGCGGGCGTAGGTGAGCAGGCGGTCGAGCACGCCGGCCAGGTGCTGCAGGTGAAAGCCGACCGAGGCCACGCCCGCCGGGCGTTCGTTGAGCCGGGCCGGCGGGAAATCGTGCAGGGCCGCGCCCAGTTCGTCGCGGGCCTGCAGCAGGGCGTGGGCCACCGGTTGCAGCAGGGGCGGCACGCCCGGTACGGGGCCGCGCAGCCAGGTTTCGAGGGGAGCGGGAGCAGGCATAGGGAGCAGTTGAAAGCGCAATTGGGCGAAAGAACGGAAAGCAGCGCGGCATCCGGCTTATTCGCATAAGGGCGGGCCGTACTTTTGTGTTTATGTCAGCTATCAACGAGGCGCTGCGCGCCGCCGCCGAGCAATTCGGCACTCCCCTCTACGTGTACGACGCCGCTAGTATCACGCGGCAATATCAGAAGCTAACGACGGCCTTCACCAGCCATCCGACGCGGTTTTTTTACGCCTGCAAAGCCCTCACCAACGTGGCTATTCTGAGGCACGTGCTCAGCCTGGGCTCGGGGCTCGACTGCGTGAGTATCAACGAAGTGAAGTTGGGCTTGCACGCCGGCTTCGCGCCCGAAAATATTCTCTTCACCCCCAACAGCGTTACGTTCGAGGAGTTGACCGAGGCCAAAAATCTGGGCGTCAACCTCAACATCGACAATATCTCGCTGCTGGAGCGCTTCGGGGCCGCTTTTGGGGGCTCGTACCCGGTGTGCGTGCGCCTGAACCCCCACATCGAGGCCGGCGGCAACTACAAGGTTCAGACCGGGCACATCGACTCGAAGTTCGGCATCAGCATTCACCAGCTGCGCCACCTCGAGCGCGTGGTGAAGAGCACCGGCCTGCACGTGCGCGGCCTGCACATGCACACCGGCTCCGAAATTAAGGACGTGGGCGTGTTCCTGCGCGGTCTGGCTGTGCTCTTCGACGCGGCCGGCCGCTTCCCCGACCTGGATTTTCTCGACCTGGGCTCGGGCTTCAAAGTGCCCTACAAGCCCGGCGACACCGAAACCGACATCAGCAGCCTGGGCCAGCAGGTGGCGGCCGCCTTCGCCACCTTCGAGCAAGAGTACGGCCGGCCGCTGGAATGCTGGTTCGAGCCGGGCAAGTATCTGGTGAGCGAGGCCGGCTACCTGCTGGTGAGCGTGGCCGTGGTGAAGCAGACCACTGCCACGGTATTCGCGGGCGTGAACTCGGGCTTCAACCACCTCATCCGGCCCATGTTCTACGACAGCTACCACCACATCAGCAACCTGAGCAACCCGGCGGGCGCCGAGCGGCTGTACACCGTGGTGGGCAACATCTGCGAAACCGACACCTTCGCCTGGGACCGCCTGCTGCCCGAAATCCACGAAAACGACCTGCTGGCCTTCCACAACGCCGGGGCCTACGGCTTCGAGATGAGCAGCAGCTTCAACTCGCGCACCCGCCCGGCCGAAGTGCTGCTGCCGGAAGACGGCCCCCTGCGCCTGATTCGCCAGCGCCAGACGTTCGAGGATTTGCTGGCTGGGCAGCTGGCGTAGCGGGTGGCGGCGGTTGAAGCCTAGCGCATTGCTCCTCGTCGCCTGTGTGCTATTGGATTCGCTGCCGTAGCAGGTAGCCGGTTTCGGAATAGATTTCACGCTTATCGGAGCTGATGGTAGAGTGTATCGTGTTCATGCCGATACATTCCCAGCCTTTCAGGTCCATGTAGTTCAGCGCGATTACTACCGAGTAGAGCCCCCGGACCGCCGCATCATCTTGCGCTAGCTGCTTTTCTGCCGCCGTCGCGGCAGTATTGTTCTGACCGTATTCCAACCTGACCACGTTCCCTGAAAAACGACTGTCGGGGCTTATGAGCATACAGTAACGGTAACGAACTGGCTGTGCCGACGCGGCTATCACAGGACTTTGAGCTGCTGCCAGTCTTGCAGTTGCTGCAAGGCCTATCGTGAGGATGAGCGTTTTGAACATATCGCTACGTGTGAATCAGGTTGAAGCTACAAAGCTAAGAGTTGGTTCGCTCGCCTCTACTTCCCTGGCCACGGCCAGCCACGCCACCGCATCTCCCTCGTTCTCGAAAGTGCGGTAGGTGTGGGGCAGGTCGTGGGCCCCTAACAGCAGATGCGTCATGGCCAGGCGGGCAAATACATTTTGAGCTGCCAGCACGGTCCCGAAGCGGTAGCCGAACGCGTACACGGCGCGGGGCAGCCACTCGGTGCTCATCCAGCGCTGCTCGACTGGGCTGAGGGGCCGGTTTCGCGGGCCGACTGGTAGATGGGTTCCATGAGGCGCTGGTCCAGCAGTTAATTTGGACGGGGCAGCGGCTTTGCCGGCGAGCGTCGCTCCGCGCCAAAAGCTTGTTACATTTACAACCCCGCATTGGGTCCGCTTCGCTATTCAATCAGATGCCCCAGGTATTACGCCGCTTTTGTTTCATGCTGTTGCCCGCGCTGTTGGCCGCCGGCCGGGTGCCTGCCCAGGCCCAGGCCATCACGCCCATTGGCACCATTCAGGGCAGCGGCGTGCTGGCCACCTCGGGCAGCTTCACCATCGAAGGCGTGGTGACGGGCGTGTACACGGGCCTGAGCCCGGCCGGCTTCTACGTGCAGAACGACGCGGCCGCAGCCGACGGCGACCCCGCCACTTCCGATGCCCTGTTCGTGGTGCAAACCAACCCCACCGTGGCCGTGGGCAACCGCGTGCGCATCAGCGGAGCGGTGCAGGAAACGGCCAGCACGCCCTCCTTCAACCAGGCCGTGCTCACCAGCCCGGTTATCACGGTGCTGGCGGCTAGCAGCCCGCTGCCCGCTTTTTCGGTGGTGGACAACGCCACGTTTTCGATGGCCGGTGCCGAGCCGCTCGAAGGCATGCGGGTCGAGTTCAACGCCCCCGTAACGGTAGCTGACGTGGCGGCGGTAAAGTCGCGCGGCGAGCTCACCCTCTCGCTGCGCGGCCTGGTGTACCAGCCCACGCAGTTCGTCGACCCCAACGACAGCCCCGCCAGCGGCATCAGCAGCAGCGGCAGCAGCAACGTGCCCGCCGTGCTGGCCTATCAGACGGCCAATACCAATAAGTCGCTGCTGCTCGATGATGGCCGCGCCGCCATCAGCCCCACGCCCATTCCCTACCTCGACGCCGCCACCGGCACCGTGCGCGTGGGCAGCACCGTGGCCCGGCTGCGCGGCATTCTGGGCTACGGCAATAGCAAGTGGCGCGTGCAGCCCCTGGCCGGCCCCGATGCCCCACAGGTGATGACCGTGCGCCCGCCGGTGCCCACCTTCGGCCCGCTCGACGTGAAAATTGCCAGCATGAACGTGCTCAACTTCTTCAATGGTAATGGTGCGGGCGGGGGCTTCCCCACCTCGCGTGGCGCCCTCACCTATGACGACTTCCAGCGCCAGCGCAGCAAGATTCTGACGGCCCTGCTGCAGCTGAATGCTGACGTGCTGGGCCTGATGGAAGTGGAAAACGACGGCACCCTGCCTACCTCGGCCGTGCAGGACCTCGTGAACGGCCTGAACCAGGCCTTGGGCGCGG
>JANXMN010000066.1 GCA_025354605.1 Hymenobacter sp. | reverse complement strand
CTGCACCTGCGGCCCGATGGCACGCCCGACTTCGTCAATATCAACAAATACCCGTTTTTCGAGGACAAGAAGGCCCTGCGCGCCATTGCCAAGGCCGAAAAGCGGCGGCAGTACCACCAGACGCGGCTGCTGCTGGAGGACTACGTGGCTAAGTTCGGCCCCACCAACTTTGCCCGGAATACCGACATGCTCTGGCACCTGGGGCAGCTGCTGCAGCGCGACAGCCAGACGGTGAAGGCCAAAGCCTACTACCGCCTGGCCCTGAAGCATAGCCGCGCCGACACCAAGCGCATTCAGCTCTACTACGACTCGCTGGAGCGGAAGGAAACGCCGCTGTACGTGCCCCTGAAGACCTACTACGACCTGGTGGAATATCGCAAGAACCTCAACACCTTCCATCCGCCCAAGGGGGTTTATACCAGCATGGGCGACGCCATCAACAGCAAGGCCCCGGACTACGGGCCGGCGCTGGCGGGCAACGATTCGCTGATGATTTTCAGCAGCAAGCGGCACCGGCGCGGGCTCACGGGCGTGGTGGATGAGGACCTGTATACTTCACACAAGGAGGGCGAGAACTGGACCGATGCCGAGCCGATGCCCAAGCCCATCAACTCGCCCAACAACGAGGGCTCGGCTTGCCTGAGCAAGGATGGGCGCACCATTTTCTTCGCCCGTTGCGAGTGCAGCACCTGCCGCGGCAACTGCGACCTGTACACGGCCACGCGCGGCGTGGACGGCAAGTGGAGCACCCCCAAAAGCCTGGGCGCGCTGGTGAACTCGCCGGCCTGGGACTCGCAGCCCACGCTTTCCCAGGGCGAGGACACGCTCTACTTCGCCTCCGACCGGCTGGGCGGCTTCGGGCTGTCCGATATCTACTTCACGCACAAGCTGCGCAACGGGCAGTGGAGCCCGGCCGAGAACATGGGCCCGGTCATCAATACCCGCGAAAACGAGGTGAGCCCCTTCTACCACCCGCTCTACCACGTGCTGTATTTCAGCTCGCGCGGGCAGTTGCTGAACTTCGGCGACTTCGACATCTACAAGACCTACAAGGTGGCGGGGCGCTGGCAGGAGCCCAAGAACATCGGGCCGCTGGTGAATGGCAAGGGCTCGGAATACTACTTCACCATCGACCGCGACAGCAAAAACCTGTACTACGCCCGCTCCGAGGCCCAGGAGATGAATAACCTCGACCTCTTCTCCTTCCCGCTGCCGATGGAGGCCCAGCCCCTGGCCACCACCCGCGTGGAAGGCACCCTGCTCGACTCGGTGAGCAGCAAACCGCTCAACGGCATCGTGAGCATCATTGATACCGACAACGGCATCGAGGTGGCCAGCAAGTTTATCCGGCCCGATGGCAGCTTCGACTTCGAGCTGATTGAGGGCTCGCACTACGCCATGCTGATTCAGAGCCCCGACTTTTTCTCAGTCGAAAAGCAGTTTGCCCTGAAGGGCGACACGGTGATGACCCTGCTCACCAACAGCATCAACTACAAGCTGCCCCTGATTTTCAAGAACCTGGAGTTTGAAGCCGGGAAGTCGAACGTGCTGGCGAGCATGTACCCCACCCTCGACCGCATCGCGGTATTTCTGGTCGACCACCCCACGTTCCGGCTCAGCATCGCGGGCCACACCGACAGCCGGGGCGACCCCGACGTGAACGAAAAGCTGTCGCAGGACCGTGCCGAGGCCATTCGCCGCTACATCGAACGAAAGGGCAAGCTCCTGCCCAACCGCATCGAGAGCTTCGGCTATGGCTCCTTCAAGCCCCTGAAAGACGAGCTGACCGACGCCGACGCCAAGGTGAACCGCCGGGTAGAATTCCGCCTGATAAAACCGGATAGCGACAAGCCCGCCGACGGCGGCGGCGAGTGGAAGTAATTTTGGTTGCCAAACGCAGGGAACCCTTATCAATAGCCAGCGTTTGCGCAATAGCACTTACCATCAGCCTTTTATTATGACTATTCGCGAGCAAATCATCAAGGAAGTGGCAACAACTGAAGATTCGGACTTGCTGCGCGACGTGTTGCTGTTTCTACATCGCCGCCAGCACGAATCAGCAAACAGTGCCCCCCGGGGCAGTTCCGGCACTATTGCCAAGCATCAGGGAACCCTGTCAAAAGCGGACGGCAACGAAATAATGGATATCATCAACCGAGAGTTTAATAACATCGAAGGCGAATGGTAGCTATTGACACGAATGTCGCCATTGCCTATTTGAAAGGCGAATTGTTATTGCCGGTTGGTGTTCAGGTTGAAGATTTTGTTTTACCCATCGTCGTGGTTGGCGAACTACTTTTTGGTGCTCATAATTCCGGACGGCCTGAAGCTAATCTGCCATTTTATCGGAACTTCATTTACGATTTCGGTTTGCTGCACATGGATGCTTTAGCAGCCGAATATTATGCGGAAGACAGGCTGGCACTTAAACGGAAAGGCCGTCCCATTCCGGAGAACGATATGTGGATTGGTGCCATTTGCCAAGCTTATAATGTGCCATTGCTTACGTTCGATAAGCACTTTGCTGAAATCCCAGATTTAGAAGTTCTTTCTCCTTCTTAAGTCTATTCTATCACTTCAATTCGCACTGTTTTACCATTGAAAGTGGCCTCCTCCCCTGCCCGTAGGCCCTTGATGGCTACGGCCACCGGCGCGGCGGGCGACACAGCGAATACATCGGTGCCCAGCAACTGGCCAGCGCTGATGCTAATATAGAACCGGCCCAGGCTGGTGGTCACCAGGGCCCCGGGGCGCACGGTATCGCAGGCCGCGTCGGGGCTGATGCGGGCGAGCTCGGCTTGCAGCTGCTGGGCCTGCTGCATGTGGGCGGCGTTGCGGTCGCGCTCGGCGTTGGCCATTTCGCGGCCGGTTTCATACTTGTCGCCGGCGCTGCTCTTGGTTTCGGAGCTGGAGGATTCCTGGGCGGCCTGCATGGCGGTGCGGGCGGCGGCAATGCGCTGCTCGATGAAGGCG
>JANXMN010000554.1 GCA_025354605.1 Hymenobacter sp. | reverse complement strand
TGCAGCAGGCGCGAAGCCCGGCGGTAGCTGTGCAGCGGGTATTGGCTTTGCAGCATTTTCACGAAGCGCGCATCGCGCGTTTCCACCTCCACCACGGCCCGGATGTGCTCATTGGTGTTGAGGTACACGTTTTCGGCCTCGTTCATGAGGGCCGGCAGTACCGATTTGAAGCTGTTGAGCCACATAATGGTGGGAATGCCGGAGTTTTGGCGGGCCTCGTCCTTGGTCAGCTTGTAGCCTTCCCAGATGAGAATGTGCTCGGAAGTTTCTTTTAAAAACAGTATTTCGCGGTGCTGGGGCAGGCGCGCTTCGGGAAAGATGACGAGGATGCTTTCTTCCTGGTCGACGCCGGACAGGTAGAACAGGTCGTTGTTCTGACGGAAAGCCATGGTGCCGTCGGCATTGGTCGGCATCACATCGTTGCTCTGGAAAATGGCCAGCGAGGCCGGCGGCAGCAGCTCACGGAAGCGGCGGCGATTCTCAATAAACAGCTCGGGAGCGAGGGGAGCGTAGCGCATGGGCAAAGGTTGATTGGGATGGGAGGCGCAAGTTAGGCAGCCGCCAGCCGGCCCAGCGTGCGACCCGGCCTGCGGGCAGCCGAGCACAAAAAAAGCTCCTGCTTCATCCGAAGCAGGAGCTTTTTTAAACCTTGCGGCCGTGAGAACCTACATGTTGGTCTTGGTCGTTTTCATGGTCGTTTTGTTGGCTTTGTAGCGCATGTCGGGCGTACCGTCGGCTTTCATTGGGCCGGTCATTTTGGTGGTTTTGTTTTCCTTGTAGCGCATATCGCGCGTGCCGTCGGCCTTCATGTGTGTGCTGGCCGAGGTTGAAGACGTGGACATTTTGGACGAGCCCGAGGGCGTGGTCATAGTGCTCGACTTGGCCATTGTGCCTGAGCCCTTGGTCATCGTGCTCGATTTCGACATACCCGCCGGGTTGGTCATCGTACTCGACTTGGTGGTCACCTTCGTGGCCGGAGCTTGCGAAGTAGTCATTTTTGTCGTTTTCGAAGAGCTGCTGCTCATCGTGCTCATGGTGCCGCTACCGGCCGCGGGCGTGGCCGGCGCAGTGGTTTGGGCCTGGGTAGCCCCGCCGAGCAGGCTGAGGGAAACGAGAAATCCGAGAATGCGTTTCATAACCAAAAAAATGAATGAAGGGGGTGAATAAATAAGGCCATCTACGGGGCGGATGGCCCAGTAGTTGGGCAGCAATGTAGGCTTTTTTAGGCAGACAAAGCTGCTGTGTGACAGCCTGATTAATCCGCCGATTAAACCCCCGCACTCCTGCACCCTCCAACCGGCATCATCCACCCCAATCCCTTCGCCCAATTCTCATGAAAAAGAACCTGTTTTCCGTCCTGACCGCCTTCGCTCTGCTGAGCGCTTTTAATTCGGCTTCGGCCCAGACGGCCACGCCCGGCATCACCGCCCGGCAGCACAACGAGCAGGCCCGCATTCGTCAGGGCGTGCGCTCGGGCGAGCTCACCCCGGCCGAGGCGGCCCGCCTGCGCGGCCGTGAAGCCGATATCCGCCAGGACAAGCGCGCTGCCAAGGCCGACGGCGTGGTCACCCGCGATGAGCGCCACGAAATCCGCAAGGATGAAAACCAGGCTAGCCGCGCCATCTACCGCCAGAAGCACGATGGCCAGGAGCGTCGCCGCGCCCGTTAATGCCCCGCAGCAGCCCCGTAATTTCATCCCCGTATCGGCTCGATACGGGGATTTTTTTTAGCCGTGCTTGTGAATAGTAAAAACATTTATTACTTTAGTACCGAAAAAAGCACTCCCTCATTCGGCAACTGCTCTCCCCGGCCCTTAACCTCCCTGTCTGTTATGAAAACACTCTACACTTTTCTCGCGGCCGCTTGCCTGCTGCTGCTGACTCCGGCCACTTCGCGGGCCAGCCGCCCCTCCACCGATACGCCTACCGAAGCTGCCAGCAAAGCCCCAGCCCGCGACAAGCGGATTGCGGCTAAAGCAGCAAAGGCCGCCGCCAAAGCCACTCATAAAAAGAATTCGCACCACGCGCGTCACCTCTCGGCTGGCCTCAACCATGCCTTTCTGGTATTCCTGGGCATGGAAGACAGCAAAGCGGTTACTTCGCCCGCCAAACTCAACCGTCAGCTGCATGCCCACCAGAAGCACCTGAAAATCAAAACTAAGCTCGAAGCCAAGGCCCGCCGCCGCCGCACCGGGCACATGTTCCACTAGCCTCGACCTGGGGCATACTAAAAAGGCCCTCCCCAATGCGGGGAGGGCCTTTTTTATTGGATGCAAACGGCGTTTAGGCCGTTACCTGGGCTTCGAGCTTCTGGGCGAGCACGTGCTTGGGCACGGCGCCTACCTGCTTGTCGACAATCTGGCCGTTCTTGAACACCAGCAGCGTCGGAATGCTGCGGATGCCGAACTTCATCGAGGTCTGGGGGTTGGCGTCCACGTCAACTTTACCTACCACGACTTTGCCTTCGAATTCGCCGGCCAGCTCTTCTACCACGGGGCCTACCATGCGGCAGGGGCCGCACCATTCGGCCCAGAAATCAACCAGTACGGGCTTATCGCCGTTGATGATTTCATCAAAGTTGGCGTCGGTTATCTCAATTGCTTTGTGTCCCATTTCAGTTGGGGTTGGGGTTAAAAATTTGTCTGGCGTATACGGCCAACGGGGTCGCAAGGTAGCAGGTTGGCTGGTAAAACAGCGGGGCCGGGGGAAAGTTCAGTGGGGCGGTTCTGGCCGGGCGAATGGTCGGTTTTTCTATCCGAAGCCCCCGGACGGTCATGCTGAGCGCAGCCGAAGCATCTCGCTCGGGGCAGTAATTCTTTTCTTGCGATTGGGTTATTACCCCGAGCGAGATGCCTCGGTTACGCTCGGCATGACGTTCATCCTACTCTGCCGGGCCAGCCCTAAATTAAGGTGCATACTTCCATGTCCAGCTCCTTCATTTTTTCGATAAACGCCTTGGGTTCAATCTGGAAGCGGCGCGAGAACAT
>JANXMN010000429.1 GCA_025354605.1 Hymenobacter sp. | reverse complement strand
CTGCGCCTTCTGCGGTGAAAAATGTAATGCGCCCGGCTATTCTGCCGATAAACCCCATCGTAGCGAAACTGCCCGGCGTTCGCCTTCGCGGTAGTAAGTTGCGACCTGATTTACCACGCCCAGTTTCCATTCTTTCATCTTTTTCTTCAAAAATGAACCTTCGTTTCCTTTCTACTCTGGGCCTGGCCCTAATTACGACGGCTAGCCTCGCCCAGCAAAAGAAGCCGGCTGCCAAGGCTCCGGCTACCAAAACCACTGCCCTGATGGCCACGCCCGGCGGTACCAAGCTCGTCGAGAAAGTGACCAAGCAGCCCGGCCAGGTGATGATTCCCTACGAGAAGTACGTGCTGCCCAATGGCCTCACGCTCATCGTGAGCGAAGACCACTCCGACCCGCTGGTACATGTGGACGTGACCTACCATGTAGGCTCGGCCCGCGAGCAGATTGGCAAGTCCGGCTTTGCCCACTTCTTCGAGCACATGATGTTTCAGGGCTCCGACCACGTCGGCGACCAGCAGCACTTCAAGCTCGTGACGGCCGCCGGTGGCACCCTGAACGGCAGCACCACCACCGACCGCACCAACTACTTCGAGACCCTGCCCAGCAACCAACTCGAAACCGGCTTGTGGCTGGAAGCCGACCGCATGGGCTTCCTGCTCGATGCGGTGAGCCAAAAGAAGTTCGAGATTCAGCGCTCGACGGTGAAGAACGAACGCGGCCAGCGCGTCGACAACACGCCCTACGGCCAGTCGCAGGAATACCTCATTCGCACGATGTTTCCGTACGGTCACCCCTATTCCTGGTCGCCCATCGGCTACCTCGAAGACCTGGACCGTTCGAATGTAGACGACCTGAAAAACTTCTTCCTGCGCTGGTACGGCCCGAACAACGCCACCCTGACCGTGGGCGGCGACGTGAAGCCCGCCGAAGTGGTGCGAATGGTGGAGAAATATTTTGGCTCCATTAAGCGCGGGCCGGCCGTGCCCGTGCAGAAGCTGCCCGCTCCAGTGCTGGCGCAGGACCGCTACGTGAGCTACTCCGATAACATCCGCTTCCCGATGCTGCAGATGTGGTTTCCGACCGTGCCCCAGGGCCACCCCGACGCCGTAGCACTCGATGCTCTGGCCGACATCCTGGGCGGCGGTAAAACCTCACTGCTCTACAAAAACCTGGTGAAAAACCAGAAAACCGTGCAGACCCAGGCCTACCAGCAGAACTACGAGCTGGCCGGGGCCCTCACGATTACCGCCCTGCCGCTGCCCGGCAAAACCCTCGACAGCACGGAGGTTATCATCCGCAATACGCTGAAAGAGTTTGAGAAGCGCGGCGTAACCGACGGCGACGTGCAGCGCTTCAAGGCCCAGAACGAAGCCCAGGTTATCAACGCTCTGGCCAGCGTGCAGGGCAAGGTGAGCCTGCTCGCCGCTAACCAGACCTTCTATGGCAACCCCAACTACCTCACCGTCGAGATGAAGGAGTTGAAGGCTCTCACCAAGGCCGACGTGCAGCGCGTGTACGACAAATACCTGAAAGACAAGCATGCGGTGGTTCTGAGCGTGTTGCCCAAAACCGGCGGGGTGGTTGCGGCCAAGCCCGACAACTTCACGGTCGACAAATCGGGCTATAAAGCCCCCGACTACGGCTACGCCGGCCTGAAGTACGTGAAGCCGGTCGATACTTTCGACCGCAGCAAGCAGCCCGCCGCCGGGGCCAACCCCGTGGTGAAAGTGCCCGCGCTATACCAGGAAACCCTGTCCAATGGACTGAAAGTGGTCGGCACGAAGAACACCGAAATTCCGGCCGTGACGATGCGCCTCACCATCCGCGGCGGCCACCGCCTGGAGCAGGCCATGCCCACCAAGGCCGGCCTAGCCCAGCTCACGGCCAGCATGCTGAACGAGGGCTCGGAGAAATACACCGGCGAGCAATTCACTACGGAGTTGGACAAGCTGGGTTCCAGCGTCTCGGTAGGTGCCGGCGACAACGAAACCACCGTGTACTTGCAAAGCCTGACCAAGAACCTGCCCGCCACCATGGCCCTACTGGAGCAGCGCCTGCTGCATCCGCGCTTTGACGCCCAGGATTTTGCCCGCGCGAAAAAGCAGCAGATGGAGCGCCTGGCTAACGCCGTCAATCAGCCGCCCCTCATTGCTGATATGACCTACAACCGCCTGCTGTATGGCCAGAACAACATTGCCGGCACCTCCATTGCCGGCACCACGGCCTCGGTGACCAGCCTCACGCTCGACGATGTGAAGAGCTTCTACAACACCTACTACGCTCCCAATGTGAGCTACCTCGTGGTGGTAGGCGATGTTGACCAGGTGACGCTTGACCCGCAGCTGGGCTTCCTGAAAAACTGGGCGAAGAAGGACGTGACTATTCCGACCGACATGGCTGGCGTGCAGCCCGATAAAACCACCGTGTACTTCGTGAACAAGCCGGGCGCGGCCCAGTCCGAAATCCGCGTGGGCTACCTCACCGACCTTAAGTACGATGCGACCGGCCAATTCTACCGTGCCGGCTTATCCAACTACGTACTCGGAGAGGCCTTTAACTCGCGCATCAACCTGAACCTGCGCGAAAACAAAGGCTACACCTACGGGGCCCGCTCGGGCTTTGCCGGCACGCGCTACGCGGGCCCGTTCACGGCCTCGGCTGGCGTGCGCGCCGATGCGACCGCCGCTTCGGTGAAGGAGTTTATGAGCGAAATCACGAACTACCCGAATGGCATTTCGGACGAGGAACTGGCCTTCATGCAATCTTCCATCGGGCAGCGCGACGCCCTGCGCTACGAAACCGGCCAGCAGAAAGCCGGCTTCTTGGCTCGCCTGGTAGAATATGACCTGCAGCCCACTTACGTGAACCAGCAGACCGAAATCCTGAAAAACCTGAAGAAAGAGGACGTGCAGGCCATCGCCAAGCAGTACCTGCCGGCCGGCAAAATGTACATTGTAGTGGTGGGCGACGAAAAGCAGTTGCCCTCGCTGCAGGCCCTGGGCTACCCCGTGATGCAGTTGGATATGGAAGGCAAGCCGGTAGCCGCCGCCGCTCCAGCTGCGCCAGCCCCGGCAGCACCGGTAGTGGACGACAAGACCAAAATTAAAAACGACGATGGCAGCAGCCTGAAGACCAAGACCAAAAAGGGCTAAGCTTTTTTGAAGCCTGACGGTTCTTTGAACGTCATGCTGAGCTTGTCGAAGCATCTCTACCGCGCAGCTAATCCTAACGCCCGGATTAGTACTGCGGTAGAGATGCTGCGACAAGCTCCGCATGACGTTCTTTTTTTGGGCGCATCGCTTCCAGCAAATCAAACCTCTCTGAGGCACAAGCCGCGAGCAAGTGCCGGGTAAAGCGTAGCTTTCGGCCCGCCGCTCTATCTTCACGCAAAAATTTACCTGCCCGTGGCCTCCTCCCAACAGCTTGCGCAACTCGACCGCCTGGAGCGGCAGATGACCACCTTAGTGGCTGCCTATCAGCAATTGCGCGAGGACTTGGCCGATGCTAACACGACGGTACAGCAGCTCCGGGGCGACCTGCGCGAGAAGGACCGCCAACTCAAGGAGCGCCAAAACCAGGAAAATATTGTTAAACTTGTACATACCATAGCTGGGGAACCCACCCACGCCAACGAATTAAAACTGCGCCTCAACGAATACATCCGCGAACTGGACAAGTGTCTTGCCTATTTGAGAGACTAAACTGAACGACCCTCACCCCATTGCCGTAACTTTCGCCCCATGAGCGAATTAGCCATAAAAATTCGGATTGCTGACCGGGACTATCCCATGCGCGTCGACGTGCAGGATGAGGAACGGCTGCGCCTGGCCGGCCGCCTGCTGGGCGACAAGCTGCGCGAATTTCGGGAAGGCTACGGCATTCAGGACAAACAGGACCTGCTGGCCATGATTGCCTTGGCCACGATGGCCGACCAATTAAAAGTGAGCAAGGAAAAGGATGGCACCGATGCGGCGCTAACCGAACGGCTGGCTCGTTTCGACGAGCTACTATCCGGCGTGGTGCTCACGAGCTAAGGCAGCTCGCGCAGCACCCATGTACACTCGTTGGCCCGGCTGGGCGGCGCGGCAATCGGCCGCTTCCGCCTGAGCCCGGGCAAAGTCGTTCCACCCGGTTATGGTTTTTTCACCCATCCAAAAACCATAATTTATATGACCCCCTTAATTATGTACTGCCTGATTTCGGCGGTGGTCGCCCTTGTGGCGGGCATCCTGATTGGCAGGCAATTGGCCGGCAAAGCCCGGCTCGACCACGAGGGCGAGGCCACCGCCCGCGCCCAGCAAATCGTCCGCGACGCGGAGGAAAAAGGCACTCGCCTGCGCGATGAGAAAATCAAGCAGGCCGATGAGCGCCTGGAGCAGTCGAAGAACAAGTTTAAGACGCTGCGCAACGAATTCGACCAGGAGAGCCGCCGCCTCAAAACCGACTTGGAAGGCGAGCTGACTCAGCGCCGCCAGGGCGTGGTGGAGCAGGAACAGAGCATTAAAATGCTGACGGAGACCACCCAACGCCAGTTGGAGCAGCTGCAACGCAAAGAAGTGGACCTGGAAAAAGCCCGCGAGAAAAATCAGGCCGATACCCAGCAGTTGCGCGACAAGCTGGAAAGCCAGGCCGAAAAGCGTCGTGTGGAACACGAAGAGGCTTTGGCCGAGTTGGAAGAAAAGCAAAAAGAGGCCGACGAACAGCTCCATTCGGTGCAGCGCCAGCTCGAAACCATTGCCAACCTGACCGCCGCCGAAGCCCGTGAGCAGTTGGTGGAATCGCTCAAGAACGAAGCCCAGATTCAGGCCAGCTCCTTCGTGAAGGACACCGTGGCCCAGGCCAAGCTCACCGCTACCAAGGACGCCAAGAAAATTGTGCTGGAAACCATTCAGCGCACCGCTTCGGAGCACGCCATCGAAAACTGCGTGTCGATTTTCAACATTGAAAGCGACGACGTGAAAGGCAAAATCATCGGCCGCGAGGGCCGCAACATTCGCGCGCTGGAAGCTGCCACGGGCGTTGAGATTATTGTAGACGACACGCCGGAGGCCATCATCATCTCGGGCTTCGACCCGGTGCGCCGCGAAATCGCCCGCCTCTCGCTGCACCTGCTGGTGAAGGACGGCCGCATTCACCCGGCCCGCGTGGAGGAAATCGTGGCTAAAACCCGCAAGAACATTGAGGAGGAAATCGTCGAAATCGGCGAGAAAACCATCATCGACCTGGGCATCCACGGCCTGCACCCCGAGCTGATTAAGATGGTGGGCCGCATGCGCTTCCGCTCATCGTACGGCCAGAACCTGCTGCAGCACTCGCGCGAAGTGGCCAACCTCTGCGCCACCATGGCCGCCGAGATGGGCCTCGACGTGAAAAAGGCCAAGCGCGCCGGCCTGCTGCACGACATTGGCAAGGTGAGCACCGAGGAGCCCGAGCTGCCCCACGCCATCCTGGGCATGGAGATGGCCAAGAAGTGGAAAGAGCATCCCGATGTAGTCAATGCCATCGGCGCTCACCACGATGAGATTGAGATGACGGCCATGATTTCGCCCCTGGTGCAGGCCTGCGACGCCATTTCGGGCTCGCGCCCCGGCGCCCGCCGCGAGATGATGGAAAGCTACATCAAGCGCCTGAAGCAACTCGAAGAAACCGCCAACGGCTTCAAGGGCGTGAACCAGTGCTTCGCCATTCAGGCTGGCCGCGAGCTACGCGTGATGGTGGACGCCGAGAACGTGACCGACGAACGGGCGGCAGAACTCAGCTTCGAGATTTCGCAGAAAATCGAAAAAGAGATGCAGTACCCCGGCCAGATTAAAATCACCGTGATTCGGGAGATGCGCGCCGTGGCCTACGCGAAGTAACCGGTAGCACCTGCTTCGGCCAGTGCGCTGAAGAAACTGAGGAAGCCCCCGCAGCGGAAGTTGCGGGGGCTTTTTTCATGGTCTTCCGGCGCTGGCCGCCGTAATTTCACCACCAATGAAACTTCGCCTGACTGCTGCCCCGGCCGGGGTGCTGCTGGCGGCCCTGCTCGCCGCCTGTGCTACCCAGCGCAACCCTTACGCTGCTACCAATAAAGTCTACAAGGCCCAGGTGAAAGCCTACGCGGCCGCCCTGCGCACCACGCCGCCACCCACGCCGGGCGGCGACAGCCTGCTAGGCAAGTATTGGGTGGGCACGACTAATTTCAACCTGCGCAAGCCCAACTATGTCGTCATCCACCACACGGCGCAGGATTCGACGGCCCAGACGCTCAGGACTTTTACGCTGCCCAGCACGCAGGTGAGCGCGCACTACGTGATTGGGCGCGACGGCCGGGTGTACCACCTGCTGAACGACTACCTGCGCGCCTGGCACGGCGGCGTAGCCCGCTGGGGCAACAACACCGACCTGAACTCCTGCTCCATCGGCATCGAGCTCGATAACAACGGCACCGGCCCCTTCGCCGAAGCGCAGATAATCAGCCTGCTGCACCTACTGGCGGGCCTGAAAAAGGCTTACGGAATTCCGGCGGCCAACTTCATTGGCCACGCCGACATCGCGCCCGGCCGCAAAACTGACCCCAGCGCCCGCTTCCCCTGGAAGCGGCTGGCCGACAGCGGCTTCGGCCTTTGGTACGATGCCGGCCCGCTGCCCAGCCCCCTGGCTCCCGACAGTGCCGCCGCCCTGGCCGGCCGCCTGCTGGCCCTCTCCCTGCCCAAGCCAGCTGCGCCCACCACCTCTGCTTCACCGGATACCGCCCGCGTGGATGCCCAGCTGGCGCGGCTGAACGGGCCGATAAGCGCTTTCCAGCCGCGCGAGGCGCTGCGTATTATTGGCTACGACACGCGCGATTTGCCGGCGGCCATCCGGGCGTTTAAGCTCCACTTTATTCAGCACGACGTGAATGGGCCACTGACCGAGGCCGACCACCGGATTCTGTATAATCTGTATAAAAAATACCTGTAACCGGCCGCCAGCCGCTAACTTTAGCCTTTATGGGTACTACCGGGCAGTTTCGTTGGCCGCCGGGGATTACCGTTCGATTCGTATGCCAGTAATATCTCAACGCGGGCAGGACATGCCCGTTTCGCCTTTCCGCAAGCTGCTGCCATATGCCGAGGCCGCCCGCCGCCAGGGCAAAATCGTGTATCCGCTCAACATCGGCCAGCCCGACGTGCTGACGCCGCCCGCCCTGATGGAGGCCGTGCGCAATGCCGACGTGGCCGTGCTGGGCTACGCGCCCGGCGCGGGCACCGAGAGCTACCGCCGCAAGCTCGAAACGTACTACCAGCGGGCTGGCATCCCGGCGCGGTTCGACGACATTATGGTGACCACGGCCGGTAGCGAGGCCATTTTGTTCGCCATGCTTTCCTGCCTGAACCCCGGCGATGAGATAATTGTGGCCGAGCCGTTCTACGGCACCTACACGGCGTTTGCCATCGCGGCGGGCGTGCGCATTGTCACCGTCACGGCCCACATCGAGGACGGGTTTGCCCAGCCGCCGCTGGCCGATTTCGAAGCCGTGATTACGCCCCGCACCCGCGCCGTGCTCATCTGCAACCCCAGCAACCCCACGGGCTACGTGTACCGGCACGACGAGCTGGAGGCGCTGCTCGGCCTGTGCATCCGCCACGATTTGTACCTGCTCTCGGACGAAGCCTACCGCGAATACTGCTACGACGGCGCGCAGGCCACCAGCGCCCTGAGCCTAGCTGGCGGCGAACCTTACGTGGTGCTGCTCGACACCATCTCGAAGCGCTACAGTGCCTGTGGCGCACGGGTGGGCGCGCTCGTGACGCGCAACCCCGCCGTGTGGCAGGCGGCCTTCCACTTCGGGCAGATGCGCATTTGCCCACCGGTACTGGAGATGATTGCCGCCGAGGCCGCCACCGACCTGCCCAGCACCTACTTCGACGAAACCCGCGCCGAGTACCAGGCCCGCCGCGACCTGACCGTGCGCCGCCTGCGCGCCATGCCGGGCGTGACCTGCCCCGTGCCGGGCGGCGCGTTCTACGTAGTGGCCCGCCTGCCCGTCGACGACGCCGAAGCCTTTGGCCAGTGGTTGCTCGAAGAATTTACCCTCGACAACCGCACGCTGATGCTTTCGCCCGCCAACGGCTTCTACCAGACGCCCGGCCTGGGCCAGCAGGAAGTGCGCCTAGCCTACGTCATCAACCAGACCGACCTGGATGCTGCCTTCGACTGCCTGGCGCAGGCGCTACGGGAGTATCCGGGGCGTGTCGAACTACGGTCCGCTTCCGCCGTCGAAGCCGCCGCCCTGTCCCTGTAACTCCACTGCCAACCGCCCTACGCTGATGAACGAAACCCTTGCTCCCACCGTCGAAGTACCCATCAAAGACTACCGGGCGCCGCTGCGCTTCTGGCACTGGGGCAATGCGGCCCTCATCAGCTTCCAGCTCGCTACCATTCTGTTTCTGAAAGTGATTGTGAGCCCGCGCTCGGCCGTGCCGGAGTTTCTGCACGACCTCGACCAGCAGCACGTCGCCCTCACGGCCAAGCAGGCCAACGGCTTCGCCCACATCATCGGCGACCGCATCTGGGAATGGCACATCTACGCCGGCTGGGGCCTGGTGGCTTTCTGGGTGCTCTGGGTTTTTCTGCAGCTCACGGGGCCATCGGAGCTGCGCTTTTCGGCGCGGCTGATGGAAATTCTGCGCCGCTACCGCCTCGCCCCGCCCGCCGACAAGCGCAAGGCCGGCAAGGTGCTGTTCGCCAAAACCACTTACGCGCTGTTCTACCTCTTCATCACCATCATGGTAGCCACCGGCCTGATTCTGATTTTCGAAGACGTGGCCTGGCTGAAGGGCGTAAACGGTCTGGCCAAGGAAACCCACGAGTTTACCATGTACCTGATTATTGGCTTCATCGTGCTGCACGTAGTGGGCGTGGTCTGGGCTGAAATCAAAGAAGACCACGGCCTGATTTCGCGCATGGTAGGCGGCGAAGGGCCGAAGAAGGTGTAAGCGCTCCGTCTGTCATTGCGAGCGGAACGCAGTGGAGCGCGGCAATCCTTCCTCCCGAAGCGACCAACCCTCAGATGTGACAAACCCTATTTGCAAAACAGAAAGCCCCAACACTGCGCAGTGTTGGGGCTTTTTGCATCTCAAAACAATAGTTGTCACATCTCAAGGCTGGTCGCTTGGCGGAGGAAGGATTGCCGCGTTGCGCTGCGCTCCACTCGCAATGACAGACGACCCACTCCCACTCGCCATTACAGGCAGAACGACTACTGCCCGCTGCCCACCGGCTTCTGCTCCAGCTTCTGCATGGGGCTGGTGCCGGCTTTGGCGGCTTGCTGCATGGGGTTGGTGGTGGGCTGCTGCTGCTGCTGGAACAACTCGAAGCGCGAGGCCGCCGGCTGGCGTGGGAAGGCGTTGTTGCTCAAATCCGTGTCGGCCGTTTGCTGGAAAGGGTCGAGAACGAAGCTGATGACGGGCTTCTTGGTCACGATGACTTTGGTGACCTTCTCGTTGTTCTTGCGCCAGATTTCGGCCGGAATGGTCTGGATTTCCTGGGTGTTGTCGGCGTAAGTCATTTGCAGCACCACCGGCATTACCAGGCCGCCCACGTTGCGCAGGCTCAGCTCGTAGAAATTGCTTTGCGAGTCGTTGAGGTGCTGCTGCTGCTCGGGCGTGAGGCTGCCCAGCATAGCGGTGTAGCGCTGCTGGTCGGCGGGCGTCACGGCCAGCGGGTCGTAGTTGTTGTAGAAGTCCTTCAGCTCGGGCTTCTCGTCCACCAGGGTTTTGGGGATGTCGGTGGCGTTGCGCTGGGCCGTGATGGACTGGGGCGCGGCAGCCTTCTGCTGCTGCAGGCGGGCGTTTTCGACCTGCGGGTTGCGGGTGCTGGCGTTGTAGGATTTCACCGATTCCAGGGCGATATCTGTGTGGTCGGTGGTGTAGAACCAGCCGCGCCAGAACCAGTCGAGGTCCACGGCCGAAGCGTCTTCCATGGTCCGGAACAGGTCGGCGGGCGTGGGGTGCTTGTAGGCCCAGCGCTGGGCGTAGGTTTTGAAGGCGTAGTCGAACAGCTCGCGGCCCATCACCGTTTCGCGCAGGATGTTGAGGGCCGTGGCGGGCTTGCCGTAGGCGTTGTTGCCGAATTGCAGCACCGACTCCGAATTCATCATAATCGGGCTTTGCAGGCTCTTGTCGGTGGCCATGTAGGTGGCAATGTTGCGGGGCTCGCCGCGGCGGCTGGGGTAGTTGCGCTCCCACTCCTGCTCGGTCAGGAACTGCACGAACGAGTTCAGGCCCTCGTCCATCCACGTCCACTGCCGCTCGTCGGAGTTGATAATCATGGGGAAGAAGTTGTGGCCCACTTCGTGGATAATCACCGAAATCATCCCGTATTTCGTGTTCTGCGAGTAGGTGCCGTCCTTTTCGGGCCGGCCGCCATTGAAGCACAGCATCGGATACTCCATGCCGCCCACCGGGCCGTGCACCGAAATGGCCACGGGGTAGGCATAGGGAATGGTGAATTTCGAATATGTTTTGATGGTGTGGGCCACCACCTGCGTCGAGTACTGGCCCCAAAGCGGGTTGCCCTCCTTGGGGTAGTAGCTCATGCACATCACGGGCTTGCCTTCTTCCTTAATCTGCATGGCATCCCAGATGAACTTGCGCGAGCTGGCCCAGGCAAAGTCGCGCACGTTTTTGGCCACGTAGGTAGGTTTTGGTGCCAGTGGCGCGGCTGCTCTCGTTCTTCACGGCCTCGTCCTG
>JANXMN010000495.1 GCA_025354605.1 Hymenobacter sp. | reverse complement strand
TCTGCACCCAGCGCTGGTGGCGCTGCTCGTGGGTATGCAGCGGGTTTTCGTAAATCCAGTGCTGAAACTTGTCGATGGTCGCCACCCACGGGAAGGTTTCGAGCACACTTTCGAGGTGGGTTTTCTTGGCGCGGCGCAGGTCGTCAGGGTTCGGGAAAAACACGTCCCACCGGTCCATGCTCATCAGCTCCATGCTCATCGAGGCCAGCTCGGCCACTTCCGACGGCGGATGCTTGTCGGCCCCCAGCGGCAGGCCGCGCGTGAGGAAGCTGTGCACGGCGTGGCCGCCCTCGTGCAGCATGGTCACCACGTCGCGCAGCGAGCTGGTGGCATTCATGAAGATGAAGGGCACGCCCGTTTCGTCGAGCGGGTAGTTGTAGCCGCCGGGGGCCTTGCCCTTGCGGCTTTCCAGGTCGAGGTGGCCCATCTGGCGCATGGTGCGCAGGCAGTCGCCGAGATAGGAGTCGAGATTTTGGAAGACGGAAATGGTTTTTTCGAGCAGCTCCTCGCCGGTGTCGAAGGGGCGTAGCGGGGGCTGGCCGCTGGGGTCCACGTCGAGGTCCCAGGGGCGCAGGGCGGGCAGGTTCAAATCTTGCCGGCGCTCCAGGTCGAAGCCGTCGATGAGGGGCACCACGGTTTCGCGGATGGCCCGGTGGAAATCGAAGCAGTCCTGCGCCGTGTAATCGAACCGGCCCAGGGCGGCAAACATGTAGTCGCGAAAATTGGTGAAGCCCGCGTTCAGCGCCACCTGCGTGCGCAGGCCGATAAGTTCGGTGAACAGGGCATCGAGCGGGCCGGCATCCTGGAGGCGGCGGGCCTGAATGGCACGCCAGGCCGTTTCGCGCACCGCGCGGTCGGGGTTCTTGAGGCGGTCAGCAGCCTGGGGCAGGGTCAGCTCCTGGCCGTCGAGGGTTACGTTCATCGCGCCCACGGTTGCGGCGTACTGCTGCTGTTTGGTGCTGATGTCGGTTTTCAGCGGGATGTTCTCGGCCCGGTAGATTTCCGAGGCCCGGCGCACCGAGCGCAGAAACACGCCGTAGCGGCTTTCATCGAGCTCGGCCAGGGCCGGAATGGCCAGCATCTTTTCGTTCAGGGCGTGGTCGTAGGGCGCTACCTGCGGCTCCACCTCGTTCACGAAATACTGGAAAGCCTCGGAGCGGCCGGCATCCTGGGTATCGCAGGTCATGCGGATGTAGCGCCAGGCCAGGTCCTCGCTCAGCATCGACTCCAGCTCGGAGCGGTCGAGCAGCCAGCGCTCCAGTTCGGCGGCCGTGGCCACGGGGCGGGCCTGCAGCTCCTGGAAATACGGCTCGATGGCGGCCCAGTCCTGCACCACGAAGTCTTCGGACAAGTAGTGGCGGGGCGGGCGGCTGGTATCGGTAGCCGACTCAGCGGTAGGTTGGGCGAAGGCAGTCATCGGAGGAATTTGGGGCTATTGGCCGGTGGCGCATGGGGCCGCTGGCGGTTGGCAGGCAAGTACGGAAGAATGGAGCGACAGGGCGACTATTGAAGGATTTTATAGCCCGTCAGGCTGAATGCAGTGAAGCATCTCTACCGCGATAGTAATGTGATTTACTTCGACGGTAAAGATGCTTCACTGCGTTCAGCCTGACGGGTTTTCGTCACTTTTCAACAGATGTTCAACTACCCAATCTCAATCACCACATCGTCCGTCATCGGGTGGCCAACGCAGGTGAGAATGTAGCCCTGCTTCATCTCCGAATCGGATAGCCCCTCGCGCTCGTCGAGATGTACCTGGCCGCTGAGGCATTTGCCCCGGCAAGCCGTGCACAGGCCCGCCTGGCAAGAATACGGCAGGTCGATGTCCAGGTCGAGGGCGACTTCGAGAATGGTTTTCTTGGCGGGCACCTCAATTTTATACTCGCTGCCTTCGTACTGAATCGTAACCGTACGGGTGTTTTTTACCTCGTCGCCGGCACTGGCCGATACGTCGCCGTGGCCGTTGGGCTGGCCGGCGGCGGCTTCGGCTGTTTCGGCGGCGGCCACGAAGCTTTCGCGGCGGATGCGGGCCTCGGGCACCTTCAGCAGGTCGAGGGCGGCGCGGGCTTCGGCCATCATGCCGTCGGGGCCGCACATGAAGTAGTCGGCCTGCTCGGCCGGAAACTGGTGGCGCTGCTCCAGAATCCGCAGCATCATGGTGCGGTTCAGGCGGCCGGTGTGGCGGTGCGGGGCCATCGGCTGCAGTGGCTGGCTGTACACGTGCTCCACCTGCAGGCGGCCGCCGGAGCCGGCTTCGAGGTCAGCCAGCTGCTTCAGGAAAATGACCGATTCCTCGTTGCGGTTGCCGTAAATCAGCAGCACGTGGCTGTTGGGCTCGCCGATGAGCACGGCTTTGAGCATCGACATGAGCGGCGTGATGCCCGAGCCGGCCCCGATGAGCACCAGCGAGCGGGCTGCTTTGGGGCTGGGCGCGAGCGTGAAGTTGCCCAGCGGCTCCATCACCTCCAGCTGCTGGCCCACCTGCACGGTATCGAGCAGGTAGTTGCTCACGAGCCCGCCCGGCACCCGCTTCACCGTCACGGACAGGCGCGGGGCATCGGCGGCGGTGCTGCTGAGCGAGTAGGCGCGCCGCTCCTTTTTGCCGCCCGGGCCGCAGGGCACAATCAGAGTGAGGAACTGGCCCGGCCGGCTGGCAATGGGCTGGCGGTCGGGCCGTTCGAGGTGAATGGTAACGGTATCGGCAGTTTCCTGGGTCAGCGCAACAACGGTCAGGGTCTGGTAACTCATGCGGGGTAAGGTGGGACTAACGAGGCGTACGGATTGGGGCGGGTGGCATGGTCCGGCGCGGGCAAATTGACAAAAAAATAAACGGCCGGCTGGGCATTCCCTGGGCCAACTTCCGCCGCAAAGGTAACTTGCCGCGTACTGCCCCCAACAGCGCCGACCCGTGCCTGGTTTGCCAACCCGGGCTTTGCTTTTCGCTAATCAATTTCCTGCCTTGTCGCTTCCTATCCTCCTACTCCGCCACCAAGCCAATTTCGGCCCCGTCCTGCCCCTCGACCTCAACGCCTCCAGCGTCACGCGGCTCGACTTTTCGGCCCGCAACCCCACCGTCCTCAACGCCGACCTGCGCGACACCGCCGCCTTCAGCCGCCTGGTGGAGGATATGCTGACCGCCGCCGGGGCCATCACTGGCATCGGCGGCTACCTCGAAAACCGGATTATCTACCGCCGCAGCGAACATTTCGGAGCGGGCCTCGTCGAAGAAGCCCGCTCCCTGCACCTGGGCGTCGACGTGTGGGTGCCGACCGGTACGCCGGTGCTCGCGCCCCTGCCCGCCACCATCCACAGCCTGGCCGACAACGACAATTTCGGCGACTATGGCCCCACCGTCATCCTCGAGCACGCGCTGGAGGGCACCATTTTCTACAGCCTCTACGGCCACCTCAGCCGCGCCGAGTTCCGGCAGTTGCATGCCGGGCAGGCGCTGGCCCAGGGCGAAGCGTTTGCCACCGTCGGCCCTTACCCCGAAAACGGCGACTGGCCGCCCCACCTGCACTTCCAGCTGATGACCGATTTGCGGGGCCACACCGGCGATTTCCCGGGAGTGGCGCGCCCCAGCGAGCGGGAAACCTGGGCTGCCCTGTGCCCCGACCCGAATTTGGTGCTGCAGTGTCGCCTGCTGTAATCACCGGCACCACGCCGTAGCACGCAGCCTTTGCTGCGTACGCGAGCAGGCAGTAACGCGCATTATGCCCGATGCTCGCTGAGCTCGCGGACGCAGCAAAGGCTGCGTGCTACGGCGCGCTACGGTGCAGACAATTAATCGAACTTGATGGCCACCACCGGCTTGATGCGGGCAATCAGGTAGGTTGGCACCAGCACGGCCAGCAGGGAAGCGGCGAAGGTGGCGGCGTTGAGAATCAGCAGCATCTCGGGGTCCCACGAAATCGGCACGCGGTCCATGTAATAGTTCTCGGGGTCGAGCGGGATGATGTGGAAGTAGTATTGCACGGCGCAGAACCCCACGGCAATCGCGTTGCCAATGAGCATGCCCCGCACCGTGAGCGAGAGGCCCCGGAAGAAGAACATGCGCCGAATCTGGTTGTCGGTGGCCCCGAGCGCCTTCAGAATTCCAATCATGTTGGTGCGCTCCAGAATCATGATGAAAATGGTGGCCACCATATTGAAGGTCGCCACGAAGATGATGAGAATCAGAAAAATCACCACGTTGCGGTTCAGCAGCTGCAGCCAGTCGAAGAGCTGGGCGTACTGGTCGGTGATTTTATCGATTTTCAAATCATAAGGTAGGCGCTCGTAGAAGCTGTCGGCCGTGTGGTCGATGGTTTTAAAGTCCTTGAGCACCACCTCCATGCCGCCCACCAGCGAGTCGGCCCAGGCCGGCGAGTTCAGCTGCCGAATCTGGCGAATGTCGCCGATGACGTACACCTCATCGAACTCGTCAAGGCCCGTCGAATACACCCCACACACCCGAAACTGGCGGATGCGGGCAGGGTTCTGAATGAAGTAGAACAGGGTTTTGTCGCCCACGCTCAGGCGCAGCTTGTCGGCCACCTTGCGCGAAATCAGCACGTCGTTGCTGGCCGCCGTATCGGCGAAGGTGATAAACTTGCCGGCTACCAGGTTGGCGCGCATGGGCGAGAGCCCGTCGGTTTCGGCAATGCCCTTGAGCACCACGCCCATCACCTCATCAGGGGTTTTGATGATGGCCGTTTTCACGGCGAAGGGCTGGGTCGACTTTACCTCGGGAAACGCGTGGAGCTGCTTCAGCAGCTGGGTGCTGGCGATAGGGGCTACTTCGAGCGAGTTGTTGGTGTCGTAGCGCGAGATTTGCAGGTGCGCACCAAACGAGAAAATCTTGTTTTGAATCTCGTTGCGAAACCCTTGCAGGATGGCAAACGACCCTATCATCACGGCCAGGCCCATGGCAATGCTGATGATGGCTATTTTTGTAACCGACGCGGTGAAGGAGCCGGAATCGGCTCCCCCGTCGATTTTCTGCGAAATGTAGCGGGCGACGTTCATTGTTCGAGCGTAAAGCTACGTTTTGAACCGGTTCCGGCCGCACATCGGCAAAAGGTTCGTGGGGCGGCAGGGGCTGCCCCCGGTAGTAAGGCTGTTTTTAGCACTGTATGACAGGTTTTTCGGTTATCACCTCGCTGGCGCTGCTGCTGGCTTTGCCCGCCTGCGGCACCCCGCCAACGGCCACCACCACCCCCGCGCCGCCGCCCGCCGCGCTGCCTATGCAAGCCGCCCTCCCCTCCGTTGCCCGCGTGGTGGTGGGAGCCGAGCGCCTGGCCGAGTACCTGCCGCAGCTCAAGGGCCAGCGCGTGGGCCTGGTCATCAACCAGACCTCGCGGGTGGGCCCGGCCTACCTGGTCGATACCCTGCGGGCCCTGGGTGTGAACGTGACGGCCATTTTCGCCCCCGAGCACGGTTTCCGGGGCGAGGCCGCCGACGGGGCCACCATTGCCGACGGCCGTGATGCCCGCAGCGGCGTGCCCGTGCGCTCGGTGTACGGCAAAACCAAGAAGCCCACCCCCGACATGCTGGCCGACGTAGACGTGCTGGTTTTCGACATTCAGGACGTGGGGGCGCGCTTCTACACCTTCATCAGTACCCTGCACTACGTGCTGGAAGCGGCCGCCGAGCAGAACAAAGCCGTGCTGGTGCTCGACCGCCCCAACCCCAACGGCGACCTCGTGGACGGCCCCATCCTGGAGCCGGCCCACCAGAGCTTCGTCGGCCTCGACCCGCTGCCCATTGCCCACGGCCTGACGGTAGGCGAGCTGGCGAAAATGATGAATGGGGAGAAATGGCTGGCCGGCGGCCGTCAGTGCCGCCTCACGGTGGTGCCGGTCGGCAAGGGCTACACCCACGCTACGCCCTACCACCTGCCGGTGCGTCCCTCCCCCAACCTGCCCACCGACCACGCCGTGGCCCTCTACCCCAGCATCTGCCTGTTCGAGGGCACTAGCGTGAGCGTGGGGCGCGGCACAAGCGCGCCGTTCGAAGTGATTGGCAGTCCCAGCCAGCCGGCGGCGCGGCCGTATTCGTTCACCCCCGCGCCCAACGCTGGCTCGCCTTCTCCGCCGCTCAAGGGCCAGCGCTGCAATGGCCTCGACCTGGCCGGCGCGCCAACCCGGGCCAACGGCGGCCTGGTGCTGAGCTACCTGCTCGACTTCTACCAGCAGAGCACCGATAAGGAGCATTTCTTCGGCAAGTATTTCGAAGAGCTTTCCGGCACCAATTCCCTTCGCCAGCAAATTGTAGCCGGCAAATCCGAAGCCGCTATCCGCGCCTCCTGGGAGCCCGGGCTGCGCAAGTTTCGGGCGCTGCGGAAGAAATACCTGCTGTATCCGGAGCGGTAGCTTTGCGTGTTGTCCTCCATTGAAAGAACGTCATGCTGAGCTCGCCGAAGCATCTCTACCGCAGCAGTAAATCATGCGATTGGATTGCGTTGCGCGGTAGAGATGCTTCGGCAAGCTTAGCATGACGTTTTTAAGAACCATTTACTGACCCGAACAACTGACAACCAGAATGCTGAAAATCATCTTCATGGGCACGCCCGACTTCGCGGTGCCCACCCTGGAAAGCCTCGTGGCCTGGCCCGGCGGGCAGGTCGTGGCCGTCGTCACGGCTCCGGACCGGCCGGCCGGGCGCGGCCGCCAGCTCCAGGCATCGGCAGTGAAGCTGGCCGCCGAGGCCCACGGCTTGCCCGTGCTCCAGCCTACCAATTTGAAATCGCCGGAGTTTCAGGCGGGGCTGAAAGGCTACGCCGCCGATTTGCAGGTGGTGGTGGCCTTCCGCATGCTGCCCGAGGCGGTGTGGAACATGCCCCGGCTGGGCAGCATCAACATTCACGCCTCACTGCTGCCG
Source organism: Hymenobacter sp. (assembly GCA_025354605.1). GTDB lineage: Bacteria > Bacteroidota > Bacteroidia > Cytophagales > Hymenobacteraceae > Hymenobacter. Next base: position 5,211 of record JANXMN010000495.1, on the reverse strand, counting down.
CAGTACCGGGGCGCGGCCCCCATCAACTGGGCGCTGATGCACGGCGATGCCGAAACCGGCGTCACTTCTTTTTTCCTGCGCCATGAGATTGATACCGGCGACCTCATTTTTCAGGAACGGGTGGCCATTACTTCCGACGACGACTTCGGCAGCCTCTACGACAAGCTGAAAGCCGTGGGAGCCGACCTGGCCCGCCGCTCGGTGGAGGCCATCGCGGCCGGCACCGCCCCCAGCATCCCGCAGGAGCTGCGCGCCGACCTGCGCCCCGCGCCCAAGCTGCAAAAGGAAACCGGCCGGCTCGACTTCGCCCGCCCCGCCGCCGAGCTCGTGAACTGGGTGCGCGGCCTGGCCCCGGTGCCCACCGCCTTCGCCGCGCTGCCCGACGGGCGCACGCTCAAAATATTCCGCGCCCAGGTGCCGGAAGCCACCGACGCGGCCGGCCCCCCGCTGCCCGCCGCCCGCCCCGGCCAGTGGGCCACCGACGGCCGCCGCTACCTGCGCGTGGGCACCGCCACTGGCTGGCTCGACCTGCTCGACGTGCAGCACGAAGGCAAGAAGCGCATGAGCGTGGCGGAGTTTCTGCGCGGCGCGGGCCAGGGCCTGCAGCTGGACTCCCCCACCAGCCACTAGCGCCCCGGTCGAAACTGCCGTTACTTTGGCACCCTATGCCCCAGCCGGATTTTTCCGTTACGCCTCGCCCACTATCCGCCCACGCCCGGCCGCCCCGCGCCGCCGGGCGCGCGTTGGCCCGCCGCTGGGCCTGGCTCACGGGTGGGCTACTGGCCCTGGGGCTGCTGCCGTTTCTGGGGCTGGCGTTCAGCAACGTGCCGTTCTGGGATGACTTCGGGATGGCCATGCTGGTGCGTGAGAAAGGCCTGTGGGGGGCGCAGCAGGTGTTTTACCACACCTGGGGCGGGCGCTACGGTACGGCTTTCCTGCAAACCGTGGGCAACCCGCTCACCTACGGCTGGGTGGGCGGCTTCCGCTTCACGCCGCTGGTCTTTTTGGGAGGCACGGGAATGGCCCTGTACGGGTTGGTGCGCGAATTCAGCCAGCATCGCCTCGCCCCGGCCTCGGCGGGCCAGGCGGCGGCGCTGTTATTACTGCTGGCATTGGGCGGCATGCCCAGCATTTACCCCATGTTTTACTGGTTCACGGCGGCCACGGGCTACGAGGCGGGTATCATCCTGATGCTGCTAGCGGCGCTGGGCGGCTTGCGGGCCTTGCGGGCCCGCACGGCGGCGGCGCGCTGGGGCTGGTACGGGCTGGCCCAGGCGAGTGTCATCATCACGGTGGGGCTGAATGAAATTGCGCTGCTGCTGCTGGGCTGGACGCTGCTGGTAGCCCTGGCCGCCAGCTGGCGGGCGGGCCGGCGGCGGGCAGCCGCGGCCTGGGGCGGGCTGCTGGCGAGTGCCGGGGCGGGCGGTGTGGTGGCGCTGCTGGCCCCCGGCAACCGCGTGCGCATGTACGGCGCGCAGTACGCCAGCCACCCCCACCCGGCCCCGGATATCGTGGGGGCCCTGCGTTTCGCCACCGACTACTACACCGCTTTTCTGAGCCGGCCCAGCCAGGTGCTGGTATTGCTGCTGACGGCTGCGCTGCTCGGGCCGCTGCTGGTGCGGGCACGCCAGTGGCGGCCGGCCGGCTTCCGGCTGCCGCTGGCGGCCGGGGTGGGGGTGCTGCTGGTAGGGGGCGGCCTGGGCTTCCTGTTTTATGCTCTCGTGAATAAAAATCCGCCGCCGGACCGCACCCAGAGCTTTTTGTGGCTGTGGCTGCTGCTGGGCTGGGTGGCGGTGCTGTGGGCCGCCGTGCCCACGCAGGTGCCGGCGGCCGTAGGCCAGGCGCTGGCCAGGCTGCAGCGGGCCGCGGCCATTATGGCGTTTTTCTGGCTGGCCGTGAGCCTCGAGCGCCCGGCCTGGACCGAATGGCTGCGCAACGCCCCCGCCTGGCACGCCCAGCACGAAGCCCGCTTCGCCCGGATGCGCGCGGCGGCCCGGGCCGGGCAGTCTACCGTCACCCTCGCCCCCATTGGCGGGCTGGTGCCCCGGCGCGTAGCCATTATGGGTGAAACCTTGTTCTACAACCCCGCGCCTAATAACTCGGTCCAGCGTTCCAATAACGACCTCACGGCCCGCTGGTTCGGGCTCGACTCGGTGCGCCTCATAGCCCGGCCGGCCTATGAAGTGGGCCGGGGCCTCTGAACGGGTGGCGCGGTCGCAGGCAATTCGTCTTCACTTTTAACGTCTTTATTTCAATGGTTTCTTTCGTAGTGGCCGTGGCCGAAAACGGGGTTATCGGCCAGAATGGCGAGTTGCCCTGGGGCCGCCTGCCCGCCGACCTGCAGCACTTCAAGCGCCTCACCCTGGGCCACCCGGTGGTGATGGGCCGCAAAACCTTCGACAGCCTGGGCCGCGCCCTGCCCAAGCGGCCCAACATCGTGGTGACGCGCCAGGCCGACTGGAACGCGCCCGGCTGCGAAACCGCGCCCTCGGTGCGGGCCGCCCTGGCCCGCGCCCGCGAGCTCGACGAGGAAGTGTGCGTCATCGGGGGCGGCGAAATCTACCGCGAAGCACTGCCGGCTGCCGATGTGGTGTACCTCACCGAAGTTCATCATTCCTTCGAAGGCGATGCTAGCTTCCCCGCCCTCAGCCCCACCGACTGGCGCGAGGAAACCCGCGAGCGCCACGAGGCCGACGAGCAGCACGCTTACGCTTTCAGTTTCGTCACGCTGCGGCGGCGCTGAGCGGCCAGCCAGTCAGGGTATTCTCATCAGCCCATGTGAATCAGGGGCGGGGTCGTACTTCGTTTTCGCACCGTGCTTCTCGATGGGTATAGCAGCCAAAAAAGGGCCGCCCGATGTGTCGGACGGCCCTTTCTTCAGTTTACCTCACGCTGCTTTAGCGCATGAGCACCAGCTTGCCCCAGTCGTTTTTGAACGCCTTGTCGCCGGCCGTGTCGCGGTGGCTGAAGCCGACGGTTTCGTCGTAGGCCACGCGGTAGAGGTAGGTGCCGTTGGCCAGGCGGTCGCCGAAGCTGTCGGTGCCGTCCCAGGTATAAGTGGTGATGTTGTTGCCGATGTGCAGGTCGGCCCCATTGATGAAAATCTCATTCACCACGCGCCCGGTCAGGCTCATAATCTGGATTTTCATGGTGCGCGGCAGCTCGTGGCCCGTTACCGTGAACACGAAGCGGGCCTTGCTGATAACCGGATTCGGATACGGATACACGTTGGTAATGGTCGCCGCGTTCACCACTTCAAACTTCAGCGTGACTTCCTGGGCAGCGGCATTGGCGTTATTGGGGTCGCGGCCCTGAACGCGCAGGGTGTACACGCCATCCGGCAATGGCACCCCATTTTTGGCGGGCTCGAAGGTGAGCAGGGCGCGGCTGCCTTTGGTGGAATCAACCCTGAAGCTGATGTCGGGGCCATTGAGCGGCACCAACACCGGGTTGGGCTGGCCGGGCCGCTGCAGCGTCAGGGTAAAAGCTTCGCGCCGGGTGATGTGGCGCAGGGGGTCTTCGTCGTTGAGCTGCACCACGATAACCGGCGTCGACGACACCAGCTCGCCGTTCAGGATGTGGCGGCCGTCGATGGCCACGTCGAGCGTGGGCGGCACGTTGTTGTTGATGACGTTAAATTCGGGCAGAATCAGCTGGTTGTTGGTGTAGTTCTGCTCGGGCTGCAGCTGCGGGTTCACCACCACCTCAATTACCAGCCGGCCATACAGCCCTTTCAGGTCGATGCCGACATCGATGGTGGCCGTAGCTCCCGGTGCCGGGGCTGGCGTCGTCAGGTCGGGGTAGGTGCGCACCACCGAGCCGCCCGCCTGCCGTACCTGCACCCGGGTTTTGAGTGGCCCGGCAAAAGCTTCGCTCGATACGTTCTTGAACTTCACCGGGAAGCTCACGATGCCGTGAAGCGAGGCGCTGGTGGCCTGTTGTAGCAAGGTAGCCGCCGCGTAGGTGCTGGCCGGCACGGCATCGCGCAGCACCACGCCCTCGGGCAGGCCGCGCGAAGTGATGAGCCACTGCTTGAGCTGGGGCGGCACTCGGGTGGTGGTGTCGGACACCGACAGTTCCAGGCGCAAGTAAGGGTAGTTAGCCGCCAGCACAGCCGTCAGGGGCTGGCTGGCCGCCGTCACACGGGGCAGCACCACCGTTTCGGTGCCGTTGCTGGCGATGCCCACCACCCGCAGCGTGTCGTGGCCGCCAGCCGTGCGAATCCGGATTTCGTTGTAGAGGTTCAACCATTCCTGGGCTGGCCCGATGCGCGTGGACAGAATGCGCCCATGCGCCCCTGGCCGCGTGAGGGCCGTGCGCAGCTCGACGCGCTGGCTGTAGGCGGCCGTGCCGGAGTTGCGGTCGGGACCGGCTTCGCTGAGCAGGCGGCCGCTGGTAGCCGTCAGCTTCTGGCCCACCAGAGTCAGGGGTTCACCGTCGGCCAATTGGGTTATCAGCTGTGAGCCCAGCAGGGTTTGCAGCCGGTTCTTGAGGTAAGCCGGGAGCAGCGAGTAGCGCAGCCGGTTCATCGACACGGCCGCCACGTAGGCCCCATTGGGCACGGCTCGCAGAAACGAGTCGAGCCGCTGCTGCCGGGCCGCACTGTAGTTCAGGTTGTCGAGGGTGTCTCTGGTACTGGTATCGTTGGTGGTGGAGAAGAAGTAAAAGATATTGGGCGCCTGGCCGCACTTCTGATATTTGGCGGGCATGGGCACCGGCCGCAGCGTGAGGCTGTCGTACACGCCCAGCAATAGGTTGGGTGAACTGGTTCCGCAATAATAGGTAACCGGCAAGCCCTGCGATTGCAGGTAGATGCCACCGCCTACCAGAGAAGCAAACTGCGGGGAACTACGCGGCAGCCCGCCGCCAATGGTGCGCAGCACCAGCGGGTCCGAGACCCGCGTAAACGCCCACACGCCCGAGGGCACGCTCACGTCGATTCCCAGGCGGGTGTCGCGCTTGAACTGTCCGTAGTGGCTTTGCGACCAGCCCGCTGGGCTGCCCGGAATTACCCGGAACGAAGAAGTTACCCAGGAGTTATCCTCACCGGCGGCCGGCGTCTGGAAGCGGGCGCGCCAGTAGTACACCACGCTGTCGCGCCCGCTCACCGGGGGCAGCGTGGGCTGCCACTCGGCCAGCACGCTGCCCGTGATGGTGGCCCGCACCGAGCTGGCCGGGAAAGCCGGGTCGGGGCTGAGCTCAAACTCGTAG
>JANXMN010000428.1 GCA_025354605.1 Hymenobacter sp. | reverse complement strand
GGCAATGCGGAAGGCGGTGGCGGGCATGGACTTTGGTTGAAATGTGACGTGCAAAAGTAAAACGGTGCCCGGCCACCGAGGGCCAAACACCGCTTTAATACTCTGGTGAAACTTATGGCTTACAGGGCCTGCTCGTGGTTCACGGGCAAGTTGGTCTCCGTATCCTCGGCGGGCGTGGTTTCGTCGAGCAGGCCCTGCTCGCGCAGGCGGCGCTCATGGCGGTCGTCGCGGCGCGGGGCAGCATTGGGCTGAGCCTGGCGCACCTGCTCCTCGGAGTCGAATTTGTCGTAGGCTTCCACGATTTCCTTCACCAGGCGGTGGCGCACCACGTCTTCAGAGGTCATCTCGACGTAGCCAATCCCCTGCACGTTTTTCAGGATGTCGAGGGCCTGCATCAGGCCCGATTTCTGGCGGGTGGGCAGGTCAATCTGGCTGCGGTCGCCGTTCACCATCACCTTGGCGGTGGGGCCCATACGGGTCAGAAACATCTTCAGCTGCGAGGGCGTGGTGTTCTGGGCTTCGTCGAGCAGCACGAAGGCGTTGTTGAGCGTACGGCCGCGCATGTAGGCCAGCGGGGCAATTTCAATGATTTTATTCTCCTGGTAAAACTTCAGCTTCTCGGGCGGAATCATATCTTCCAGGGCATCGTAAATCGGGCGCAGGTAGGGGTCGACCTTCTCCTTCATGTCGCCGGGCAGGAAGCCCAGGCTTTCGCCGGCCTCCACTACGGGGCGCGAGATGATGATTTTCTTCACCTCCTTATTTTTGAGCGCGCGCACGGCCAGCGCCACCGAAATGTACGTTTTGCCAGTACCGGCCGGCCCCAGCGTGAAGGTGAGGTCGTGGGCCATCACGGCATCGACGAGCTTCTGCTGGTTGGGGGTTTTGGCTTTGATGACCCCGCCCTTGGCCCCGAACAGAATCACGTCGGGCGAAGCGGCCAGCACCCGGCCCTCGGCCTCCTCGCTGGTGGCGGAGAGGTACTGGTTAACGGTTTTGTCGGTAATCTGGCCGTACTGGTGGTAGTGCTCGATTAGCGAAGAGAGGATTTCGTTGATACGGGCAATGACTTCCGTCTGACCCTGGATTTTGATTTCGTTGCCGCGGCTGATGATTTTGGAGCCGGGGAATGCGGCGGCCAACTGGCGGATATTCTGGTTGTCGGGGCCGAGGAAATCGACCAAGGACATGTTTTCGAGGGTGATGATTTTTTCGACCAAGTTGGAAGAGAGGGGGGGAAAGAGAAAGGGAGATGAAAAACGGCCTGCTTTCGGCCCGGACCGGCTACTTTTGCCTCGATTCGGGCGACGAAACAATACTACGAAAAACGACGCAACATCAGGCATGGGGTTGATTACGCTGCTGACCGACTTTGGCTACCGCGACCATTACGTGGCGGCCCTGAAAGCGCGCCTGCTGCGTCTGGCCCCCAAAATACCCGTCGTCGACATCAGTCACGGCGTCGAACCCTTCAACATCGCGCACGCCGTTCACGTTCTCCAAAATGTCTTCCGGGACTTCCCCGCAGGCACGGCTCACGTCATCGGCGTTGATGACCACGGCGTGGGGCCGGAGCCCGGCTGGCAGGTGGCACACTTCGAGGGGCACTACTTTCTGGCCGGCGACAATGGCCTACTGGCTCTGCTTACCAACGGCGCGCCCGAGCAACTGGTGGCCCTGCCCGCCGCCATTACCGCCTCCCCCACCCGCGACGTGCTGCTGCCCGCCGCCGTGGCCCTGGCCCAGGGCGCGGAGCTGCCCAGTCTGGGGCCAGTGGTGACGACTTTTCACCAGCTCAATAACCGGCAGCTACGCCTGCAGGACCACCGCATCACCGGCCACGTGGCCCATGTCGACCACTACGGCAACCTGATTACCAATATCTCGCGCGCGGCCGTGGACGCCGTGGGCCACGGCCGGCCGGTGGCCGTACACTTCGGCCGCGACGTGGTGCGCGAGCTACAGCCGCACTTCTCGGCCGCGCCCCCCGGCGAGGCTGTGGCCGTGTTCAACAGCCAGGATTTCCTCTGCCTGGGCATCTGCCAGGGCAATGCTTCTGAGTTGCTCGGCCTGCACTTCGACTCGCAGGTAGACGTGCGGTTTGTGGCGGAGTAAGGGCCAGGATGTCATAGCGGAGCGAGTCGCCCATCATCACGAGCCGGCTCGTGATGACAAACCTGCCCCTATTTCAGCGCGGCTTTGAGGTCGCTGACGACTACGCCCTGGGCTGCTTTAGCCTCGGGCACCACGGCGGCCATGCCGAAAAACTCGTGGGTGGTACCGTTGTAGAGCTGATAATTGGTTTTCACGCCGGCGGCGGTGAGCTTGTCGGCCAGGGTTTTGCCTTCGGTCATCAGTGGGTCGTATTCGGCCCCGATGATGGTGGTGGGGGGCAGGCCCTTCAGGTTGGCCGAGACGAGGTTGATGCGCGGGTCGTTGCCATCGGCGGCCGAACGCAGGTAGTTCTTGAAGAACCAGCCCATGCCGCCCTTGTTGAGGGGCGCGGTTTCGGTGTTGGCGTTGTAAGAAGCCGTGTTCTGGTTGTAGCCGGCAATGGGGTACACCAGCACTTGGTATTTGGGTAGGGCCACTTTCTTGTCGCGGGCCATGATGCTCATGTTGCAGGCCAAGTTGCCGCCGGCGCTTTCGCCCACCACAGCCACCTTGTTGGGGTCACCCTCCATGCTGGCGGCATTTTTAAGTACGTACTGGTAGGCGGCAAACGAGTCGTCGTGGGCGGTGGGGAATTTGTGCTCGGGGCCTTTGCGGTATTCCACCGAAACCACTACCGCGCCCACCTGCTCGCACAGGGCCTGGGCCGAGGCAGCGTAGGTGTCGTTGGTGGCAATTACCCAGCCGCCGCCGTGGTAGTACACGATAACCGGGTACGGGGCCGCCCCACCCTTGGGCGTGTAGACACGGGCCGTCACGCCGGGCATAAGAATTTTGGTCGTGGTGTCGCAGTTCAGGGGCGGTGTGGGGATGTTGCTGGCGCGCATCTGTTTCATGGCGGCATCGGCGGGGCTGGGCTGCTTGCGGGCGGCGGGGGCAGTCAGCTCGGGCAAGGGCTTGTTCTTAAAGCTCATCAGCTGCTCGATTACGGCCTGCATTTCGGCGTGCAGGTTGGGTCCCCAGGCCGGCTTGGCCCCGGTAGGCTGCACGGCCCCAGCGGCGCTGGCCGTCACGGCCGCGCTGTCGGAAGCGGCGTTGGTTGCGCCCGATACGACGGTGGCGGTTTTGTCGGCCTCGGTGGCGGTGGGCTGGCTATTGCAGCTGCTCAGCAGCAGGGCCCCGGCCAGGACGGGGAGGGCGAGCAGGACCCGGGCGGCCGGGCGGGCGAAGAGAAGTTTCATAAAGGGAGCTGGCTGAAGGCTGAAAGTAGCGGAGTGTTTGGCCGACCTTTACGCGCCAAACGCCGCCAGGTTGGTTTCCCGCCGGATTCCGCGCCGGCCGCCCGCCCACTTTCCCTGGCCAACCCCGCTACCGCTTATGCTCATCCGCATCGTCCGCATGACCTTCGCCCCCGCGCAGGTGCCTGCCTTCCTGGCCCTATTCGACGCCACGAAGCAGCAGATTCGCCAGCGCCCTGGCTGCCGCCATCTCGAGCTCTGGCAGGATGCCGACCAGCCCGCCACCTACTGCACCCACAGCCACTGGGACGACGCGGCCGCCCTCGACGCTTACCGCCGCTCAGCCCTATTCGGAGAGGTGTGGCCGGCCACTAAGCGGCTGTTTGCCGCGCCACCGGTGGCGTTTTCTTCGTACGTGGCCGTAGCGGTGCCCGGCGCTGCCGAAGCCCACGAGTCGCTTGCATAGCCGGCGCGACACCCCTCACCTCTCACCCATTCGCATGACTGACTACTTTGCTTTCTACGGACTGCCCGAATCCTTCCGTCCCGACGAGGCCGCCCTCAAACGCCTTTATTACGCCAAAAGCCGCGAAACTCACCCTGATTTCCACGCCACCTCCTCGCCCGACAACCAAGCCGAGATGCTGCGCCAGGCCACTCTCAACACCGATGCCTACCGCACCCTGGCCCACCCCGACCAGCGCATGGCCTACCTGCTACGCCAGCACGGCCTGCTCGAAGAAGGCAAGCACGAGGCCCTGCCGCCCGACTTCCTGATGGACGTGATGGACCTGAACGAGCAGCTGATGGAATTGGAAACCACTCCCGACCCCACTCTGCACGCCGCCGTGGCCGCCGAAGTAACCAATCTGGCCGATACGCTGGAGGCCGGCATCGAGCCCCTGCTGGCCGGCTACGCCACCCTGCCTGCCGACCACCGCCCGGCCGCCCTTCAGCAAATCCGCACCTACTACTTAAAGAAGCGCTATCTGTTGCGCATCCAGCAGCAGCTTGCTACCTTTGCGGCCCGCTCCTGATACCGGCAGAGCGGATTTGTTCTCCCTTGCCCGAATGGCGGAACCGGTAGACGCGTTGGTCTCAAACACCAATATCGCAAGATGTGCCGGTTCGACTCCGGCTTCGGGTACTAGGAAGGTCTAACGACCACCTCTAAATCAAGCCTCAAAAGCTGTAAATCTGTTCGCAGATGCAGTTTTTGAGGCTTTTTTGCGTTCCGCCCAAATGGCATTTACCAACGCGTGTACCTGGACTTACCAACGACTTTCTGCCACCTCCTCTGCCACCTCTTTTTTCCAAATCTTATGAAAGTTGTGTTTGAGCTGCGGCATGATAAACAGGACAAGGCGGGCACGGTGCCGGTCTACGTATCGGCCTACTTCGACGGGCTGCGGCTGGCCACGGCTGAGCGTTGCACCGTTACGGAATGAAATGAGGAGAAGGGACACTTCCGAAAATCTTTTCCAGGCTACCAAGAAGCTAATGAAGGACTGGATGCGCTAGGTGCGCGGGTGTCCAAAGCTTACCGGGAGCTGCGCACGGAAGGTGTGGTGGTGACTCCTGCCCTGCTGAAAGAAGCGTTGGCACCTAAGATAGCGGCGGCGGACCTGCCGCCCGCCCCGCTGCTTACGGATTTATTCGGGGCGTATATCGAGGTGTTGCGGGCGCGGGGGTTTCGGTTTCACACCTTGAAGGGCTATAAAACGGCGCACAATACGCTTCTCGAATTTGCGGAGACGCTACCGGGGCGGCTGACAACGGCGGATTACGACGCGGGAATGCACGACGGGCTGTTGGGGCACCTGCGGGACGTGCGCAGGTCGGCCCAAAACATGGTGGCCGGCGTGGTGAAGCAGTTGAAGCCGTTTCTGGCGTGGGCGCGGCACACTTACGGCCTTGCATCAGGCCCTGGCCGCCCGCATCCAGGCGCAGCGGCCGCTGATTCACTATTCAGACCGGGGCTTGCAATACGCGGCCCGTGAGTACGTGGGCTTGCTGGAAAGCCACGGCGTGGCCTTGAGCATGACCCAGCACGGCGACCCGTACGAAAACGCGGTGGCCGAGCGGGTCAACGGCATTTTGAAGGACGAATTCGGCTTGGGCAACACGCTGCCCGGTTTTGCGCAGGCCGACGCGCTGGTAGCCCGGGCGGCGCGGGCCTACAACGACCTGCGCCCGCCCGGCAGTTGCGACTTTCTGACGCCGAACCAGGCCCACGAGTAGGAAGGGCCGCTGGTGCGGCGCTGGAAAAATTACTATCAGCCGGCGGCTATTCCGGCTCCGGCCTGACACACCACCCAAGCGGCGGAAATAAATCAGCGGCTTATCTTCCGTACCTGTAAAATCCAATCCGGATTACCAACCCGGCCTGTAAAGCGCAGCCCGGATTATCTCTTCCACCTGCATAGCTATAGCCGGATGAGACAGAATAGGTTTGGCAGCCTGTCGAAACAAATCAAATCGCTGGCGTACTGCCTTTGCATTTCGAGGGCGCCGAAGGCAAGTCGTGGCAAAGCCAACTTGCGAATAGCCTTTACCTTTCGGTTTTATTCGCTACAAGTGCCGCTTTGGCACCTTCCTTTGCAGCCATGCCCGACGGAACCATCCTGCTCATTGACGACGAGGCGCTGTTGAGGCAAGCCGTGGCGCGCACCTTGGAACTGGAGGGCTACACCGTGCTGCAGGCGCCCGACGCCCACCGGGGCCTGGCCCTGCTGCGCGACCACGCCGCCGACGTTTGTGTTGTGCTCTCTGACGTGAAGCTGCCCGACGGGCGCGGCCTCGACCTGCTGCCGCGCTACAAAGCGCTGGCCCCTTTGGCCGAGGTAGTGCTGATGACGGCCTACGGCACCATTGCCGACGGGGTGCGGGCCATGAAAGAAGGCGCGTTCGACTACCTGACCAAAGGCGACGCCGACGAACAGCTGCTGGTGGTGGTGAGCCGGGCCGCGGAGCGCGCCCGCCTGCAACAACGCGTGGCCGACCTGGAAAAGAAGGTGGGTGCCCAATACAGCTTCGATTCGATGGTGGGGCGGGCCCCCGCGCTACAACAGGCCAAGAAAATGGCACAGCAAGTGGCCGCCACCGACGCCACGGTGCTACTGGAAGGCCCTACCGGCGCGGGTAAGGAGCTATTTGCGCAGGCCATTCACTACGCCAGCCCACGCCGCAGCAAGCCCTTTGTGGCGTTGAACTGCAGTGCCTTCCCGCGCGAGTTGCTGGAGTCGGAACTGTTCGGTTATAAAAAAGGAGCGTTTACGGGAGCCAGTACCGACAAAAAGGGGCTGTTTGAAGAAGCCAACGGGGGCACGCTGTTTCTGGACGAGATTGGGGAGCTGGAAGGCGGGGCGCAGGCCAAGCTGCTGCGGGCGCTGGAAAGCCAAGAGTTCACCAAGCTCGGCGACACCCGGCCCACGCGGGTGAACGTGCGAGTGCTGGCGGCCACCAACCGCAACCTGCGCCAGGAAGCCGACGTGGGCCATTTCCGGGCCGATTTATACTACCGCCTTTCGGTGGTGACGCTACCGGTGCCGGCCCTCAGCGCCCGGCGCGGCGACGTGCCCGTGCTGGTGGACCATTTTGCGCGCTACTTCGCCGCCAAGCTACGCCAGCAGCCGCTGCGGTTCACGCCCGAAGCCCTGCAGGCCCTGGACCACTACGCCTGGCCGGGCAACGTGCGCGAGCTGAAGAACGTGTTGGAGCGCGCTGCCATTCTGGCCCCGGCCGACCGGCCCGTGGAAGTGGACGACTTGCCCCTGGAGGTGCAGCTGGCGGCCCTGCTCACCGCCACGCCCGCCGGGGTTTCGGACGACCCGCGCACCCTGCGCAACGTGGAGCGGCAGCACGTGCAGCGTATTTTGCAGGAATGCGGCGGCAATAAGACCGAAGCAGCCCGGGTGTTGGGCATTGCCCACACCACACTTTATCGTAAAATCCAGGACTTTGAGTTGTAGGGCCGGCCGCGTGAGCCCGCTCAGCGACCCACGGAGTTAGCGGGCAAATCGCCGTTGAACTGCCCGTTGGCTTCCCACAGCTCAAAGGCCGCCATGGAAAGCTGCCCCGCCATGAAGCCCCACATGTCTTGGCCCCGCCACTCCAGGCAAAAGCGCAGAAAATCGGGCTCAGCCTGGCTGGCAGCAAACCCGCGCGCCGTTACTTCGGCCCGGCGGGCATCCGGGAGCGACGCTAGCCAATCGTAGAAGTCGGTGGCGGTGAGCGGCAAGGAGCTGGCTTGCGCGTAGTATGCCTTTGCGGCGCGGGTAATCTCGGAAAGCAGGTCGGGCATAGAGCTGGGGGCTGGGGGCTGGGTCCTTCATCCGAAGGGCCTCCATGTTGCCCACCAAACCCAAGGCCAACCTCATTAAATGGGCTCAGGAGCTAGATACGGCCCTTGCACCGGGCGGCCACCGTAGCGTTTTGCACAACGCCCTAGCGAAACGCTACGGTCGTGCGCAAAGAGACAAACCTTGCGCAGCGGCCTAGGCAATGAGACCGAATTGACATTCAACGGCCCGCTGCTGCCTACTCCAAACCGGGCATTCGTGGCACCGGCCTTGATGAGAATGAGCTACGCCATCGATATGGCTTTACTCTTGTCATTCTTTTCCGATGCCCCCACTTGAAACGGCCGATTTGCTCACGGTCGAATTCCCCGAGCTATCCGAAGCCCTGCACGCGCCACAAACGAGCACCAGCCTGTACCGCCAGCTCGGTTGCTTCGCCGAATTCACCCGCCAAGCTGTGGCCAGGGGCGAGCTCGACCTGCTCCGCCACTGTTTCGCCGTCGCCGACGGCCGGTTGAGGCGGGCCGACCACTCCCTCGCCGCGGCCATTGAAACCATGTATCTGCACTGCTTGCACCTCGACGGCAGCACCCACGGCAATCAGCTGGCCCGTCAGCTCATGCCCGTGGGCCTTTATCAGGCTTATGCCCGTCCTCACGCCAACATGCTGCCTTAAGGGCTTGGGCGAACTAGCGAAACGCTAGCTCCCCCCTAGCGAAACGCTACGGTTCGTGCTGACACCCGCATCAGTCAGCTTGCCGGAAACAAAGTATTTTGACTTGACAGTCAATGCGCTATAAAGATTTTATGGCGCTGGGCGCATAATGGGCCCTCTGCTTGCTGCGGCTCACATGCCCCGCTTCGGGACACTAATCACACCTCACGCATGATGCCCATTTTGATGATTCTGCTGCTGACTGCTGCGGGCCTGGCCGGCTTCTGGCTCTTTTACCGCTCGGTTGATTTTTTCGACCGCATCTGATTCGTTCGCTTCCCCGCCTTTTCCCCACTGCCATGATGCTTGCCCTGCTGCTGCTTGCCGTCGCCACGTTTGGCTACTTGTGCTACGTGCTGCTGAAACCGGAGAAATTCTAGTTCTGGCCGCTTTTCTGATTTATCATGAACAAAGACTTACTCGGCATCCTGCTCATTTTTGGCAGCACAGTGCTGTTGGCTATTCCGTTGGGCCGCTACCTGGCCACCATTTACCGCGGCGACAAAAGCTGGACCGATTTCCTGGCCCCGCTGGAGCGGCTGCTGTTTCGCGCTGGCGGCATCGATGCCAGCCGGGGCATGACCTGGCAGCAGCACCTGGTGGCCCTGCTCACCATCAACCTGGTGTGGTTTATCTGGGCCATGTTCGTGCTCTGCACGCAGGGCGTGTTGCCGCTCAACCCCGACCACAACCCCTCAATGACGCCCGACCAGGCGTTTAACACGGCCATCTCGTTTCTGGTGAACTGCAACCTGCAGCACTACTCGGGCGAGTCGGGCGCGACGTACTTCTCGCAAGTATTCTGCCTGATGTTTTTGCAGTTCGTGACGGCTGCCACCGGCATGGCCGCCTGCGTGGTCGTGTTCAACGCCCTGCGCGAAGGCACCAACGACAAGCTCGGCAATTTTTACAACTACTTCGTCAAGAGCATTACGCGG
>JANXMN010000424.1 GCA_025354605.1 Hymenobacter sp. | reverse complement strand
TTCCAGGCAGTTTGCTTTCGAAGGCACCTGGACCAATGCGCACACCCCGCAGGCGCACCGCGTGCTGTGGGCCTCGGAGTTTCCCCCGGTGGGCCAGCAGGTGTTGGGCGATTTTGACCTGGGCGGGCGCATGGCCACCATAAACCCCAGATACAGAAAATACGGCTGGGACGACTACTACCAGCAAGATGGATGGTGGGTCACTTCTCAGACTCCCTTTCTTACCAATAGCTACCCCAACCGAATTCTACCTTAATAAAGTGGGTCATCCACTCTGGGCCAGTCGTAGCAACATTGCATAGGAGCGAGGTAATGATGGACTATGGCAGCATTCTGGTGGGTAAGTTTGCGGGATGAAAATACCGTTTTGGTTTCTTGCGGTGGCCCTGGCCGGCTCGGCTTGTAACCCGCAATCCACTGCGCAGGATGCTTCTGGCCAAGTAGAAAAGGCCTCGGCAGTAGCCACTGCCGCAGCTGCCTCCGCCGGCGTGCTAGGTCCGTCAGCTATTGCTGCCCATGCTTTGCCGGGTAAGCTCGCACTGTTGCAAAAAGTCGATTTATCAGCGGCATTCTCCGATTCATCGGCGGAATCGGGAGCGAAGAGAGGGTCGATGGAAGGCTTCTATGGCCCTACCAACTACCACATTTCTTTCGTCTTCACCAAGGTTGTGCGCGATGAGCAGCGGCCCGATGTGTACCACATCTGGGGGAAGAACCGCTATAAAAAAACAATAACGCCGTTTACCGGCATCTGCACGCTGAAGCAGTTGGCGAGCCTCCCCGACACCACCGACCTGAGCCATCCGGAAAAGGGCCAGCCATTGCGGGGCTATTCGGTCATCGGCGACTATACTCTCACAGAGGACCCCACCACGAAAGGTGCCGGGGTCTATTCCGGCAAGGTAATGCTGGACTTCTTCCTTACCTCCTGCGGCAAAGCCGAACTGGCCTTGTCGGAGCCTTTAATGGATGCCGGCCGGGAAAACCCCAGCAAGGGCAGCGGCCTCTTGTTTCAGGGAGTGTGGCGCGACAACAAAACGGGCAAAAGCAAGGCGGCTTCCTGGTCGAGCGACTTTGGGGTGATAATACCCGAAACTCTTGAAAAAATGGGCCTGGGCTCGCGGGGTGATACCGTTTACCCCGAGCTGGCCAAATACGGCTGGAACGAGTGGTATGCAAACGACGAATGGTGGGCTAAGTCGCCCAAGCCAGCCTTAAGCCTGTAGGAGCCTGCTGGCTGATTCCTCAAATTGCCCCCGAACCCTGCCCCATGAATAAACTGATTCTACTCCTGACATTGGCCCTGACGGCTGCGGCTTGCCAGCATCAGGTGCCCACAGCAGCCATTACTAAACCAACCGCTGAGCCTGCGCAGCACCCGCTGGACCAGCCCCTCCCATCCCTGTTCACCGCCGTCGACACCCTGACCAGGCCAATGCGGCAACTGCTGAACGAATACGACCTTTCGAAGCTGTGGCAAAGCAACCCCAGTGAGCAAAATCAGAACCCGGTGTTGCAGGGTTTTTTTGGCCCCGACCACTATCGGTTTGCACTGGCTTTCACCAGCGTAATTCGGGATAAACGACATCCTGAGATTTATCATGTATGGGGTAAATGCCGCTATCGCAAAAACATTCGCCCGTTTGCAGGTACTCTCACCGTGCGGCAAATTGCTAATTTGGATGCCCCCTGGGACTATGATGAATTCTTGCCTCCAATGCAGGATTCGACGTTAAGCGAAGCAGCCGCCGCCGATTCTAGCACGGCGCAGTACGAAAGAGCCCGCCGACTTTCCCATCCTTATACGCTGCGGGCCGAGCTTCAATTACAGGAGAAGCTCGCGGAGAACAGCGGCATTTTCCTGGGCGAAGCCATTCTTAATTTTTTCGTTGCCAGTCCTAAGCGGCTGGGCTATATCACGGCTCCGGAAGTGAATAAGGGTACGCCAGCCAACGGAAGCGCCGTGCTACTGCGTGGTTCACGCCGCAACCTGACTACCAAGCATGTGAAGAATTTTGTAGTATCCGCTGACGTATTTGCCGCCGCTCCCGAGGTGTATAAAGATTTTGGTATTGGCGACCGGGGCGGCGAAATCAACCCCAAATACGCCAAGCTGGGCTGGAATGAGCTGTGGGAAAACGAAGAATGGTGGGCCGACTCGCCCAAACCCAAACTCAGCCTCTGATACTAAAACCACTACCACCACCGTTGAAAGCCCCGGAAGCGCCGGCAAGCTATATAGCCGGCTTTCTCTCACGTTTTTTCGCGGTACTCATGCGTTACTTCCTGCTGCTGGCGGCTTCGGTGCTGCTGCTTGGGGCGGCCCGGCCGGCCACTCCCCAACTCACTCCCAACAGTGCCACCCCGCCGGCCGCGCCGGGCGCGGTGCTCTCCAATGCCGCCCGCACGGCGCTGCTGGCCCGCGCGGGGTTGGGCCGCCTGTGGCAGCACCAGCCCCAGGCCGGGGCCGAAGACGTGCTCAATGGCTGCTTCGGCTACGATGGGCGGCGTATCGAGTTCGTGTTTCTCAGCGTGCAGGCCGATGCCAAAAACTCCGGCCGCTACCGGGTGGCCGGCAAGTTCCGCTGCTACGGCGACGTTACCCCGTTTCGGGGCAGCGTGGAGGTGCAGCAGCTGCAGCGCCTGCCCGCCGAGCTGGCGGCCAACGACCCCGGAAATGGCCGGGCCACTTCCATTTACTGCGCCACCGGCGCGTTCAGCCTGCAGGCCACCAGCAGCCACGGCCTGGGCGGCCGCTTCGATGGAAAGCTGGCCGTCGATTTCCAGCTCGCCGCCAATGGGCGTGCCAAGCTGGTTGACTACACGGCCAACCCGGCCACCCGCAACGGCGGCCTGCTCTTCGATGGCAGCTGGCGCGATGGGGCCGACGGCGAGCCCGTGGCCGTGGTCTGGAAGCAGGGCATGGCCGTGGCCCACCAGATTCTGACCCGCTTTGAGGTTGGTGACCGCGACGCCCATATTAACCCGCGCTACGCGCGTGTGGGCTGGAATTCTTACTGGCAAAACGAGGAATGGTGGACGGAAAAAGCTGTGGCGCAACGCTAAAGTGGTGGGCAGAAAATTATTAGCTAAATGAATTAGTATCTTCGCGGCGGCGTTACTAACTTCACCAGCCGAATCCGCGTTGAAGACAACGACATTCCCGGCTGCTGCCCCTCCCCATGATTAACATCAACCTGAAATTCTGCCGGCGCGAACTAGCCCTCACCCAGGCCCAGATGGCCGAGAAACTGGGCATCAAACGCTCGTTGGTAGGTGCCTACGAAGAAGGCCGCGCCGAGCCCCGCATTGCTACGCTCGTCAACATGGCCCGTCTGTTCGGCATCACGCTCGACCAGCTCGTAACCACCGACTTCAGCAAGAAGAAAAACACCAAGATTATTGGCTCGCTGCCCCCGCCCGACCCCAATGCCCTGGCCGAGGGCGAGGCCGACGACCAGCCCGAGCCGCCCACGCCCGCCGGCGGCA
The DNA here is from genome assembly GCA_025354605.1 of Hymenobacter sp. Lineage (GTDB taxonomy): Bacteria > Bacteroidota > Bacteroidia > Cytophagales > Hymenobacteraceae > Hymenobacter. The sequence continues at coordinate 5,362 of JANXMN010000424.1, read as the reverse complement.
AGCTGCGCGTGCTGGCCTTCACCGTGGACAAGGACCAGAACGAGAACATTGAGTTGGTGCCCCAGAAAGCCGCCGCCGGCTACCTCAACGGCTACGCCGACCGCGAATACCTGGAGGTGCTGCCTAAGTTTCGCCTGCCCATGCTCTCGGCTTCAGGTACTTATCGGGCCTTCGAAATTGCCGGCGACTCCATGCTGCCTATTGCCAGCGGCACGGTCATCGTGGGCCGTTACGTGGAAGACTGGACGACTATCAAGGACGGCACGCCCTGCATCGTGGTGAGCAGCCGCGACGGCATCGTGTTCAAGCGCGTGTACAATAAGCTGCGTTCGGGGGGGCTATTTGTGCTGCATTCCGATAACCCCCACTTCTCTCCCTACGACGTGAAGGGGGATGAAGTGCTCGAAATCTGGGAGGCGAAGAGCTACATCAGCAGCACCTTTCCCATTGCCGAGCTCTCGCTGGAACGCGTGGCCAGCCTCGTGCTCGATTTGCAGCAGCAGGTAGCCTTACTCAAAAGAGCTTAGGACCGTGCAACTGGCTCCTCCCTGAGCCAGTTCCAAACCAAGCATTTCCGGCGTTTTGCCGGTCTCGTCAGTCAGAAAGCCCCGCCGTTTGCCACGGTGGGGCTTTCTTGTATCCGGGGGCGGGTTAACTTCGCCCGCTGGCTTGCGTAAGGCACTCACCTAACTTCTGCAATTATTCATCTTTTCCTTCCGAACCCTATGCTCAAATACATTTCCGCCGCCGACCGTCATCACGCCGCGCCCGCCTCGTGGCTCAGCAGCTACTTCCTGTTCTCGTTTGCCGACTACTTCGACCGTACCAACATGCACTTCGGGCCGCTGCGGGTGTTCAACGACGACAGCGTAGCCCCGCAGTCGGGCTTTCCGCAGCACCCGCACTCCGAGATGGAAATTGTGACCCTCGTGCTGGAGGGCGAAATCACGCATCAGGATACGATGGGCAACAAAACCACCATCAAGGCTGGCGAGGTGCAGCGCATGACAGCCGGTACCGGCCTGGCGCACTCCGAGTTCAATCGCCAGGACAAGCCCCTGCACCTCTATCAGCTCTGGTTTCTGCCCGGGCAGCGCGGCCTGGCCCCTAGCTATGAGCAGAAGGACCTCGGCTTTCTGAGCGGCAATAAGAATGAGCTGGTGCCGCTGGTGACGGGCCAGAAAGTGCTCGAAGATGTGGTGTACATGAATTCGAACAGCACCGTGTACTGGTCTAACCTGAGCGCCGACAAGGAAATCGATTTCAAAACGTTCCCTATCCGCCTCACCTTTATCTACGTCAACGAAGGCACCATCTTCGTGAACGGCACCGAGCTCGGCCCCAACGACCAGGCGCGCATGACCGACGACGACGTGGTGCAGATTCGGGCCGCTACCGATGCGAAGTTTATCCTGATTGACCTGCCCTCGTCGGACGCAAATTATTAAGCTTCATTTAAGCTCCAAGCCAGAAGCTCCAAGCTGCAAGCTTCCTGTCCGGTATTTCGGACAAGAGGCTTGCAGCTTGGAGCTTGAATAAAGCTAGAAGTTATAAGTGATACCAGCCGAGTAACCCGTCGACTTGCCGATGTTGCGGCCGGCCACGTAGGTGCTCGCTCCCAGCGTGAGGCCGAAGCCGTTGGTGATGGGCCGGTAGGCGCTGGCCCCGAGGCGCAGGTAATTGACCCGGGTGCTGGTGAAGGTGCCGTCGAAACCGTTTTCGGTGATGTCGGTGCCGCCGTACGATTCCTGAAAGGAGGCATAGGCTTCGACGTAGTTTTTGGGGCCGGCGTAGCCCAGTTTAGCTTCACCCACCAGCGCATTGGGCACGTTGCCCGAGCGCAGGCTGTAGCCCACCTGCCCGGTGGCAAATACGCCGGAAGCCGTTTTGAGGTGGGCTACGCCCAGAGCCGTGCCTTTGGAGGCCCGGTTGCCAATAGCAACGATGTAGCCCAGGCCAGTATTGGTTTCGTAGTTGCTCACGGGTGCGCTGAAGCTGGCCGCGCCCAGCAGGTCGAGAATGCTGCTGCCGATTTCGCGGGTGTAAATCTTATACTTGAGCAGGGCGGTCACGTCCTGAAAACCCTGGCGGGCGTTCGCGAACCCTTGGGAGGGATAGAGGGTATTGAGGTCGGCGATGGTGGTGCCAAAGGCCTGGCCCTTGGACTGGATATAGGGCAGGCTCACCACGGCATCGAGCTTGTCGGTGAGGCCGTAAGTGGCGTACAAGTTGAGTGAGTTGACGCGCACTTCGCTGAAAACCGGCACGCCCTGCACGCGTTCGGGGGCTAGGTAAGCGCTGGAATAATGCTCGGTGGTGGCGGAAACGACCACCGCGCCGTGGCTCTTGCCCGCCATGAAACCGCTCACCAGCCCTTGGGCGTGCAGGCCCGATGTAGTACCCGCCAGCAACATCGTACTCAGTAGTAGCGTGGAAATATTTCGCATATAATAGGGAAACAGCAGGAATGTAATTAGGAGAAAAATTCTAGTTAAAACAATGGCTACGCGAACGGGTATTCCGCCCGTCAACAGCGCAGCACCATGCAACTTACGCTGCAATTCCAAACTTTGGATTTAGCTTAGCGCAATCCGTAGTGCTGCTAATGACGTTTGTAATCAATGATTTGAGTTCAATAGTTAATTAGTTCCGATAAACCCTTCTTTTTGCCCGATGAAAATTAGTTCTTCTCTCAAGACCGGTATTGTGCTATTCGGTATGGTGCTGGCCGGCGGCGGCTGCGCCAAAAATTCCGACGTTGACCCGTCCATCACCAACATTGCCGTTACCAACCCCGATTTCCAATTACTCGAAGATGCGGCCATCCGGGGGGGCGTGGCTATTACGCTGAGCAACAAAAACCCCAACGACCCGCAGGGTAACTATACGGTGTTTGCTCCCACTAACGCAGCCTTCAATCGCCTGGGCATCCGCGAAGCCGTCGACCTGACCGCCTTGCAGCCTGGCTTTCTCACCAGTACGCTGCTCTACCACGTGTATAGCGGTTCGCTGGCTGGCAGTGCGCTTGCAGCGGGCAGCACTTCGGCTTCACTGCTGGGGCCCGCACGGCGCATCATCACCCGCGCCGATGGCAGCCGCTATGTGAATGGCTCGAAGATTCTGGGTACCGACGTGCACGCCGCCAATGGCCTGATTCATCCCATCGACAAAGTACTGATTGCTACGGGTGTTAACATAGTGGAATCGGCGTTAAAACTGCAATCGGCCCAGGTGTTTACCAAGCCCGAACTCACTTTTTTGGTGGAGGCAGTGGTGTATTCCGGCCTGCGGGCTACGCTGGAAGGGCCGGGTCCATTCACGGTATTCGCGCCCAATGACCAGGCTTTCAAAGATTTTATTAGCCGGAAGACCGGTAAGGCAGTAACTTCTATCACGCCAGCCGACCTGCACGGCTTCTCACCGCAGGCGGTTCAGAGCATTCTGCTGGGCCACGCTTTGAGCGGCGCGAAATTTACGCCCGAGCTACCCGAGCGCAGCACAGTGGCATCGGCCGGCGGCACCATGCTGACGCTGGGCGCTTTTGACAATGGCATACTGACGGTGAAATACGGTGATGGGTCGGCTAGCAACAGGGCTTTAACGGCCAACATGGTGATTCCGGACGTGCAGTGCACCAATGGCGTGGTGCACGTCATCGACCAGGTATTACAGCCCTAATTGGCTCCGCTGCCCCTTGTCACTGGATAAAACAGTGGCGGGCCAAGCAGCTGCTTTACGTTCAATATGAAATATACCCTTGTCCTGGCGCTGCTGGGAGTTTCTCTTACCGGGCTTCTGCCCCGGGGCCTGCATGCCCAAACCCCGGATGCGCTACCCCCGGCTGGTCAGCCTGCTAGCAATGCGCTCAGTCTGGCGGGTTTGTGGCAGGGCATGCTGCCGGTGCCTGGCGGCAGTGTGCCGGTTACGTTCACGGTGCAGCAGTCGGCGGCCACTAAGTTTACGGCGACCCTCGACCTGTCGGCACGCAAGCAGAGTGGCCTGCTTACCTCGGTGACGCTACGGGGCGATACTGCCGTTTTTTTTACCCCGAAAGCAGGCTGCCGTTATACCAGTCTTTTGTCGGCCGACCGCCAGGAGCTGCGCGGTACCTGGGTGCAGCCCGGCCTGAATGTGCCCCTGAACCTGCGCCGGGCGACCACCCAGCCCGGTGCCAACGGGGCCAGCAGTGCGCCCGCCGCCGTGGTCACCACTTACCACACCGAGGCCGTGACGATTACCAGCCCGGCCGGCAACGTGGCCCTGGCCGGCACGCTCAGCATTCCCGACGGCGCGGGGCCGTTTCCGGCCGCTGTGCTGCTCTCCGACATGGGGCCGCACGACCGCGATGCTCGCCAGGGCAGCTACCGGCCTTTTGCCGACCTCTCGGCCAGCCTGGCCCGGCAGGGCATTGCCGTGCTGCGCCTCGACGACCGGGGCGTGGGCCAGTCGGGGGGCGACAGCCGCCTGGCCACTACCGCCGACCGGGTGCGCGATGCCCAGGCGGCGCTCAGCTTTCTGCGGCTGCGTCCCACCGTCGACCCCAGTCGGGTGGGCCTCATCGGGCACGGCGAGGGCGGCAACGTGGCCCTGCTGGCCGCCGGGCAGCCGCAGCCCCCGAGCTTCGTGGTCGGGCTGGCGGCGGCCGGCATCGGCGGGCTGGAGTTGCTCTCTACTCAATCGGAGCCTTTGAGCCCGGCCGATACGGCTCGACTGGGTACGGCCCGCCGCCAGGCGCAGACCGACATTATTACCAAAGCCAAAGCGCTGCGGGCCAGCGGCTCGAACTCGGCGCAAGTAGATACCTACGTGGCCCAGCAGCAGCTGAAGCTGCGCAGCGCCGAGCGCAAGCAGGCCGAAGCCACGCTCAAGTTTCGGCGGGCGATGTTCGAGATTATTCGCCAGACGACGAATAGCGAGCAGGCCCAGGCCATCGTGAAGAACATGCTGTCTCAGCGCTACCCCGAGCAGGAGGGGCCGCTGCTGCGCATCCGTGCCGAAGGGCTGACCACGGCCTGGTATCGTGATTACCTCAAGTTTGACCCGCAAGTCGGCTTGGAGCTGGTGAAGTGCCCGGTGCTGCTGCTCAACGGCAGCGACGATGCCGAAGTGAATGCGGCCACGAATCTGGCGGCCCTCGAAAAAGGCCTCAAGGCCAACAAGCGCGTAACCGTGCGCCGCCTGCCGGGCGTGAACCACTGGTTTCAGACCCCGGCCGCCGAAATGATTCGCAACGCCGACGGTACCGTCGACCCGGTACTGGCCCCCGTGGTGGCCGCCACCCTGCGCGAGTGGATTGCCCAGCAGAGCGGGATTTAGGGGAGAAGGGAAACTCGCGTCAGCCTTAGCAGAACGTCATGCTGAG
>JANXMN010000419.1 GCA_025354605.1 Hymenobacter sp. | reverse complement strand
GAAGAGTCGTGTCATAAATGCGTTGTTGATAACGAAACGTCATGCTGAGCTTGCCGAAGCATCTCTACCGCAGTAGTAATCTAATCGACTCAACCCAACGAAGCGGTAGAGATGCTTCGACAAGCTCAGCATGACGTTCTTAATGTTTCGAAAATCACCGCGTGGCAAGCGTCACGGTCTTCTTGGCCATTTTCGGGCCCAATTCCACGCCGCGCTTGGCCTTTTTGGTGTCGGTATTCGTCAGGCGAATGTCCTTGCTGCGGTCGCCCGTCACGCGCAGCAGCAGCTCGGCCCCGTCGGCGTAGCGGATACCGTCGAGGGCGATGTTGTGGCTGTTTTGCACCTCCAGCACGGGCGTGGTATCGGTCGAAAGAAGCGTCACGTGTTGAAGGCGAATGTTCTCGGCCTCCTGGCACACGAGGCCCTTTTTACTTTCGATAACCGCGTTTTCGATGCTGATATCCTTGATGCTCATCTCGGGCAGGCCGCGCACCAGAATGCCGGTAGTAGCGCCCTTGCAGGCGATGTTCGAAATCCGGAAGCCCCGGAACTGCGGCGTGCCCTCGCCCAGCGGCTGGGCAGCAATGACGGGCGGCGCGGTGCTTTCGCCGGCCAGCGGCACGGGGTCCTTGGCGGCGTAATACATGTCGAACAGCACGGCTTCGCCGGCAATGTCGGTCATGGTGATGCCATCCACGAAGATGTTTTCGACCACCCCGCCCCGGCCCCGCGCGGTTTTAAAGCGCAGGCCCACGTCGGTGCCCATGAAGGTGCAGTTGCTCACGTAGAGGTTGCGCACGCCGCCCGACATCTCCGAGCCAATCACGAAGCCGCCGTGGGCGTGGTACACCCGGCAGTCGCGGATGATGAAGTTCTCGGTGGGCACGCCGCGCCGGCGGCCCTGCTCGTCGCGGCCCGACTTGATGCACAGGCCGTCGTCACCCACGTCGAAGGTGCAGCCCTCAATCAGCCCCGTGCGGCACGATTCCACGTCGATGGCATCGGTGTTCTGGCCGTACCAGGGGTTTTTAGCCGTCACGCGGCGTACGGTCAGGTTCTCGCACAGCAAGGGGTGGATGGTCCAGGCCGGCGAATTCTGAATCACGAAATCTTCCAGCAGCACCTGCTTGCAGCGCGTGAGGCTGAGCATGTTGGGGCGCAGGTAGTCGAGCACTTCGGTCAGGTCGGCGGGGTTCAGGCTTTTGGGGGCGTTGCCGGCGGCAGCCAGCTGGTTGCCTTTCAGCGAGCTGGCCGAGGGGTACCAGTAGTCTTTCTTCTCGCTCAGCACGCCACCAGAGGCCAGCCGCTGCTGCCACTGCGTTTCGTTGAGCTTGCTTTTTTTGACGGGCCGCCAGGCGTCGCCCGCGCCGTCGAAGGTGCCGTTGCCGGTGATGGCAATGTTGACGAGGTCCACGCCCGAAATTGGGGCCTGGCTGCGAATGGCCTCCTCCCCTTCCCAAGTGGTTTTGATGAGCGGGTACTGGCGGCGGTCGGCCGTGAACTGCACCAGTGCCCCGGTGACCAAGTGCAGGTTCACGTTGCTTTGCAGTGTGATGGGGCCGGTGAGCCACAGGCCGGTGGGCACCAGCACGGTGCCGCCCTGCGCGGCACAGGCCGCAATGGCTTTGGCGAAGGCAGCCGTGTTCAGGGTTTGGCCGTCGGCCACGGCCCCGTAGCTGCCGATGTTGAAGGTGTCGCGGCGGAAGCTGGGCGCCAGCACCACGGGCAGGTCGGCCACGAGCTGGCCGGCAAAAGGCGCGGCGCGCAGGTGGGCAGCCAGGCCCAGGTGCTGGGCTTGCACGGCGCGGGCCACCAGCTGGGCCACGCGGGTGGCACCGTATTCCGAGAAGTGGGTGTTGTCGTTTTTAGCCGGGGGCACAGGGTTTTCCTGGTAGTAGCCGTTCTGGTAGCTCCAGAACAGCGGCCGGGTGCCCGCCTCGCCCAAGGCCGAGTATAGCTGCCAGCTTAGCTCGTGCAAATCAAGCAGGGGCACTTTCTGGGCCTGGGCCACTTCGCGCACCACGCCGGGGTACTCGCCGTGGTCGTCCTTGCGCTGGCCGTTGTCGTCGAAGTAGCGGCGGCCCACGGGGGTGAGCAGCACGGGGTTGGCACCTTTGGCTTTGGCTTCGAGCACGAATTTGGTGAGCAGCTGGCGGTACAGCGTCCGGGCCGGGGCCGAGCGGGTGCTGTCCTCCACCTTTTCGTCGTTGTGGCCGAACTGGATGAGCACCCAGTCGCCGGGCCGTAGGCCGTCGAGCACCTTGCCCCAGCGGCCTTCGCGGTAGAAGCTTTTGGTGCTGCGCCCGTTCACGGCCACGTTGCGGATGACCACGCCGCTGTCGAAAAACTGCCCAAACAGCATGCCCCAGCCGCGCTCGGGCTTGCTGAGGTCGGCTTTTTCCGCCATGGTGGAATCGCCCACCAGAAACACCTGGGTGGGCGGCGCGGCCGCCGGCCGAAAGGCGGTGGCCAGCACCGTGGCTAGGCCCGCCAGCAGCAGCGTGGCCGTTGTTTTCATGCCCATGGATTCTGGTTTAGAGAGCGACGACAATAGCGGCCGGGTCGCTGGCCGCCCCGACAATATTACCCCCCATCAACCCCGAAACGCACCCCAGACAGCCATTGGGCGCGGGTTTTATTTGCGCAATCGTTGCCGGGAACGTTGGCGGCCAGCCGGTGTGTCTGCGCCCGGGCCGGACAGCCTGTGGCAGCACGCGGGCTTGCCCAAGGGCCAGCGGGGCGGCGGGCAGGCACGGGAAAGCGGCGGGACTACGGCGTGAAATACACCCAGAAGGTGGTGCCGCGCCCCAACTCAGAATTGACGGTGATGCGGCCGCCGGCGTTTTCCACCATCTTTTTCACCATGTACAGCCCAATGCCGGAGCCCTCCACATGGTTGTGAAAGCGCTGAAACATGCCAAACAGCTGGCGCTGATGCGCGGCCGCCAGCCCCAGGCCGTTGTCCTGCACTTCGAGCAGCACGCCATCGGCTTCGGGCCGGGCGCTTAGCCGCACCTGCGGAGCGCGGGCAGGGTCGTGGTATTTGAGGGCATTGCTGAGCAGGTTGAAAACAACGCTACGCAGGTTCTTTTCGGAGAACGAAACCCAGGGGGCCGTCTGCACATCGAACTCCAGCGCCGCCCCGGTGCTGCGGATGAGCGGCGCTAAATCGAGCTGAACATCGCGGATGACGGCCGCCAAATCGACCGGCGCGGAAGCAGGCGCGTGCTCTTTCTGCAGCTTGCTTACCTCGGTCAGGTGCTCGATGGTGCGCTTGAAGCGGTTCACCGAGTCCTGCATCAGGGCCAAGACATGCTGGACCGCGGGGCTTTGGGCAGGGGTGGCGGGCAGCTCCTGCAGCAGCACGCTCAGCAGCCCCTCAATGTTGTTGATGGGGGCCTTCAGGTCGTGCGAGGCGACGTAGATAAAGTTATCGAGGTCGGCATTGACCCGGGTGAGCTGCTCGTTGTTGTGGCGCAGCTCGTGCTGGGCTTCGTCGATGCGCTCGAGGGCCAGCTTGTACTCGTGGATATCGGTGTACGTGCCAATCCACTGAATAATCTCGTCTTGCTCGTTGCGCGAGGGCAGAGCCCGGCCCAGCATCCAGCGGTAGGCCCCGGCCGCATTGCGCAAGCGGCACTGAATTTCCAGGGGCTCGCCCGTCGCTAAGCACTGCTGCCAGCTGCTGGAGGCGGCGGGCAGGTCGGCGGGATGCACGGCCGCCGCCAGCCACTGCTCGCGAGGCAGCCCGGGCTGGCGGCCGGCGTAGTCGGCCCAGCGGCTGTTGAGGTAGGTGTTGTAGCCCTGGGGGCTCGCCGTCCAGGCAATCTGCGGAATGCCTTCCAACATGCGAATGGCTTCGGCCGCCGACTGCTCGCCCGCGCGGCGGGCAGTTTCCTCGCGCTTCAGCGCTTCGGTTTTCTGGTCGAGCTGGGCATTTTGCTCGGCCACCCGGGCCCGGATGGCCTCAATTTCGCGCTGAGCCGACAAATCGGTCACGATAACGGCCAGCGCGGGCATCGCATTGTATTTCAGCACGTTCAACGACATCGAGAACGGCATCAGCGCCCCACTCTGGGTAAGCAGGGGCAGCTCGCCCCGGCTGCGCCCCCGCCAGCTTTGCAGCAGCAGCTCGGCCCAGGCCGCCTGGTAGGCCGCAGGCACCACACGGCTAAGCGCGCTGCCAATTACTTCGGCCAGCGGGCGGCCCAGCAGCCGGGCCAGGCTGGCGTTGCAGTAGAGCACGGTGCCGTTTTCGCTCAGCAGCAGGGCCCCTTCGTTCATTTGCTCGATGAGGTTGCGGTAGCTTTGGTCGGCCCCCTGCAGGGTGAAGATGCGCGGGCCGTCGGCACCCTGCACGGCCAGGGCATCGACCGCGCCGGTGCGAATGGCGTCAATCAGGTCGTGGGCTTCTTCCAGCTGCGCGCGCAGCTCCTCGTTGGCCCGGGCCAGCCCGGCGGCGGTGGGCTGCGGCTCAGTCATCGCGCGCGGGGCCGTCGGCCGTCGGTTCTATGCCCAGGGCTTTCAGCACCCGCTCACGGTTCGAGAGGTCGCCCACCAGCCGGCGCACCAGCCCGGGGCTGCGCTTAATGAGCGTAGGCACGCCAATCAGGTCTTCCTGCTGGGCCAGCTCGGGCTGTTGATAAATGTCCACAATCAGCAGCTCGTAGCGCCCCTTCAGGTATTCCTCGCAAACGGATTTAATGTTGTGCACGGCGCGCGTCGAGTTGGGCGTGGCCCCCGTAATGAACAGGTGCAGCACGTATTCGGGCGCGGCAGGCGCGGCCTGGGCAGCGGGGTGCGTGAGTGAGTTCATGGGACAGGGCTACTTGCGAGGGGCGGGGCGCACGTCGAGGCCCACCAGCACCCGTTCCTTGTTCGACAGGTCGCCGATAATTTTGCGGATGGGTTCGGGCACCTTGCGCACCAGCGTGGGAATCGCCAGAATCTGGTCGCCTTCGGCCAGCTGCGGGTGCGTCAGCAAGTCAATCACTTCGAG
>JANXMN010000370.1 GCA_025354605.1 Hymenobacter sp. | reverse complement strand
CCCGCCGTTCGCATTATTGACTTGTTGACCCGCATCGGCACAATGGGGTGAACGACGGGCGGGGGCAAGCCCCGCACCCTGCCCCTTACGCGGGCTGGATAGCATCCAGCGCCTGCATATCTTCGGCCGACAACCGGATATCGGCAGTTTTCATGTTCTCTTCCAGGTGCTTCACTTTGGATGTACCGGGGATAAGCAGGATGTTAGGCGAGTGGTGCAGGAGCCAGCTCAGGGCAATCTGCTGCGCCTTCACGCCGTGCTTCGCGGCGAGTTGGTCGAGGGCCTTGAGGGCATCGGCGTTGCCGCCGCCGAGGGGAAACCATGGGATGAAAGCAATATTCTGCTCGCGGGTGTAGTTCAGCTCGGCCTCCCACTTGCGGTTTTCAACGCTGTACATGTTCTGCACCGATACGATGGGTACGAACTCCTGGGCTTTTTTGATTTCGGCCACGCTTACTTCGGACAGACCGATGTGCCTGATGCGGCCGTCCTGTTGCGCTTTTTGCAAGAATTTCAGCGTGTCTTCGAAGGGCACGGTGGGGTCGATGCGGTGGAGCTGGTAAAGGTCAATCTGCTCCACTTGCAGGCGCTGGAGGCTGCTGTTGATGGCTTCTTCGAGGTGTTTGGGGCTGGCATCGATGGGCCACTCGTTGGGGCCGGTGCGGAGCAGGCCACCCTTGGTGGCGATGACGACGCCATTGGCGTAGGGGTGCAGCGCCTCGGCAATCAGCTCTTCCGACACGTTGGGGCCGTAGCTGTCTGCGGTGTCGATGAAGTTGACGCCGAGCTCCACGGCCCGCTTCAGCACGCGGATGGCTTCGTCGTGGTCGGCGGGCGGGCCCCAGATGCCTTCGCCGGTGATGCGCATGGCCCCGTAGCCGAGGCGGTTGACGGTCAGGTTGCCGCCAATGGTGAAGGTGGCGGGATAAGTAGCAGGGGTGTTATCGGACATGAGAAGTAGCTTAAAATGAGTAGCCCGGCACAAGAAGCCGGAGCACCTTGAAGACGAATGAGGAGCGGGAATGTTTGAAGAGAATTATAGCGCGGACTTTGTAGTCCGCACTTTCGGGCGGCACATTTAGGCGCGAACTATAAGTCCGCGCTACTCCTCCCCTATTTTTGCCCCGTGCCCTTGCTCCCACCCGACCGCCGCCTGCCGCTGCTCTACGCCATTATCCTCGTTGATGTAATTGTGGGGGCGGCCGTAATACCCGTGCTGCCCGAGTTTGTGCGGGGGCTGCCGCAGCCGCAGCTGTGGCTGAGCATCGGCACGGGGGTGTTTCTGGGGGTGCAGCTGTTTTCGGCCCCGCTGCTGGGGCGGCTGGGCGACGGCTACGGGCGGCGGCCCATCTTCATCGTGTCGGCGGTGGGCACGCTGCTGGCCAACGCGCTGCTGCTGCCGGTGCGGGCGGGGCTGTACTTCGCCAACCGCGGCTCCGACGGCCTCACCAACGGCATGTACGCCACGGTGCGCTCGGCCATTACCGACATCTCGCCGCCCGAGCGGCTGTTTCGCAACCTGGGCATCGAGGGGGCTATTATCTCGCTGGGGTTCGTGCTGGGGCCCATGGTGGCGGGGCTGATGCTGACGCTGCTGCACGTAGCGCCGGCCCAGCAGGCCACCTACGTGGTGCGCTTGGCCCTGGCCTTGGCCGCCCTCAACGTGGGCCTGAGCCTGTGGCTGCCCGAAACCCACGCCGGGCGCGGAGGGGTGCGCGGGGCCGAGCTGCGCGCCGAGCTGGCCGCCAGCCTCAACCCGCTCACGCTCTGGGCGCGGCTGCGGGCGAAAGACCGCGCCAACCCCGGCATCCGGCGCATTGTGCTCACGCAGGTGGCCCTCACGCTCAGCACGGGCTATTATTTCTACTTCGTGCCCTTCGCCAGCCTGGGGCCGCTGCACCTCGATGCGCGGCAGATTTCCTACTTCTTCATCTATTTCGGGGCGCTGAGCGTGGGCCTGAACTACGCGTTCTACACCTTCCTGGCCGACCGCCTCAACCAGCGTCGGGCCATTGGGTGGCTGGCGGCGCTGGGCGTGCCGGTGCTGGCCGGCTACGGGCTGGTGGGCACCTCGAAGCTGGCGCTCTACGTGCTGGTCACGGCCGACTGCCTCACGCTCTCGCTCATCCAGGGGCTGCTGGAGGGGCGGCTGGCCCGGCGCACCACCGAAGCCGACCGGGGCGAAATCTTTGGATTGAACCAAGCCTTTCAATCGCTGGCCAGCTTCGGCACGGCCCTCGTGTTCGGAAGCTTGTCGGTGCTCGATTTGCGGCTGCCCTGGGCCTGGTTTGCCGGCTGCCTGGCGGTGGTGGCGGGGTTGGCGGCTACCGATACCGACGCTGGAAGGACGGCGCCGGGGCCACTCAGCTGAGGGACGGGGGCGCAGGCGCGCATGACTGCCCGGCGGATGACGGCCTTCCCCGCCGCCGGCTCCCGCCGCTGGCCTTCCCTTAAAAGTTCAACTGGTCACTGGCCCCCTCAAGCGCATTCCGGCCGGCTACGCCGTGGGCCAGCCGGCGTTGGCACAATGATTTCACCCCATCCGCCAAGAATGTAGCGCACTCTATCCGGTGGCTCCCTGCTAAACTAACATAAATCATTACCTTGCTGAAATCTGTAAATTTCCATATCCCGCACTTTCTTCCAACGTTATCGGTTACTCGCACGCAGCATCTTTTCCTGCGCTTTGGCGGGCGGGCCAGCCGGCTCCGATTACGGCTCTGCAATCTGATACTTTCATGAGATATTGTTTACTTTTCGCGGCGCTGACCCTCTGGCTGACCATCAGCCCCGGATTTGCGCAGCAGGTAAAGCCCGGGGCACCGGTGGCCGCCGTGGTAGTGGTGCCGACCCCCGGCTCGGGCGATGCGCTCGAATGCCAGGAGCTGACCGGCCGAGTGACCGACGAATTTGACTACCCGCTCACGGGGGCCACCATCATGCTGCGCGCCCCCGGCAAGGGCTTCAGCCTCGATGCGTTCAGCACCAATTCCGAAGGGCATTACATCATTACCTCGAAGGAGCCCATTCCCCGCAATACCGTCATCGAAATTTCGGCGGCCGGCTACAACATGCTGGAGCTGCCCCTCACCAGCTGCCGCCCCCTCGACCTCACGCTGATACCGCTGGTGAGCAACCACAGCAAGGTGAAAATCCGCACTAAAAAAACTTCCGGCAGCGGTAAAGTGCGCTAGCCGACGAGCGGGCTCCAACGCAAGGCCTAGCGCTTGCGCCGGCCACGCCTGCCCATCACCCAGCAGCCATAACCGCTGGAGACTTTATCCGAATAGCATGCTATCCACGGGTTGTTCGGGAATACCGGATTGCGGCAGCCTGCGCTTATTGCCCGGCCTCCAGCGCCGGGAATCGGGCTTGCACCTGCGGGGGCTTCAGCCCTTGGGCCTCCTGAGCCGGCAAGGGTTAAAGCGCCCGGCCGCGCGTGTCGGCGTCCGGGCGCTTCAGCGCCGGGTAATGGAAAAATTTCTGATGCCGCATGAAGGAATAACTCTACATAATCCAAGTACCTTTTATCAAAGAGAAATAATTCAAGCAGCAATAATTATATTATTCGCCATCGCCAAGCTATAATTTATCCGTATTTTATTGGTTTAAAGCCATATTATAAACAAGAAGGCAAAAAACGGTTCAAATGCTGCTTATCTTGCTTAACCCAAGCCAAAGCTTCATTTCCGGTTTTCGTCTAACTCATCTGCGTTCCTGCTTTAGACGGCTGCCAGGATATGGGGGCTTTTGCTCGGTTTTTCTCCACTCTTTTTCCATTGCTATGAAAACCACTTCCTTCTTTACCCTGGCGCTGCTGTTGATTGCAGCGGCCGGGCAGGCGCAGCAATCAGCAGCCGCGCCCGATTCGGCTCAGTCCATCGCGCCGGCCTTGCCCGCCGCTATCCAGCCCCCAGTCGCTGAGCCAGCGGTAGCCCCCGCCCCGGCCCTCGCCCCCAACAGCCTCGCCTGCCAGGTGCTGACCGGCCGCGTTACCGACCCGTTTGCCTATCCGCTGACGGGGGCTACGGTGATGCTGCGCGACCACAGCAAAGCCTTCCGCACCGATGCCTTCAGCACCAACGCCGAAGGCGAGTTCATCCTTACCTCGAAGCAGCCCATTCCGCTCAGCACGGTGCTCGAAGTGACGGCGGCGGGCTACACCAGCTTTGAAGTACCGCTGGCCAATTGCCAGTCGCTGGACGTTACGCTGGCCCCCTTGCCCGGTACCCGCTTCAAAGCCGACGGCCGCATCAAAAAAACGGCGGCTATTGGCCGAATCCGGTAAACCGCGCGGCTTGCGAATGCCCCGGCGTCCGGCCGGGCATGCCGCGCGGCAAGCTGAGACCACGCAGCTCACTTGCCGCCACGAAGCACCAAAAAAAGGCCCCGCCCGGCAGATGCGGGCGGGGCCAAATACGTTCCCATTCAGGGGTTGGCTAGGCCGAGAGCGTGGCGCGGTGCGCCGTCACTTCGGTTTTGGCCTGGTTTAGCTCAGCCACCTGCACCACAATCTGGCGCAAATTGACGGCCAGGCGAAAGGCCGCCACCGGCCCGTGCGTAACAACCACGGCCCCTAGGTCGCCCCGGCGCTTCACGGCGGTCCGCAGCTCGGCCTCGCGGCGCGGGCGGTACTTGCTGTCGGTGGCCAGCGTGGCCAGTTGGCTGTTGAGGGAGGTAATATCCTTATCGAGGTCGCTAATTTCGCCGGTAATGTCGGTGGCCCGGGTATTGGCCTTGCTATCGCGGTGGTCGTAATTCGTTTGGCGGAAGGTCAGGTCATCCAGCTCGGTCTGGAGGTCGGCCAGGGCGGCGTCGCACATGGCGTGGTCGGTGAGCAATGCTACGGGGAAAGCCATTTGGCAAAAAAATTAAAGGGTGAAAAGTGAAATTCCCTGCCTGAACGCGGAGATAATATTCCTATTGTCCCGCATTAAGATTTATTTTTCTCCCTGGCTTCGGGCCGGGGTGCCTTTGTCATCCGGAGCTTACGAAGGACCTTATCACGGCTGAAAGCTTAGCGAACGAGTGCCGTTCAAACCTGATAAGGTCCTTCGCAAGCTCCGGATGACAGCTTTTTGCCTTTCTAAACAGCTTTTGTTTTTTCTCTGACTTCGGGCCGGGGCATGGCGCATAAAAGGCAGTCGGCATCGTACGGCCGCTACCCAGCCGTCAGCAGCCGGGCCAGGGCAGCCGCTTCCAGGTCGAGCGCCAGCAACCGCACCACGGCCAGCGCCCGCGCCGCCTGGGTAGCCGGCGCGGCGGTAGCCGCTGCTACGTCGGCGGCCAGCACGCCCAGCCAATAGTCGAAGTGAGCGCGCCCGGCGGGGGCCAGGGTTTCGGCGGGCAGGGTACCTTGCAGCACGGCCAGCCCCCACTGCCGGCGGGCTTGCAAGGCGTCGGCCTTGCCGGCCCGGTGCAGGCCCCAGCGCAGCCGGGCGGCCTGGGCCACCACCAGCCGCTGCCGCCGCTGAAGCGCGGCGGGCGGCAGCGCCCCGAAGGCGGGCAGGGCCGCCAGCAGCGTTTCGACGGCCGGTTCCGCAGGGCTACCTGGTACCGCGAAGGCCGGAGCGGCCGGCCCGGTGCCGGTGGGCGGCGGCAGCAGCTGCGCCAGCCACTCCAGCGGCTGGCTGGTGGCGGCCGTGGGTTGGCGGCGGCCGGCTTCGAGGTGGGCCACCAGCCCGGCGCTGGTACCCAGGTAGCGGCCCAGCTCGGCCTGCGTGAGGCCAAAATGAAAGCGAATAGCCGCTTCGAGCGTGTCGGAAGGCAGCGAATGCGTGAGGGGCCGGGCCATGAGCAGCAGTTTGTAGAGAATCGACAGAAAAAATTTCGGTTCTCTACAAACGTGGTAGAGAATGAAATATTTTTTCAGCGGTTCTCTACAAGTGTTTTCTTGGAGTTCCCGGCAACCGCGCAGCCCTTAGGGCTTCCGTACCAAATTGGCTTTCGGATTTTGCCCGGCGCTTTAGCGCCGGGATTCGGGGCCAACCCGTTGGTTCGGGGCTTTAGCCCAAG
>JANXMN010000308.1 GCA_025354605.1 Hymenobacter sp. | reverse complement strand
GCCAGCGTGTTCAGCGGTTGGCTGAAGAAACCGGTTTTTTCCTTCTGCCCGTCGCCGTACAGCGCCTCGTGGATGCGGGCGTAGCGCTTGAGCAAGGCCACGGTGCGGGTCACGTCGCCGTTCTGGGTGTCGGGGTCGATGAGCACGGGCACCACCTGGTCGCAGTTCGGAATGCGTACGCCCGAAGCCAGCAGCATGGTGAGGGAGCGCAGCACGCGGGCTCCGGTGCCACCCACGGCGAAGATGAAAAGCTTCATTCTTTTGAATTATGAGTTAAAAGTTATGAATTATGAGTTGGCGGCTACTCGTTAAGAGCAAAACCTGCGAAGCGAAACTCCTTATTCGCGCCTCCCGATTTCAACTCATAACTCATAACTTTTAACTCATAACTCCCTTTAAAATGGTCCTACGAACGGCGTGGTACGGGCGTAAGTGCTCCAGCGCTTCAGCAGCACCGACAGCAGCAGAAACCACAGGGCGGCCACCAGCATGTTGACGACCATGAAGTAGCCGAGGTAGCTGCTCACCTCCGCGCCGTGGCTTTTGCTGAGGCTGTTGGCCATGAAAACGCCCAGGCCGGCAGCCAGCGCCAGCGTGAGCGCCCAGTGCGGGGTCCGGAACATGCCGGTGCGCATCGCCGAGTTGAACACGTAGTAGAAGACCAGCACCAGGAGCAGGCTCACGCCGAGCGTGCTCCAGCCCACGAGCGAAAACAGGTCGGTTTTGTAGAGACCGTAGTCGGCGGGGCGCTGGCTTTGGAAGATGGAAATCAGGGCCGAGTACAGGCTGGTGAAGAAAGTTTGCATTTGTTTAGTTAGTGCTTGGTTGTTGGTGCCTGGTGCTTGGTGCTTAGTTGTTGGTGCTTGGCATTCATAATCCAGGCACCAAGCACCAACAACCAAGCACTATTCTACTTGTCGTTTTTGAGGGGCAGCTGTACCGTGAAGACGGCCGGCAGCGGCGAGGGGTACGACTGGCGGACGCCGGCCAGCACCTGGTCGAGGCCGAAGGTGCGAGGGGCGGGCAGGTTGTCGTTGGTGGTGGCCCAGGCCGCCACCCAATCCGGCGTTTCCGGGGCGGGTAGCGAGAGGGTGAGGGTGGCTGTGGGGGCCGCCAGCTTGCTCACCCGCAGGCGCAGCACGTGGGTGTAGGGTGCCAGCACCGGCTGGCCGCTCTGCTCTTCGTCGGTGAGCGGGCGCACCGAGTTGGGCAGCAGGCTAGCCTGCCCGTTGGGCAGGCGCACGAGCAGATGTTGGGCCAAAAATGCCGGCTGCTGCCAGGCCAGCGGCAATTCTTTCAAATCGAGGCCCAGCGAAAAATCCACCGGGTCGTCGGAAGGGTTCAGGGTCAGGCCGTTATTTTCGCCATACACCGTGCCGCCGCTCGATTTTAATTTCGGGTCGGTCAGCTTGGTCAGCAGCGGGGCGAAGGCGGGCGTGCGGGTTTTTAGGCCGAAGAAAGCCTGCTGGGCTGGCGCGTTCTTAAACACCTCGGCCGCGAAGCGCGCCACTTGCGCGGGCGGGCCAATCACCCACACGTAGTAGGGCACCTTCTCGCCATTCAGCGTACGCTTTTGCACGGGCGTTTTCACGGCCGGGAAGTAGCTGCCATAGAAGCGCGAGGTTTCGCCGAACACGGCCACGGCCAGTTGCTGCCGGCTCACGGGGGCAATGGCGGTACGGATGAGGTTGGGCAGCTGCGAGAAGTCGGACTTGCGGGCCGGACCGTAGATGAAGTCCGAAATCACCACGCTCACCTGCTCGGTAGCCTGGGGCAGGGCCAGAATACCTTCCAGCATTTGCGGCAGCTCGGTGCCGAGGGCGGCCTCATTCACCTCGCCCTGCACCACGTCGCGCAGCTGCTCGAATTTCACGGGCCGCGGGGCGGCGTTTTCGCAGAGGTAGTATTTGCGCTCGGCCACGGCTCCACTCACCTGCGTTTCGGTGATGAGGGCGCCGATGCGCCGCTGGAACTCGGTGGCCGGCTTGTCGGCCCCGCCGCGCGGCACGAAGCCCTTCATGCCACCCGAGTATTCCAGAAACACATTCACCTTGAGCGGAGCCGCTGCTTCGGCAGCAGCGGGCGCTTCAGCGGCGGCTTTCGCGCCTTTGGCGGGCTTGCCGGCGGTGGTTTCGGCAGGCTCAGCGCTGCAGGCACTCAGCAGCGCGGCGGCGCTGAAAATGGCCCCGGCGAGCCGGAAACGACGAAAATAGCGCGGTACGGGCTGTGGTCCGGAAACGGGAATGGGCATAAGGGAAGCTCGGGGCAAGGTTTTGGGCCGAAGTATAGGCATTACGCAGCGAACCGCGCAACGGCCGGAAACCTGCGCCGCTAAACGCGGCACGGGCGCTGGTAGTACGCGCCGCGCCGGGCATTTGCCCGTCAAGCCGGCTAATACATCTTTTGCTACTGCTTCTGCCTGGGTTATGGCTCAGACAGGAGTTGTTTCGGCGGTAGCGGCCTGTCGTTCCGTGGTGCACCTCCCCGCTCAACTTATAGTTGTAAGGTCGGCCAATAGTTGCCTGCCAGTTCTGCCCCGCCTCGTTCTTACGCAGATGTCAGACGGGCGTATATAGAGCAGCTTTCAGGTTGGTGTACTCTCTGGGACTGGTTGCTGCGGGCTGCCGGCTTCGCCGGCTGTCCGCTTGAAGCACCTGATTCTGCGCGCCCACGGAGCCCTGCGCTGGCTGGGCGTGAGCGAGCAGGAAAGCTTCCGCCTCGACAACAGCGCCTTCACCGTCGAGAACGGGTCCCTGCGCATGCCCGCCCGCCCCGAGCTGCACCTGCAGCGCGAATAGCAGGCGCCGCAAAAACCGGCCCCCACCCTTTCGCCGTAGCATAAGGGCATCTACCGATTACCTTATGCGAGTCGTCGCGTCGCGTCCCGAGTATCAGCTGATGGTGGAACCGGCGCGCAACCGCATTTTTTACCAGAATTTCGGCCCCATGCAAACGGCGCAGGCGCTGCCGCACTACCTGGCCGACTGGCAGGCGGCCCTGGCCGAAATGCGCCCTGGCTTCGATGTGCTGAGCGACATGCAGATTGTGAACCAGGCCAACCCGACCCTGCTGCACGAGTTTCACGCATCGGAACGGCTGATTGCCGCCCACGGTGTACGCATGCTGGCCGACGTGCACGTGCCCGGCCGGCCCACCCGCCGCAGCGCCGACGAAGTCCTCACCGACGGGGCCATTCCCGTGCGCCGCTTCCTCAGCATCTGGGAAGCCGCCCAGTTTCTCGATTACCTGTAGCGGCTGAAGTTGCGCTGGTGCGCTGCTAACGCCGACCAGCCAATCCGGCCAACGATTTGCCCCGCCGGCGGTTATAAACCGGGCAGCGGTTGGCGGCCCCGGCCGGGGGGCGTACCTTTGTGGCCGTTTTTACTACGGAGCCGGTTGCGGCCTTCATTGCGTTTATGTCCGATACGATTTCAACTGATATCTGCATCATCGGGGCCGGCCCGGTGGGCCTGTTCGCGGTGTTTGAGGCGGGATTGCTCAAGCTCCGCTGCCACGTGGTAGATGCCCTGCCCCAGCCCGGCGGGCAGCTGTCCGAGATTTACCCTAAGAAGCCGATTTACGACATCCCGGGCTTCCCTGAGATTCTGGCCGGCGACCTCGTGGATAACCTCATGAAGCAGGTGGCACCCTTCCATCCCACTTTCACGCTGGGCGAGCGGGTGGAGCGCTTCAGCAAGCTCGACGACGGCTCGTTTCAGCTTTTCACCACCGATGGCACCGAAATTCACTGCAAGGCCGTGGCCATTGCCGGCGGCCTGGGCTCGTTCGAGCCCCGCAAACCGGCCGTGGAAAACCTGGAGCAGTTTGAGGGCGGCAAAGGCGTGCACTACATGGTGCGCGACCCCGAGCACTTCCGCGACAAGAAAATTGTAATCGCCGGCGGCGGCGACTCGGCCCTGGACTGGACCAATTTCCTGGCCAACGTGGCGTCGGATGTGACGCTGGTGCACCGCGGCACCACCTTCCGCGGTGCGGCCGACTCGGCTGAAAAGGTGCAGAAACTGGCCGAATCCGGCAAAATCAAGCTCGTGCTCAGCTCCAACGTCACGCATCTGCACGGCAACGGCAAGCTGGCCGAAGTGACCATCACCGGCAACGACGGCACCGCCCAGACCGTGCCGCTCGATGCCTTCGTGCCGCTGTTCGGCCTCACGCCCAAGCTCGGCCCCATCGGCGAGTGGGGGCTCGAAATTGAGAACGACGCCGTGAAGGTGAACACGCTCGACTACAGCACCTCGCTGCCCGGCGTATTCGCCATCGGCGACATCAACACCTACCCCGGCAAGCTCAAACTCATTCTCTGCGGCTTCCACGAGGCCGCCCTCATGTGCCAGGGCGCGTTCAAGTACATCTTCCCCGACAAGAAGTACACGCTCAAGTACACCACGGTGAACGGGGCACCCTCGCTTTAGCGAATTATGAGTTATGAATTATGAGTTTTGAATTGTCGTAATGGCAGTTTCCCAACTCATAATTCATAATTCCAGGGCTTACGCAAACGTCCGTTTTTTTTAGCCCCAGAGGGGCGGCCCGTTGGTAGTAAAACAGTGATAAGACCGGTAAAGCCCCGGAGGGGCGACCCATTATCGTGGCCGCCATTTGGGTCGCCCCTCCGGGGCTTTATCGGTTGATTGCAGCAAATGACTACCGACGGGTCGCCCCTCC
>JANXMN010000295.1 GCA_025354605.1 Hymenobacter sp. | reverse complement strand
GCCGGCCACGCGCACGACTACCAAGTCGAGCACGATGAGTAACCCGGCCGGCATGAGCAAATCGGGCACGATGACCAAGTCGAGCACGATGACTACACCCTCGGGCAACACGAAAATGTCGTCATCTTCATCTACCAGCACGAAGATGAAGGCCGACGGCACGCCCGACATGCGCTACAAGGAAAGCAAAATGACCAAAACCAGCACCGGCCCCATGAAGGCCGACGGCACGCCCGACATGCGCTACAAGACCAACAAAATGAGCGTGAAAACCACGAAAACCAAGATGTAGGCTGTCGGCAACAACTTATAGAAAACGCCCTTGCTTCTTTCGGAGCAGGGGCGTTTTGCTGCCCGCCATCCGTGCCTGCCTAACTTGCGGCCCCCAATTCAACCCAGCTTCCGCCCATGCGCTACGCCCCCCTCGCTCCCGAGCTTTTTGTTGAAAACCGCCGCCGCTTCCGCGAGCTGCTGCCGCCGGCCTCGCTGGCCATCTTCCAAGCCAACGATGTGATGCCGACCAACGCAGACGGCACCATGGCCTTCCGCCAGAACAACGACTTGTTTTACCTCAGCGGCGTGGACCAAGAGGAAAGTATTCTCGTGCTTTTTCCGGATGCGCGCCTGCCGCAGCACCGCGAAATCTTGTTTCTGAAGGAAACTTCGGAGCACATTCTCATTTGGGAAGGCTACAAGCTGACCAAGGACGAGGCCCGCCAGAATTCGGGTATTCCGACGATAATGTGGCTCGACAGCTTCAACGCGGTGCTGCCCGCGCTAATGAACGAGGCCGAAAACGTGTATCTGAACTCGAATGAGCACATTCGGGCCGTGGTGGAAGTGGAAACCCGCGACGCCCGCTTCATCCGGAAGCTGCAGGCGCAGTATCCGCTGCACAGCTACCGCCGCGCGGCGCGCCTGCTGCACCAGCTGCGCGTCATCAAGAGCCCCGAGGAAATCCGGGTGATGCGCCAGGCCTGCGATATTACCGGTAAGGCATTTCGGCGGCTGCTGGGCTTCGTGAAGCCGGGCGTGTGGGAGTTTGAGATTGAGGCCGAAATCGTGCATGAGTTCATGCGCAACCGCAGCCGCGGGCCGGCCTACGGTAGCATCGTGGCCAGCGGCAAAAACGCCAACGTGCTGCATTACACCACCAACGACAACCAGTGCCTGGATGGCGACGTGATTCTGCTTGACTTCGGGGCCGAGTACGCCAACTACGCGGCCGACCTCTCGCGCAGCATCCCCGTCAACGGCAAATTCACGCCGCGTCAGCGCCAAGTGTACGATGCCGTGCTGGCCGTGATGGATTTTGCCAAAACCCGCCTCGTGCCGGGCACCGAAATTGAGGAATACCATCGGCAGGTGGGCGAGGCCATGGAGCAGCAGCTCATCAGGCTCGACCTGCTGAACGCCGCCGACGTGCAGAACCAGGACCCCGCCGCGCCGCTCTACAAAAAGTATTTTATGCACGGCACCAGCCACTACCTGGGCCTCGACGTGCACGACGTGGGCTACAAGTACCGCACCTTCGAAGCGGGCATGGTGTACACCGTGGAGCCGGGTATCTACATTCCTGAAGAAGGCCTGGGCATTCGGCTAGAAAATGACATCCTGCTCACCGCCAGCGGCAACGAGGATTTGATGGCGAATATCCCGTTGAAGGCCGACGAGATTGAAGGGCTGATGGCGAAGTAGGACGTAGCCTTTGCTGCGTTTTGCCGCGTTTCCTTGCTTTGGATAAGGTGATGTGGCAAAACGCAGCGAAGGCTGCGTGCTACGAACAAATGCTACTTGCTGGTGGCCTGCACAATCTGGGGCAGATACTTGGCCAGTGCGCCTACCTGGCTGCTGGTGAAATTTCCCTGCACCGACACGAGTACGAACGAGTCGGCTACGTCGGGCAGGCTGCCGAGGGCGGCGAATTCTGAGATTTTGTCGCCCGAGCCGCGCGTAGAAACCGCGTAGTTGCTGCCGGCGAAGCCAGCCGTGGTCAGCGGATTATATTTTTCGCCCTGCAAAATGCCGTTGGCCTCGGTGCGCAGGCCCTGCGCGGCCAGCTCGCGGGCGGCCGCCGAGGTGGGCGCGAAGCTGATAACCCGCGCCGACCGGATGCCAGTGATGGCGTTGGTGAGGTCGGAGCCACCGAGCAGCTTGGCGGCTTTCACCAAGGCCAGGCGCTGGAGCAGGTCGGCCGACCACTCGGTGGTTTTGAAGCCTTCGCGGCCTTCGTATTTCGAAAAGAACGAGGCTACGGTGCGGGCTGGCGTGCCGGGGCCACCGGCGCGGCAGTCCACGAGCAGTAAAAACAGGAACAGAGCGGGGAAGCGGAGTTTGGTTATCATGCGGCAAAAGTGCAGCCCGGGCCGGGAAATACAGCGCCGGAAGTTCGGTGCTGGCCCAACTCCGGTACGGTAGCGGCCAAGCGGTAGTTGGCCGCCGGGCCACTTCGGGCCTACCGAAACACCACGGTATTCATGAAAAAAACTTCGCGGTTGGGGCCGTGGCTCACGCGCACGTGCTGGTAGCCCAGGGCCACGAAGCGGCCGCCGTACCAAGGCAGCAGGTCGTATTGGTCGGTGTCAGTGGCGCGCTCCAGGCCCTGCTCGGCCGGTCCAGCCCCGGTGCTGATGGGTACGTGCAGGTCGTCGGGGGCACTCTCGCCCCGGTTCACCACCTTGTAGCGCAGCTTATTCTCATCGAGGTAGGCCAGCACGAGGCGGCCATCGGGCAGGGACTGCAGGCGTACGGCTTCCTCGAGTTCGGTGCGGCGCAGGTTTTCCACCACAAAAATATTGTCCCAAATGAGGTTGCCCTTGCGGTCGAAACCGCATACCAGCGCGTGGGTGGTCTGGTAGCCGTCGAACCCGCGGTTGCTGCCGTAAGGCGAGTAGCCGCCGGGCGCATACACGGAGTTCGGGCCGCCATAGCCGTAGCCCGACGAATAATACTGGTTGCCGAAAGAGCCGAATGGGCTACCGTAATAGGTGTTGTAATTGTTGTAGCGATAGTGGGGCAGGTACACTTCAGCCACGAGCACGTAGCCGCCATCGGGCTGCGGCAGCAGCTCGTGCAGCAGCAGGCGGTAGTGCCAGCGCATGGGAGCTACCGACCGTGCCAGCCGCCGTTCGACCCGCCGCCGCAGCCGGGCCTGCTTGCTGGGCTTGAGGTAGTCGAAGAAGTGCTTGAGATGCAGAAAATCGTAGAAGCGCAGGGGCGCTTTAGGACCTGCGGCCACGCCCAGAGCAGGCCGGCTCAGGTCGGTGGCAAATACGCCCTGGGCATAGTTCGGGTCGCGCAACGAGTAGGTGCCCATCAGCAGGCGGGCGGTGGTGTCTTGCGGAGGCGTTACCTGGGCCGTTATGAGGCTGCGCTCGCTCTCGGCCTGAACGAATTCGGAACTCAGCAGCTGCCCCTTGTCGGTGAGCTGCTTGAGGAGCAGGCGGCTTTTGCGGCCGTTGGTCTGGCTCAGCACGTACTCGGCGCGGCGGGTGGCGGCATCGGCCACGAAGGTGAGCTGAGTGGGCACGTTCTCGTACACCGAGGGCAGGTACTGCATCTGGCCGGTGGCCACGTCGAGCAGCAGGGCCGTCACGTGCAATTGGTCCTGCAACAGCACGGTGGCAAATAGGCGGCCATCGAGCGCCTTCAGCTCGACTACCTCGCGGCTGAGCTTGGTATCGAACTGCTGGCTGCGCGTCTGGCCCAGCGGGCCGTTGTAGGCGGCCACCAGCAGGCGGCCC
>JANXMN010000293.1 GCA_025354605.1 Hymenobacter sp. | reverse complement strand
CGCGAGGAGAAAATGAAGGAGGCCCTGCGCCCCCTCGCCGCCGAGTACGACTTCATCATCATCGACTGCTCGCCCTCGCTCGGCCTCATCACCGTCAACGCCCTCACGGCGGCGCACTCGGTTATCATCCCGGTGCAGTGCGAGTATTTCGCTTTGGAAGGTTTGGGTAAACTGCTGAATACCATCAAAATCATTCAGAGCCGCCTCAACACCGAGCTCGAAATCGAAGGCATCCTGCTCACGATGTACGACGTGCGCCTGCGCCTCTCCAACCAGGTGGTGGAGGAAGTGCGGATGCACTTCCAGCAGCTGGCCTTCGACACCATTATCCCGCGCAACGTAAAACTGAGCGAGTCGCCCAGCTTCGGTATCCCCGTCATCCTGCACGACGCCGAGAGCAAAGGCTCCATCAGCTACCTCAACTTAGCCCGCGAAATCGTGGAAAAGAACAGCGTGGAAGCCAGACCGGAAGAAACGGCCGAGGACGAGCGGATTTAGCGGCGGTGGCGGCTTCTCCCGAATCAATGGGTTCAGCGCCGGATTTCCGGGTGCACTATCGCTTATTTACTCTAGAAGAAGGCGGACGAAAAAACCCGCCTTCCCAGCACATCCGCTGGGATTTCTCTTACGCAGATGAGTCCATCGGCCGGCCCAACCAGGTTTTTATAATCTGGCCCGAATTCATTTCAATAGTTGGCGAGATGCTGCCAATTGGCGAGCCCATGGCGGAGCAGGGTTTGGCCGATATGTTCATCGTGAACCCGGAATTTCGCGCTTTCCACGGCCAGCATATTGAGGTGGGCGTCAAGGGGTATTTTCAGGAAGGTCCTCGCCGGGTAGGCGAATGCGAAGTCGTTGAGGTGCTGGCGCTTCATCAGAATCCCAAGCTGTAACTTGCGCTTACCATGTACACCTCTCCTACTCATCCCCTTATCGGCAGCGACCCGGAAATCCGGTTCGGGCGTGCCTGTCTTGTCGGCACCCGCATCAGCGTGGATGACGTGCTCGGCTGGCTGGGCAATGGCATGAGCAACGCCGACATCATCGAAGATTTCCCGGAACTCACCGACGAACTGATTCGGGCCTGTCTGCGCTTCGCGGCCGACCGCCAGCGCCACACCCGCTTGGTAGCCCGGTGAAGCTGCTCATTGACCAGAACCTGTCGTACCGTCTGGTGAAGCCGTTGCAGGCGCAGTTTCCGGGGACGGAGCAAGTGCGGCGTTTGGGCCTGACCAATAACCGCGACACCAGCATTTGGGAGTACGCTCGTCAGAACGATTTTGTCATTCTAACGCAAGATGAAGACTTTTTTGACCTGAGTTCGCTACGAGGAGCCCCGCCTAAGGTCATCTTGCTCAGAACGGGTAATTTGCCCAGCCCCGAGGTTGTAGAATTATTACAGGGCCATCTACTGATGATTTACACATTGTTGGCTCCGGAAAGCGAAGTCAATTGCCTTGAACTGACGTAGCCGCCCCAACCCTAAACTTTACGGCTTGCCCTTCGCCCAACAATCCGTAATTTTGACATCCGTTGCCGCAGGCCTTTTATGGGCGCGGCCGATGACTTATGGCTTTAGAGAGAAACGAAGAGAAATTGCAGGCCGCCCTGGCCGCGGCCGCGTCGGTAAAACGCAAAAGCGGCCTCGGCCGGGGCCTCAACGCCCTGATTGAGGGCAGCTACGATAAAAAAGGCGACCGTCCCGGCTCCGGCGACCGTTTGGTGTCGCACCCCGTCAACTCGGTGGGCTTCATTTCCGTCGACCACATCGAGGCCAACCCCTACCAGCCCCGCACCCATTTCGACAAGGAATCGTTGCAGGAATTGGCCGACAGCATCAAAATCCAGGGCATTATCCAGCCCGTGACTTTGCGCCAGCTTGGCACCAACGCCTACCAGCTCATCAGCGGGGAGCGCCGTTTGCAGGCCTCCAAGCTGGCCGGCCTGGAGACGATTCCGGCCTACATCCGCAAGGCCGACGACCAGCAGATGCTGGAAATGGCCCTGATTGAGAACATTCAGCGCGAAAACCTGAATGCCATCGAAATTGCTCTCAGCTACCAGCGCCTGCTCAGCGAGTGCAACCTGCGCCAGGAAGACCTCGGCGACCGCGTGGGCAAGAACCGTAGCACCGTGACCAACTACCTACGCCTGCTGAAGCTGCCGCCCGACGTGCAGATTGGCCTGCGCGACGCCGAAATCACGATGGGCCACGCCCGTGCCCTCATCGGCCTCGACGACGCCAAGGCCCAGGTGGAGCTCTATCGCAAAATCGTAGCCGAGGAGCTGTCGGTGCGCCGCGTAGAAGAACTGGTGCGCAACGGCTTCGGCCGCCAGAGCGCCGACGGCAAGCCCAAGGCCGACGGCAGCACCGCCCCCGCCACGCCGGCCGTGCCGGTGGCCGAAATCCGTCGCGCCGAGCGCCACCTCACCGACCGCTTTGGCTCGCGCGTGCAGGTGCGCCCCACGGCCAAGGGCAGCGGCGAAATCAAGATTTCTTTCGATTCGGTAGAGGACATGCAGCGCATTCTGCACATCCTGCAGCCGTCGTAAGCGCCGGCCCGAATACTCCAGTGGAACGTCATGCTGCGCTGCGCTCTGCATGACGTTTTTTTTTCAGTTCGGACGCCGGCCAACGCGCTAAAACTTGGCCTTCTCCGTTAGCAGGCTTGCTATGAAAAAACCGTTTTCTCCTGCTTGCTGCCTGCTGGCCGCGCTGCTTTGCCTGCTGGCCGGTTCCACCGCGCGGGCGCAGGTATTTTCCCCGCCCGCCACGCCCACGACGATAGTGCCCGACACCACCGAGCGCCGCGAAGTAGTGGTAACGCCCGCCGCTAAGCGTCAGAAAGCTGCCGTCGACTCGTCCAAGCGCACCGAGCACATGTTCCGGGCCTTTGGCTACCCCGGCATCCGCCTCACGCGGCCGGGCAAGGCGGCCCTGCTGGCGGCCCTGCTGCCCGGCGCGGGCCAGGTTTACAACCACCGCTGGTGGAAGCTGCCCTTGGTATTTGGGGCCGTGGGCGGCACTATCTACGGCGAGTACTTCTACCAGAAAGGGTATCGCGAGTTTGCGGATGCTTATAATAACATCACCCAGGCTAAAATCAACCCGGATACCCACACTTACTATGCGCTGCACGATGAGCTACTCGGCCCGCGTGCCAAACTGGTGAATACCACGGACGGACTCAAACAAGGCATCATTTTCTACCGGGGCTACCGCGATGTCTTCTACCTCTACATCGGCATTGCCTACGGCCTGCAAATCGTGGATGCGCTGGTCGATGCCCACCTGCA
>JANXMN010000281.1 GCA_025354605.1 Hymenobacter sp. | reverse complement strand
AAAACCTTGCTGCACCAGGGGGCCAGCGCCCTTGCCCCGGTTGGAGGCAATTATAAGGCGTTGATGGGCATTGCCGATTCCGGCAAAACGGTGGAAATCATCATGAGCCCGACGTTTGAAACGCGCACGACGTTGAAGCCGATATCGATGGGCCCCGTGGAGTACGAAAACGAGTTTGATACCCTCTGGGGGCTGGAAAAAGAGAAATGGCTCAAGGCCGGGCACACGTTTGAGCAGTACAAAGCGTCTCATCCCTACTCTCATGAAGACATATGGTCGGGCATGGGTGGCACTACACTCGTGCCCGATGAGCCCGGCGGATATGGACAGGCACGGGGAGACAATATGCAGGTTATATTAAACACCAATTATGTTGGTGGGACATCGCGTGCTGCTCATAAGCAGATGGCCGGTACGCTTGCACATGAGATATATGGCCACGTCTTATTCAAAGTGCAGGGCAAGCGTTGGGAACACGGTAAGAATCCATTACCCGGACCAGGGTCGGATTATAACGTACCACTGCAACAACAAATCAATCAACGACGTGATGAAGCTCTGCGTAATGCCGACCGCCATACGCACTAGCGTCTTGCTAGGGATGCTCGGCTTCTTCGTGGCGGCCAATCGGCCGCAGCCTGGACAGCCCACGCCTGCCCGCAAACCCGTGCATTGCTTCACTACTCCCGATGGCCTGGGACGCCCGATGGAAGAGTTTTGCGCTGACGCGAAGAAGCGTTTCATCAGCCGTGCTTACGTGGACACTGCCGGTCGCCGCACGGCCTTGCCGCTTGAGGTCAGCCGCCCCCCGCGGTTCAGCCAAGGCCCGGAGGCGCTCAAAAAGTACTTGCAAATGGGCGACCCCTGGAGCGACAACATTGACCGCATGGGGTCTGTGCTGTTTATTGTGCTCATCGGGGCCGACGGCCGGGTAAAGGATGCCCGACTCATAAAAAGCATGGACCATCTGTGGCCCGGCCTCACCCCGGCCGCCCGGCATCGGGTACTGGCGATGCCGCGCTGGCAACCGGCGTTACTGAATAGCAAGCCGGTTCCATGCTTGCAGTCAGTGTCTGTGCGTTTTGGCAGTTAGCGAGCATTTTGCTTTTAGTGTCATAAACCGAAACGCTTCTCAATAAAAAAGCCCTTTGTGTTCACACAAAGGGCTTTTTTATTGAGAAGCACCAACCCCTAGTCCACCAGCACGCAGCGGTGCTCGAGCACGTCCTGCTCCACGGTTTTGTATTTCACGTCGCGCACGATGCGGCCGTCCATGTACTGCACGCTCACCTTGTCGTTGCGGTTGGCCACTTTCTGGCTGCGCACGGGGGTTTGCTTCACGGCCGTCTGCGGCAGGTCCTGCGGGCCCATGTCTTCGGGGCCGGCGCCGAGCGAGTGCAGCATGTCCTCGTGCTCGATGGTGAGCTTGGGGGCGGGCTCCTCGTCTTCGAGGTAGTAGTCGGGCTCGTCGTTGGTGCCCACCATGTGGGTGTCCACGGGCACGTCGGCGTGGAACAGGAACTGGGTGGTTTCCTCGTTCACTTTGCCAATCATGCGCTTGAAGAGCTCAAAGCTCTCGAACTTATACACCAGCAGCGGGTCTTTCTGCTCGTACACCGCGTTCTGCACCACCTGCTTCAGGTCGTCCATCTGGCGCAGGTGCTGGGTCCAGGCGGTGTCAATCACGCTCAGCACCACCACTTTTTCCATCTGGCGCAGGATGTCGTGGCCGCCGGTGGCCTGCGCGCGGCGCAGGTTGGCAATGGCCTGAATCTGCTTCTTGCCGTCGGTGAAGGGCACGGCGATGTTCTCGTAGGGGGCGTTCTGGCTCAGCAGGTCGTTGATGAGCGGCAGGGCATTGCTGGCAATGTGCTCGTTCTTGCTCTGGAAGTAGCCCATGGCCTCGTCGTAGAGCTTCTGGGTGAGGGCGGGCAATGCCAGGCTGCTCAGCTCCTGCGAGCTGACGTAGGTGTCGTAGCCGAACACCTTGATGATGTTGAGCTTTAAGTCCTCGTAGTCGTTGGTGATTTTGTGGCCGGCGGCGATGTCCTCGCACACGTCGTAAATCATGTTGAGGATGTCGACCTCCATGCGGTCGCCGTGCAGGGCGTTGCGACGGCGCTTGTACACCACCTCGCGCTGGGCGTTCATCACGTCGTCGTATTCGAGCAGGCGCTTGCGGGTGCCGAAGTTGTTTTCCTCCACCTTCTTCTGGGCGCGCTCGATGGAATTGGTAATCATCGAGTGCTGAATCACCTCGCCCTCTTCCATGCCCATGCGGTCCATGAGCTTGGCAATGCGGTCGGAGCCGAACAGGCGCATGAGGTTATCTTCGAGCGAAACGAAGAACTGCGAGGTGCCGGGGTCGCCCTGGCGGCCGGCGCGGCCCCGCAGCTGGCGGTCGACGCGGCGGCTTTCGTGGCGCTCGGTGCCGATGATGGCCAGGCCACCCGACGCCTTCGACGTTTCGCGCAGCTTGATGTCGGTGCCGCGGCCGGCCATGTTGGTGGCGATGGTGACGGTACCGGGGAAGCCCGCGCCGGCCACAATCTCGGCCTCGCGCTGGTTCTGCTTGGCGTTAAGCACTTGGTGCGGAATGCCACGCAGCTTGAGCATGCGCGACACCAGCTCCGATATTTCCACGCTCGTGGTACCCACCAGCACCGGGCGGCCGGCTTCCACCAGCTTCTGGATTTCGAGGGCCACGGCGTTGTACTTCTCGCGCACGGTCTTGTACACCTGGTCGTCGGAGTCCTGGCGGCTAATGGCGCGGTTGGTGGGCACCACCACCACGTCGAGCTTATAGATTTCCCAGAACTCGCCGGCCTCGGTTTCGGCCGTGCCCGTCATGCCGCACAGCTTGTGGTACATGCGGAAGTAGTTCTGCAGCGTTACCGTAGCGTAGGTCTGGGTGGCGTCTTCCACGCGCACGTTTTCCTTGGCCTCGATGGCCTGGTGCAGGCCGTCGGAGTAGCGGCGGCCTTCCATGACGCGGCCGGTCTGCTCATCCACGATTTTCACCTTGCCGTCGTCGGTCAGAATGTACTGGTCGTCCTTCTCAAACAG
>JANXMN010000199.1 GCA_025354605.1 Hymenobacter sp. | reverse complement strand
CTCGGCCGCCGTCAGCTCGCTGCCGCCGCGGATTTTGGCGAAGCTGCCCGCCACGGCGGCGGGCGTATAGGCCGCGGCGTAAATCTGCTCCAACCCGTGGTCCGACAAGCGGCAGCCGAGGCTGGCGAAAAAGTCGTGGCGGCGGCGCAGGGCCGTTTCCAGGTCGGCCAGCGTGTGGATATTGACTTCGGCCACCGCGCCCAACTTATCCAGGTAGGCGTTGTAGCTGGCGGCGTCATCCACGGCCATGGCTTTGTCGGCACGGAAGGTGGGCAGCACGCCGATTTCGAAACCCGAGTCCGCGATGGCCTGGTGGTGTTCGAGCGAGTCGGCCGGGTCGTCGGTGGTGCACAGGGTTTCGACGTGCATCATGCGCAGCAGGTTGCGCACCGAGTATTCGGGGGTTTGCAGCTTGGCACTGCACTCGTCGTAAATGCGGCGGGCGCTGTCCTTGTTCAGCAGCTCGGTGATGCCGAAGTAGCGGCGCAGCTCCAGGTGCGTCCAGTGATAGAGCGGGTTGCGCAGGGTGGCGGGCACGGTTTCGGCCCATTTGGCAAACTTCTCCCAGTCCGAAGCGTCGCCGGTAATGTAGCGCTCGGGCACGCCGTTGGCCCGCATGGCGCGCCACTTGTAATGGTCGCCCGAAAGCCAGATTTGGGTGAGGTTGTCGAACTGTTTGTCGGCGGCAATCTGGTCGGGCAGCAGGTGGTTGTGGTAGTCGATAATGGGCATCTGCTTCGCGTACTCGTGGTAGAGCGTGCGGGCGGTGGTGGTTTGCAGCAGGAAGTCGTCGGAGAGAAAAGGCTTCATTTCAATTAACAGTTATCAATTAACATTTAACACTCGCTATTTTACAGTCATCATTTGAAAGAGCCATAAGGGCCTCATCATGGCCCGGCCAGGATTGTTAAATGATAATTGCTAAATGTTAAATGTCAAAGTGAAACCCCGCGCTTCCACGGGATAAAATCGGTCTGGTCGTGGCGCACGGCGGCCACTTCCTCCTCGCCGCTGGCCACGCGGATAATGTAGTCGAGCAGGCGGGTACCGGCTTGTTCGATGGTTTCCTCGCCGTCAATCACGGTTCCGGTGTTCAGGTCGATGATGTCGGGCATACGCCGGGCCAGGGCGGTGTTGCTGGCTACCTTGATGACGGGCGCGATGGGGTTGCCGGTGGGCGTGCCCAGGCCGGTGGTGAACACCACCACGGTAGCTCCCGAGCCCACCTCGGCGGTGGTCGATTCTACGTCGTTGCCGGGGGTGCAAAGCAGGTTGAGGCCGGGCTTGGTCACCAGCTCCGGGTAGTCGAGCACGGCCACCACCGGCGAGGAACCGCCCTTGCGGGCCGCACCGGCCGATTTCATGGCATCGGTAATCAGGCCGTCGCGGATGTTGCCGGGCGAGGGGTTCATGTCGAAGCCCGAGCCCACGGCCACGGCCGAGTCGCCGTAGGCCTTCATCAAGCTGCTGAAGCGTTCGGCGGTGGCGGCGTCCACGCTGCGGTCCACCAGTTCCTGCTCCACGCCGCACAGCTCCGGGAATTCGGCCAGGATGACCGAGCCGCCCAGGGCCACCAGCATATCGGAGGTGTGGCCCAGGGCCGGGTTGGCCGAGATGCCGGAGAAGCCGTCGGAGCCGCCGCACTCCAGCCCGATGTTCAGCGCTTTGAGGGGGGCGGGCTCGCGGCGGGCCTGGTTGGCCAGCATCAGGCCGGCAAACGTCTGGCGCAGGGCGGTGCTGATGAGGGATTCCTCGGTGCCGAGTTGCTGCTGGTCGAGGATGTAGAGCGGCTTGCTGAAGTTGGGGTCGCGCTTCGCGATTTCGGCCTGCAGCATAGTGGCCTGCGCGTTCTGACAGCCGAGGCTGAGCACGGTGGCCCCGGCCACGTTGGGGTGGGTGATGTAGCCGGCCAGCAGGCCGCACAGCGTCTGGGCATCCTGGCGGATGCCGCCGCAGCCGCCCTCGTGGCTGAGGAAGCGGATGCCGTCGACGTGCGGGAACGGGCGGTGCTGGCGGTCGGCGGCGGTGCCGTCGCCGAGGTCGGCGCTCAGGATTTCCTCCACCGACTTGCCGGCCTGCAGCAGCTCCAGCAGCTGGCGGGTTTCGGGCTGGTAGCTTTTGCGGCGCTCGTAGCCCAGGTCAGTCAGCAGGGCATCTTTCAGCACCTGGATGTTGCGGTTTTCGCAGAACACCAGCGGAATCACCAGCCAGTAATTGGCGGTGCCCACCCGGCCATCGGCGCGGTGGTAGCCCTGGAAGGTGCGGCTGTGCCAGGCGCTCACGTCAGGCGCCTGCCAGGCGGCGCGTGGCTGGGCGTGCTCGTTGTAGCTATTGGTGGCATGCGCAATATTGCCCGTGGTGAGGCGGCCGCCGGGGCGGATGGCCTCGCGGGCAGTGCCCACGAGCACGCCGTACATGGTCACGGCCTGGCCGGCGCGCAGGCCCAGGGGCGCGAGCTTGTGCTTGGCCGGAATGGCTTCGGTGGTGGTGATGAAGCCG
The DNA here is from genome assembly GCA_025354605.1 of Hymenobacter sp. GTDB lineage: Bacteria > Bacteroidota > Bacteroidia > Cytophagales > Hymenobacteraceae > Hymenobacter. The sequence continues at coordinate 3,602 of JANXMN010000199.1, read as the reverse complement.
TTGTCCCAAGGCACTTCGGTGCCGATGGGCAGGTCCAGCAGGGCCACGAGCACGTTGTCGGCGGGGTGAATACGGGCTACTTGGTGTTTCACGGGGATAGGCTAGATAGTAGGGAATTATAAGTGCCGTCTGTCATCCTGAGCGCAGCGAAGGACCTTATCATGTCTGTCCTGTTTGCAATAACTGATGGCGCGGACGTGATAAGGTCCTTCGCTGCGCTCAGGATGACAGACACTGTTTCGATGACAGGCCAATTTCATGAGCCCACAGCCACCGGTTTGCGGGCGAAGAATGCGGCCAGCGTGGCCGGCGCGCCCTCTCCCAGCAGCTGCTGCAGGTAGTGCGTCACGCTGGCCGCGAAGCCGGGCAGGCGCGAGAGGTCGTGGCCCCAGAGGGCGGCGTTGTGCAGGGCGGCGGGCACCAGCTCGTCGGGCGTGAGGCGGGCCCAGAGGTCGGCGAAGTAGCCGGCGCGGTCGTCCTGGATGGAATAAGGCTGGCCGTTGGCCTCGCCCTGGCCGCCCACGTTGCGCATGAAGCGCAGGTAAGCCGCGAAGCCCAGCGCCACGTAGTGCGGCACGGCCTGAAACTGCTGGTAGACGTGCAACAGCGTGGGCACGTTGCGCAGCTGCATCTTGGCGGTGCCCTGCATGGCAATGCTCAGCCAGCGGTGCTCCAGGTAGGGGTTGCGGAAACGGTCGAGCACCTGCAGGCCGAAGCGCTGGCCCACCTTCTCCTCCACCGAGAACGGGATGCCAGGCAGCAAATCGGCCAGCATCAGGTTGTGGATGAAGCGGGCCATGAGCTCATGCTCCATCGCCTCGCGCACGGTGGCGCAGCCCAGCAAGTGGGCCAGCCCGTAGCTGAGCGTGTGCGCGCCATTGAGCAGGCGCAGCTTGAGCTCGCGGAAGAGCGTGATGTCGGGCCGGATGACCACGCCGGGGGCAGCCCCGGCGAACGAGAGTACGGCCCGCACCCGCTCGCCGCCCTCGATGGCCCACAGCGCGTAGGCTTCGGCCATGGTGAGCAGCTCGTCGTGGTAGCCCAGCTCCTCCTGCAGGGCCGCGTACACATACGGCTCGGGGCGGCCGGGCACGATGCGGTCGACGAGGGTATTGCAGAAGTCGTTGGCGGCTTCGAGCCAGTCCATAAACTCGGCACCCAGCTCGTTGCGGTGGGCCAGCTCCAGCACAATGGCTTCGAGCTTGCGGCCGTTGTCGGGAATCAGCTCGGTGGGCACGATGACGAGGCCGCGGCTCACGTCGCCGTCGAACGCCTTAAAACGGGCGTGCAGCACGGCGAGCAGCTTGCCCGGAAACGAGGCCGGCGGCAGCAGCTGAATGTCCTCGTTCACCAGCTGAATGCCGACTTCGGTGGTATTCGAAATCACCACCTGCAGCTCGGGGCTGGCAGCCACGCGCAACACCTCGGCCCACTGGCTTTTGGCCGAGAGCACCCGGCTGATGCTGGCGCACACCACGTTTTCCTCCACCGGGCGGCCGTCGTCCACACCGCGTACGCACACCGTGTAGAGGTTGTTCTGGCGCGCGAAGGCGGTGGCGTCGCCGCCATCGGTGCTTTTCACCACCACAATGCGGCCGTTGAACACGCCCTGGCGGTTGGCCTGGTCAATCTGGAAATCGGGCAGGCCACGCAGCAGCACGCCGGTGCCGAACTGCAGCACCCGCTCGGGCAGGGCCAGCAGGGCGGGCGCGGGCCAGGCCACGGGGGCCGCGCCGCGCGGGGCGGCCAGGGCCAACTCTTGGGTCAGGGAATTCATGGCGGAGAGGGAAAAAGGGCCGCTATTTTTTGGCTTCGCCGGGCGCGGTGTTCAGGCGCTTCTGCCAGGCGGGGTATTCTTTGCTGAGCAGCTTGAGCGGCCAGGTGCCGGCGTAGAGGTAGCCGGCGCGTCGCTCGTTCTCAATCTCCGTCAGCTGATAGTGCACCTGGCTATCGCGACCCACGAAAATGGGCCGGTCGGTTTCGAGCTCATAAAACCGCGCCCAGAGCACCGTCCCCGCTTCGGGCACGATGACGCGGTCCTTGCCGCGCGGCTCCTTCGGCGCGTCGATTTCCTTCATCGCCACGTCCTTCATCTGCACCGATTGCAGCCAGGCTACGGCGGACTCCACGGCGCGGCGCACCTCGGGGGCGGGCTGGTCCAGGCTCATCAGAAACTCGACGATGCCCACCGTTTCGTCGCCGCTCAGCGAGGCCAGCTCGAAGGCGCGGGCCTTGCAGGGCAGCAGGGTGCGGCGGTCGTGCTGGGCGCACCAGGCCGTGAGCTGGCCGCGGCGGCGGTACTGCGTTTTCAGGATGCACTGCACACCGCGGGCTACGGCCTCCTTGGCGGGGCCCACCAGGCTCCAGTCGAGCAGGGCGTAGTCGGCTTTCTGCTCGCTCACACCTTTCAGCACCCGCAGGGCGCGCACCATGGCGTCGTCGTTGTAGGTAATCTGGCCGCGGTAAGAGCTGCTGTCGGGGTAAAACTGGGGGAAGCCGCCGTTGCGGTGCTGCATCTTGAGGAGGTAGCGCACGCCGCGCTCGGCGGCCAGGCGGTAGGCAGGGTTGTTGGTGCGCCGGAAGGCTGGCACCAGGTATTCGATTTCGCGGGTGGTGGCGTTGTTGTCGATGGTGGCATCGTTGCGGCCACGGTCGTCGAGGGTGCCAGCACGCTCGGCGGCCGTCATCCGGTGCTTGTAGTCCACTTTCACCTCCCCTACCGCCTTGGGCCAGCCGCCAATTTCGCGCTGAAATACCAGCATCTTTTCGGCGGTGCTGTCCTGCACGGCGGGCGGCAGCGGGGCGGTGCTGCGCTGGCCCGTGAGGGGGTTCCAGCGCCCGCCAAACGTCCAGGCCGGGGTAATGGCGGCTGCTTTGGGCGCGCCCTCGGCGGTGGCCAGGTTGGTTTTCATCCAGGCGTAGTCGCCGCCCGCGCGGTGGCAGTCGGCGTAGTACACGCGGCGGCCCCACTGCTTGGCCCCCGGGCCCGACTCGGCCCAGTAGATGTCGGCATCGGCCATGTTGTGGGGAAACTTGCAGCCGATGAGGTAGAACTGGGCTTCGCGGTGGAAGCGGCCCAGCTTGAAGCCGTCGTCGCCCACGAAGGTGCAGTTTTTCAGCACCGTTTTTTCGTCGCGGTTGCCCGAGCCGTCGTGCCAGATGGCCGCGTTCAGGTTGTGGCACTCGAAGCGGCAGTTTTCGGCGTAGGCCCAGCCGCGCGGGCAGTAAAAGTCCACCGCCCCTTCCATGGTACAGTCCTTGAAGTAGTAGAGGCCAGCTTCGGTGTCCCAGGGGCTCACCGTATCGCCGCCCAGGGCGCGGAAGGTGCAGTTTTTCACCACGATGCGCGTGGCGCCGGGCATGGTGCGCAGGGCCATCTGGTGGCCGGTGGGGCTGATGGTTTTGGGTTACGAACGCGGAAACGTGGAGCACGCCGCTCGTGGCTGATGGTAAAATCTACGTCGGCACGAAGAGCAAGCTGGTGATCCTCGCTGCGGGTAAGGAAATGAAACTGCTCTCAGAAGTCCGGCTCGGCTCCACTGCTTATGCCACACCCGTCGCCGCGAACGGCACGCTGTTTGTCTGCTCTCAAAGCTATCTCT
>JANXMN010000251.1 GCA_025354605.1 Hymenobacter sp. | reverse complement strand
AGTGGAAAACATTGCCCAGACGGCGGCGGCCGGCGTAGGCTACCACTGCCAGCAGCTGGGCCAGCCCACGCCCATTGGCTTCATTGCGGCCATCAAAGACCTGCAAATACGCGCCCTGCCGGCCGTGGGCACCGAGCTTACGACCGAAGTAGTGGTGCAGAACCAGGTGCTCGAATTCACCATCGTGCGGGGCACGGTGCGGGCGGGCGACATTACCTTTGCTTCGTGCGAAATGCGCATTTTTGTGAAAGAACCAGCGTAAATTCCTCCCCTCATTTTTCCCTTTCAAATGTTTCTCCCCAACCTTAAATCGGCCGTGCTGGCCGCCTCCCTGTCCGTTGCTTCCCTGGCCGCCTCGGCCCAGACCTTCGGCGAATTCCTGAACAAGCCCGAGCTGCCGCTCACTTTCATGGGGGTTGATTTCTCGAACGCGAAATATTATGGCGACGCCATGACTGTAAACACAGCCGAAATGAGGGGCCTGTTTACCCGGATTGACGAGTTGCTGGAAAAGGAAGCTAATAAGTATGACCTGCAAAAGGCGCTGCACCGCACCGGAGCCACCAAATATGCCCTCAGCTACGCCGAGTCGGTGAACCAAAAAATCGACCCCGGTACCATCGTTGTGGCCGATGGCACGGCCCCGCGCGCTGCTTTCACCATGAAGCATGTGGAGGAGTTGATAACCCACTACACCTATCCGGCCGGGAATACGGGCGTGGGCCTGGTTTTCGTGGTAGAAAAAATTGATAAAAAATTGGAGTCGGAAGTTTTCTGGGCCGTCTTTGTGGACCTGGCCTCCAAGAAGGTGCTGTACACCGAGAAAATGGGGGGCACCGGCGCCGGCTTCGGTTTCCGCAACCACTGGGCCGCCCCACTGTATTCGGGCATTAAGCTAATGAAGTCCAACTATGGCGACTGGAAGAAGAAGTACGCCAAAAGCTGAGGCCGCTCGCACCCTCACCACGCGTACCGAAGTCAAGGTTCGTTTTAACGAAGTTGATTCGCTGGGCATTGCCTGGCACGGGCACTATGTGCGCTATTTCGAGGATGGCCGCGAAGACTTCGGAACCGAGCACGGCCTGGGCTACCTCGACGTGTATGGCCACGGCTTGGTCACGCCCATCGTGCAGCTGACCTGCGATTACAAGCGCCCCCTCACTTACGGCGATTCCATTCTAATTGAGACCACGTTCGTTGACAACCCGGCAGCGCGGTTGCACTTCACTTACCAGATTTTCCAACTGGAACGCCGCGTACTGGTGGCCACTGGCAGCACCACCCAGGTGTTTCTGGAGCGCGAGTCACGCACGCTGCTGCTGAATACGCCGGAGTTCTTCGAGCAGTGGAAGCAGCGCGTGCTGCCGGTTGGGTGAGCTGGCTGAGACTGCATGACGTTCTTTTTCTCTCGTTCTAAAAGCCCAGTATCCCAAAAAATGGCCTACGTTGCCGCCCATAACATTCTCTCGCCGCTGGGCGCTACTTCGGCCGAAACCTTCGCGGCGGTAGCGGCGGGCGGCTCGGCGGTGGCGGCGCACCCGCCGGTGTTTGCGGGTGGCGAGCCGGTGTGGGCCTCAAAATTCCCGACCGATTGGCAGCCCCCGGCCCACTTGGCGCTGGCCAGCTACCCCCGCTTCGAGCAGCTGCTGATTGCTTCAATTGCCGAAGCCACGGCCGGACTCAGTATTGACCTGACCTCTCCCCGCACGGCCTTCGTGCTGGCCACGACCAAAGGCAACATCGGCCTGCTCGACGAGGAGCCGGAGCTGACGGCCGAGCTGCACCAGCGCTTGCAGCTGTACGCCTCGGCCGAAGCGGTAGCCAGTTACTTCGGCAGCGCGGTGCAGCCAGTAGTGGTGTCGACGGCCTGCATTTCGGGGCTGGCGGCGCTGCTGCTGGCCCAACGGCTGCTGGCAACGGGGCAGTACGATGCCGTAGTCGTAGCAGGGGCCGATACCGTGAGCCGCTTCGTGCTCTCGGGCTTCGGGGCGTTTCAGGCGCTGAGTGCGGCGCAATGCCGGCCATTTTCGGAGGACCGCGACGGCATCAACCTGGGCGAAGCCGCCGCCACCGTGGTGCTGACGGCCGCGCCGGCCGTGTTGCCGGGCGGGACCGTGCGGCTGGCGGGCGGGGCCATTTCCAACGATGCCAACCATATTTCGGGGCCGTCGCGCACCGGGCAGGAGCTGGCCGCCGCCATTGCCGACGCGCTGGCCAGCGCCGGGCTCACGGCCGCGCAGGTCGACTTTATTTCCGGCCACGGCACGGCCACGCCCTTCAACGATGCGATGGAGGCCAAGGCTTTCGCCCTGGCCGGCGTGGCCGACCGACCGGTGAGTAGCATCAAGGGGGCACTGGGGCACACGCTGGGCGCGGCCGGACTGGTAGAGTCGGTGCTGAGCGTGCTCTCGCTCACGCGTGGGCAGCTGCTGCCCACGGCTGGTTACTCGCAGCCCATGCAGCCAGCCGCCCTAAACGTACTGGTGGCCACGACCCCCGCTGAGCTACGGGTGGGGCTGAAAACTGCCAGCGGCTTCGGCGGTTGCAACGGGGCGCTGCTGCTGGTGCGGGAGTAGCATGAGTTCCGGTTGTTTCTTCGCGGCTGATTTTGGGTTTAAAGAACGTTATGCAGAGCGTAGCGAAGCATCTTACCGCAGGAGCAATCAAGCGGAAGCAACGAAGCGGTAAAGATGCTTCGCTGCGCTCTGCATGACGTTCAATTTTCCCCTATTCCTCTACCATATTCCTTCTCCCTCATCCCCACTGATGCTTCCGCCACTAAAGCTCCTGCGCACCTGCTCGATTGCCAATGGGGAGGTGTGCGTGGATAGACAGGCAGTAACAGCCGGGCCGGGGCCGTTCGAGGCATTTGCCGAGGCGGCTTACCGGGCATTGGGCATTGATTACCCAAAGTTTCACAAGATGGATAATCTGTCGAAGCTGGGGTTTTTGGCGGCGGAGTTTCTGCTGGCGGGCACTGATTTGCTGGCCGAAACGGTGCCGGGTCGTCGGGGCATCGTGCTGGGCAACGCTACGTCGAGCCTCGACACCGATTTGCGCTACCAGGCGCAGGTGATGCAGCAGCGGCCTAGCCCGGCGCTGTTTGTGTACACGCTGCCCAACATCGTGCTGGGCGAAATCTGCATTCGCCACGGCATTAAGGGCGAAAGCCTGCTGCTGGTGACGGCAAACTACGAGGCGGCCGCGCAGGTTTCCTACCTCACCGGCCGGCTGGCCGAAAAAACCCTCACTATTGCCCTCGGCGGCTGGCTGGATTACGCCGGTAGCGGCTACCGAGCGTTTCTTTACGTGGTCGGAGCCAGCGCCGACCCCACGCTGCCCGCCTTTTCGGCGGAAAACGTGCAGATGCATTTTATTTCTTAAGCCTGCAATGGACGCGTTAAAACAACAGCTCAAGGAGTTGCTCGTCGAGCACCTCAACCTGAAAGACATTAAGCCCGAAGATATTGGCGACGACCAGCTCATTTTCGGTGAGGGCCTGGGCCTGGATTCGATTGATGCGCTGGAGCTGATTGTGATGCTCCAGCAGCATTTCGGCATCCGCCTCACCAAGGCCGACAACGGCCCACAGGTACTGGCCACGGTAAATTCGATGGCCGACTATATCACCACGCACCGCAAAGTAGCTTAAGCTTTCGGAGTATCTTGAATAATAGAACGTCTTCCTTATCCAAATCAATCCAACCAACCAAGTCCTAACAACCACCGAACTATGGCCGTGGTGATTACCGGAACGGGGATTATTTGTGCGCTGGGCACGAACCAGGAGGAGGTGGTGGCCTCGTTCCGGGCGCACGCGTCCGGCATCGGCCCGGTCGAGCACCTGCCTACCCGGCACCGCGACGACTACGTATTTGGCGAGGTACCGCTGAGCAACCAGGCGCTGGCCGGCCGGCTGGGCGTGCCCGCCCGCCTGAGCCGCACCATTCTGCTGAGCTACCACGCGGCCCGCGAAGCGTTTGAAAAGGTGCCGGTGGCCTTGCGAACAGCGCAGCGGGTAGGCTTTATTTCGGCGACGAGCGTGGGTGGCATGGATAAGACGGAGTCGTTTTTCAAGGAGTACGCGCAGTCGTCGACGGCCGGCGACTTGCGCCAGGTTATCAACCACGACTGCGGGAAGTCGACCGATTTTGTGGCGGAGAAGCTGGGCATTCACGATTTCGTGACCACCATCAGCACGGCCTGCTCGTCGTCGGCCAACGCCATAATGCTGGGGGCGCGCATGATTGAGCATGGCTTGCTCGACATTGTGGTGGCCGGCGGAGCTGACCCACTTACCCGCTTCACGTTCAACGGCTTCAACACCCTGATGATAGTGGACAAGGCCCAGACCCGCCCCCTCGATGCCAGCCGCGAAGGCCTGAACTTGGGCGAGGGCGCCGCCTACGTGGTGCTGATGCGCGCCGACCTGGCCGCCGAAAGCGGGGCCGCCGTGTACTGCCGGCTCAGCGGCTTCGCCAACACCAACGACGCCCACCACCAGACGGCGCTGTCGGAAGAAGGCGAAGGCCCCTACCTGGCCATGACGCAGGCGCTGCACGCGGCCGGGCTTGAGCCGGCCGACATCGGCTACGTGAACCTGCACGGCACCGGCACCGAAAACAACGATTTGGCCGAGGGCACGGCCATCCGGCGGGTATTCGGAGAGGCCGTCCCCAAGCTCAGCTCTACCAAGTCGTTCACGGGGCATACGCTGGCGGCCAGTGGGGCCATCGAGGCGGTGCTCTCGGCCCTGACGGTGCGCGACGGGCTGGTGTTTCCCAACTTTTCGTTTACGACGCCGGTTGAAGGGCCGGCGCTGCAACCGGTGCGGCACCTCCACGTCGATACCAGCGTGCAGCACGTGCTGTCGAACTCGTTCGGCTTCGGCGGCAACTGCTCATCGCTCCTGTTTTCCCGACCGTAAAGGATGGCGCTTTTTATAAATGGTATCGGTTCGGTTTCGCCGGCGTCGGCGCTCGGGCCCCTGCCCGACGAGGCCCGCGCCGGCAGCCGCCTGCACGCCATCGAGCCCGATTACGCGCTGTTTCTGGATGTCCGGGCCAGCCGCCGCCTGAGCCGCATCGTGAAAATGGGCATCGCCGCCGCCGGGCTGGCCCTGCGCGAAGCCGGGGTTGCCCAGCCCGACGGCGTGATTGCCGGCACCGGCTGGGGCTGCCTCGAAGACACGGTAACTTTCCTGCAAAAGCTGGTGGTGAACGACGAAGACCTGCTCAGCCCCACGGCTTTCATCTACTCCACCCACAATACCATCGCAGCCCAGATTGCCTACCTGCTGAAGTGCCGGGGCTACAACAACACCTACTCGCACCGCAACATCTCCTTCGAAAGCGCCCTGCTCGATGCCCAGCTGCTGGCCGCCGAGCAGCCCGCCCTGAAGCTGCTGGTGGGAGGAATAGACGAGCTGACCGATACCAGTTTCGCGGTGCTTTCGCGCCTGAAAACATTTAAGTCGCAGCAGCCTGACGGGCCGCCCGACGAGCTGTATGATACCGACACGCCCGGCACCTGGGCTGGCGAAGGCGCGACGTTTTTCGTGGTATCGGGCGAGGCCGGGCCCACCACGCAGGCGCAGCTGCTGGCGGTGCGCACCGTGTCGTTCGGCACGCCCGAGCAGGCGGCGGCCATTGCCCGGCAGCTGTTGGCCGCCCACGACCTACCCCAGGCCGACGTGCTGCTGACCGGTGAAAACGGCGACACTGAAAACGACCACGCCATCCAGCGCTTCCTGGCCGAATTCGGCCACGCCGGACTGGTGCACAAGTTCAAGCACCTGTGCGGCGAGTACCCCACGGCCAGCGCCTTCGCCCTGAGCCGGGCCACCGCCCTGCTGGCCGCCCCCGCTGACGGCGGCCCGCGCCCGGCCCATGCTCCGACCACGGTGCTCATCTACAACCGTTTCCAGCAGCAGCACCAGTCGCTGATGCTACTGGCCGCATGCTAAACTTTACACGGCGCGGCCCCGCGAACCTCACCTCCGCTCCCTCTGCCAAGCAAAAAGGAGCCGGCCGACAAATCATGCTGCTTTGAAAGCCGCGCTAAATTACCGCAATGCGCTGCTGGCGCTGGGGGCGGCCGCCGCCGTTATTGGAGCGCTGTGGGCGTGGGCGGGCGTGTCGCTGTGGTGGCTGGCGTTGCCGACGGCTGCGTACGTGGCGACGGTGGCCTACGGCTCGGCTCGGGTCAGCTCCTCGTTTTTTGTAGAAACCAAGTGGCACGGTGCCGACACGCGGCCGTGCATTGCCCTCACATTCGACGACGGGCCGGTACCTGCTACGCCCGCGCTGCTGGAGATACTGCGGCGGCACGGGGCACGGGCTACGTTTTTCTGCATCGGGCGGCGGGCCCGGCAGCAGCCTGAGGTGCTGCGGCAGCTCGACGCGGCCGGCCACCTGCTGGGCAACCACACGTTTACGCACAGCTATTTTATCGACCTGTTTTCGACCCGCCGGCTGCGCGCCGAGCTGCGCGATACCGACGCGGCCATCGAGGCGGCCACCGGGCGACGGCCCCGACTGTTCCGCCCGCCCTATGGCGTGACGACGCCCAATCTGGCCCGTGCCATCCGCCGCGAAGGCCACCAGTGCATCGGCTGGAGCGTGCGCTCGCTCGATACGGTGGTGCAGGACCCGACCCAACTGCTGGGCAATATGGTACGGGCCTTAGCACCGGGCGCGGTTTTTCTGTTCCACGATACCTCGGCGACCACGGCGGCCATGTTGGACGAATTCTTGCAGCAGGCGCACGCTCGTGGTTTTCGCGTGGTTCCGCTCGACGAGCTGCTGGGCGTGGCGGCGTATCACTGAACCCGGACGTCATGCAGAGCGTAGCGAAGCATCTTTACTGCGCAGCCTAATTCAACCGGTTGGTTTACTATTGCGGTAAAGATGCTTC
>JANXMN010000236.1 GCA_025354605.1 Hymenobacter sp. | reverse complement strand
CAAAAAGCGGGGCCTCCCGGGAGGCCGCGCTTTTTGCTTTTAGAGGTAGCTGCTTACTCTGCTGGGGTAGCGGGAGTCTCACTGGAAGCCGGCGCCGCGGCGTCACCATCCGTCCTGGGGCCCCGGTTGCGGTTGCGGCCGCCCCGGCTACGCCTACGCTCGCCGTCGGCGCGGGGCTCACGGGCTTGGCTTGCGCCGTCCTTCGGTTCGCCTTCGGGGCGCGGCTCACGTGGGGGGTGGGGTTCGCCGTCGGCGCGGGGCTCTCGCGGGGGGCGAGCTTCGCCTTCCGGGCGGGGCTCGCGGGGTGGGCGGGACTCTCCTTCGAGGCGCGGGGTGCGCTCGGGGCGGGGGCCGCGGTCGCGGCGCTCTTCACCTTCGGGGCGGGGCGGGCGCTGGTAGGGCACGGCGGGGGCCACGCCCGCATCGAGGGCGGCGAGGGCATTTTTGGCGTTGGCCAGGCGCTCCAGGTGCTTGGGGTCTTTGGGGTCGGGGGCGTCGCGGCGGGGCTTGCCGCCGTCACGGCCGCCGTCGCGGGAGCTTCCGCCGCCGCCTTCGCGGCGAGGGCCCCGGTCGCCTTCGGGACGGGGGCCGCGGTCGCGGCTGCCACCACTGCCACCGTGGCCGCCCCGGGCCGGGCGGCCGCCGATTTTGCCGCCCAGGCCGGCGAAGCGCTTGGGGTCGAACTCGGGGGCGGGGCCCAGGCCCAGCTCCTCGGTGATGTTCCGCTTTTCGAGGTCGCGCTCGATGAGGCGCTCGATTTTCACGACCCGGTCCTGGTCCTGGTCGGAAATGAAGGTGATGGCAGTGCCTTTGGTGGCGGCGCGGGCCGTGCGGCCGATGCGGTGCACGTAGTCTTCGGCGGCGCGGGGGATATCGTAGTTCACCACGTGGCTCAGCGAGTCGATGTCGATGCCGCGGCTGAGCACGTCGGTGGCCACCAGGATGGGGAACTGCTTGTTTTTGAAGGCCCGCATGATTTCCTCGCGCTCTTCCTGGGTGCGGTCGGAGCTAATGCCGCGGGCCTCAATGCCGAGCTTGTTCACGGCTTTCACGATGCCGCCCACGGCCGCTTTCTGGCTGGTGAAGAGCACCATGCTCTGCACATCCTGGGTTTTGATGATGTGCTCGAGGACGTAGATTTTCTGGCGGTCGAAAGCCAGGTACATCTGCTGGTCGATGCCGGCGGCGGGCTTCGATACGGCCAGCCTGATTTCTTCCGGATTCTTGAGAATCTGCTGCGAGAAGTCGCGGATTTTGCTGGGCATGGTGGCCGAGAACAGCAGCGTCTGGCGCTCCTTGGGCAGCTGGCGCACGATGTTGAAGATGTCGTCCGAGAAGCCCATGTCCATCATCTTATCGGCCTCATCGAGCACCAGATACTTAATCTGGTCGAACTTCACGTAGCCCATCTGCAAGTGGGCGATGAGGCGGCCGGGCGTGGCAATGATGATGTCGGCCCCGCTCGTCAGGGCGCGCTTCTGCTGCTCCCAGTTCTCGGATTTGCCGCCCCCGTAGATGGCAATGCTGCTGGCCTCGACGTAGTAGCCGAAGCCCATCACCTGCTCGTCAATCTGGGTGGCCAGCTCGCGGGTGGGCACTAGAATGAGGGTGGTGGTGTGGCCGTGCTTGGCGTGCGAAATCTTGTCGAGCAGCGGCAGCAGGTAGGCGGCGGTTTTGCCGGTACCGGTCTGGGCGCAGGCAATTAGGTCTTTGCCGTCGAGGATTTTAGGGATGGCCTGCTCCTGTACGGGGGTGGCCTGCTTGTAATTCATGGCGTCGATGCCAGCCAGCAGGTCGTCGTGGAGGTTGAATTCGTGAAACGTCAAGGTTCAGCTTGGTAAGAATGGTAAAAGGCTGACCCTGATGCATTGGCCAGCAAACCGCTTGATTTGTGGTAAAGATACAGCAGCCCGGGCGGAGGTATAACGCGTGATAAACCGAACGTCATGCCGAGCGTAGCCGAGGCATCTCGCGTGCCACCACTAACCATCGTCGTTCAACAATGCGAGCAAGATGCCTCGGCTACGCTCGGCATGACGTTCATTTGCTGCTACTACTGCCCAACCCGCCACCCCGCCCATGCCCACCCTCGACCGTTTCTCCACCCAGGCTGCCGAATATGCCCGCTACCGCATTGCTTATCCTTCCGAGCTGTATGATTGGCTGCTGCCCCAGGTAGAAAGCCGCGAGCGGGCCTGGGATTGCGCCACCGGCAACGGACAGGTGGCGGCAGTGTTGGCCGATTCTTTTATCCGGGTTGATGCCACCGACCTCAGCGAAAACCAGTTGGCGCAGGCCCCGCCGCGCCCCAATATCCACTACCAGCGCGCTACCGCCGAGCACACACCCTTCCCCAAACAGCGCTTCGACCTGATTACCGTGGCCCAGGCCGTGCATTGGTTCGACAGCGAAGCCTACCACCGGGAAGTGCGCCGCGTGGCCCGCCCCAGGGCGCTGCTGGCCGAGTGGGGCTACCAGCTCTGCCGCCTCGAAACACCCGAGCTGAACCAGGTGCTGGATGAGTTTCACGACGTGACCTCGGGCCCGTACTGGGATGCCAACCGCCGCCACATCGAAAACGAGTACGCCAACCTGCCCTTCCCGTTCGCTGACGTGCAATTGGCACGCTTTGCCGTAGTGAAGCACTGGACGGCGGACGACATGCTGAACTACCTGCGTACCTGGTCGGCCACGGCCAACTACGCCCGGCAGCACGCCGGGGCCGACATGGTAGCCCTGGTAGCCGATGAGCTGACGCGGCTGTGGGGGCCAGAAGCGCGGCCCGCCACGTTCCCGGTATTTGCCCGGGCCGGGCGGGTAGAATAATTGTCGGCCCGCCGCGTTGAGGCGCCGAACCAAGTGTTTTTGATGACTATTCTGACTACCCAGTTGCGGGCCGTGGGCTTATTTTATCGCAGCGTCGCGCCGTTTATGCTGGGCATTTCGGGGTTGATTTTGTTGGCCATTCTGCTGCCGGCCATACTCGAAAGCTGGAGCAGCGGACTGCTACCGGCGCTGCTGCTGACCAAGCTGGCAACTGCGCCGGTGGTGTGGTACCTGTCGGAGCAGCTGCGACCGGGGCAGTACTGGTTTTATTTCAACCTGCACCTTTCGCGCCGGCGCTTATGGGCCAGTGTGGTGGTAGCGGATGCGGCGCTGTTTCTGGGCGGCGCTTTACTCATGCAGAAGGCACTGTTATGAGCCGGAATACAGCCAACCCGGCCGGCCCGCAGGTGCTGGAGGCCGACGGCATCCGGCTGGCCTTTAGCGGGCGCGAGGTGCTGGCTGGCATCTACTTGCGGGTGCAAACCGGGCAGATTGTGGGACTGCTGGGCCGCAACGGCAGCGGCAAGTCGGTGCTGCTCCAAACGGTGTTTGGCGCGCGCTTCGTGCCCGATGCCTCGGTGCGCCTGAATGGGCAACCCGTCGGTCCCGCCTACCGCCGTCCCGGCCTGCTCAACTACCTGCCGCAGGAGCCGCTGCTGCCACCCGCGCTTACGCTGCAACGCGCGGCCGCCCTGCTGCAAGTAAACTGGGCGCAGGCCACGGCGCGCTTCCCGGAGCTGCGGCGGCAGGCCGGGCAGCGGCTGGGCGAGCTGTCGGGCGGGGCGGGCCGGCTGGTGCAGGCTTTGCTGCTGCTGCACGCCGACACGGCCTTTTCGCTGTTCGATGAGCCATTCTCCGGCGTGATGCCCGTGCACGTCGAAACCCTGGCCGAGGAAATGCAGCGTCTTAAGCAGCGCAAGGGTCTGCTCCTCACCGACCACCGCTACGCCGAAGTGCTGCCGCTGTGCGACGTGGTGTACCTGCTGCACCAGGGCCGGCTGCTGCAGCTGGCCGGCGACGTGCGCCAGCAGCTGCGCGACTATGGCTACCTGGCGAGCTGAGGTTATCGGCCGGCCGCGTAGCTTGCCGGTTGCTAACCCACCGGATATGTCGTCGCAACTGCCCTTCGCCCACCTCCGCGTCATCGAACTCGCCTCGGTGCTGGCCGGCCCGCAGGTGGGCCAGTTCTTCGCCGAGCTCGGGGCCAAAGTCCTGAAAATTGAAAGCCCCGCCGGCGACGTGACCCGCACCTGGAAAACCAGTGCCGAAACGCCCGCTCCTGCAGCCTCTGCCGGGCCTTCCGTTTCGGCGTACTTTTCCGCTTCCAACTGGGGCAAAAGCTCGCTGGTACTCGACCTGACCGCCGCCGCCGGCCAGGACGAGCTGCACCGCCTGGCTTCCCGGGCCGACATCGTGCTGGCCAGCTACAAGCCCGGCGATGCCGAGAAGCTGCGCGCCGACTACGCCACGCTGTCGGCCCACAACCCGCGCCTCATCTACGGCCACCTCACCGGCTACGGCCCTGCTAATGCCCGCGCCGGCTACGATGCCGTGCTCCAGGCTGAGGCCGGCTTCATGCACCTCAACGCCGCCGGCCCCGGCCAGTCGCCCCAGAAAATGCCCGTGGCCATGGTCGACCTGCTGGCTGCCCACCAGCTGAAGGAGGCCTTGCTCACGGCCCTGTTTCGGCGCGAGCGCACCGGCCGGGGTGCCCTGGTGCAGGTGAGCCTGCTCGACAGCGCCCTGGCCTCGCTGGCCAACCAGGCCGCCACCTTTCTGGTGACGGGCCACGACCCGCAGCCGCTGGGCTCGGGCCACCCCAGTATCGTGCCCTACGGCACCGTGTACCGCGCCGCCGACGGCCGCCCGTTGGTGCTGGCCGTGGGCTCCGACGGGCAGTTTCGCCAGCTCTGCGCCGCCCTCGAACGGCCCGAATGGGCCACCCAGGCCCGCTTTGCCACCAATGCCGCCCGCGTGCAGCACCGCGAAACGCTGGAAAATCTGCTCACGGCCCGCATCGCCGAGGTAAGCGGCGAGGACCTATTGGGCGAGCTGGAGCGCCGCAGCGTACCGGCCGGGGCCGTGCGCTCGGTCGGGGAGGCCCTGCGTCAGGCATCCGCAGCCGATATGCTGCTGCCAGGAGCTGGGTCGGTGGCGGCCGGGCTGCGCACGGTGGCATTTCGCAGCCCGCAGTGGCCGGTGGTGGCTGGGTTGAGCGCGCCCCCCGGCCTGGGCACGGCTGCGCCCGCGGCGTTTGGCACGGATTCGGCGGGGGCGGCTGAAACTATGGGCGGGGCCGCCGACGTACCTAGCGATGGGCCCGGGTAGGGGCGCATGGCAGTTTCCGGCGTATTGCGGCGGTGGCCGCCGGGCCACCCGCTCCGTTTGCGGGGCCGCTAGTACCTTGCTTCCGCCGCCGAAGTGGAGGCGTAACTTTCTTCTCCTATGGCCAAAAAACCCACCAAGAAATCCGTCGACCCCGAGCTGTTCAGCACCGATGTGCCGGCGGTACCCACCGAGCTGCCCCCGGCTGTGCCGCCGCGCAAGCGGCCCGCCCGCCCCACCCAAACCAAGCCCGATAAGCCCTCAAAAACGGCCCCGGCCCAAGCAGCCCAAGCCACTCCGGCGGCCGAGTCGCTGGCTCACTCCGGGGCTACTGCTACCGACAACCGCCCCACCGCCGAGGCCGGCTCGCCTACCCAGGCCCCGGCCGACCGCCTCAACCAGATTTTTGATGGGCTCAAGCAGAAATCGACTGCCAAGCAGGCCATTTTTCGCAACACGCTGGCTGCGTTCGACTGCCTGCGCCTGGTATCGCAAGAGCTGGTGGTGGAGCTTAGCCGCAAGCTCACTCCCCTCGATTCGAGCGTGGTGATTGAGTACCGCTCCATCAACGATATGGAATTTCACATTCGATTTTCGGGCGATTTGCTGGTCTTCGTGATGCACTCCAACGTCGTCACCTTCCCCGACGACTACGGCCCCATGCCCAGCAAATACGTCGAGGAAGACTTCCGCCGGCGTTTCTTCGGCCACATCATGGCCTACAACTTCATGGCCGACAGCATCAAGTACCAGCGCCTGAACGACCCCGGCTACCTGGTGGGCCGTCTGCTGGTGAACATCAACAGCCACTACTTTCTCGAAGGTGTGCAGCAGCTCGAACTGCCCGACAACGACATGAGCGACAACGCCATCACGCCCGAAGCCATGCGCCTGTTCGTGGAAAGCTCGATGATTGCCGCCGTCAACAACGACCTCATTGCCCCGCCGCTGCCCGAGATTCAAAAAATCAGTGTAAAACAGAAGCTGGAAAACCAGCAGGTGAGCCGCGGCAGTAAAGTCGGCTTCAGCTTCTCGCACGAGCAGACCTTTTAAATGGTCGGCTCTGTCATTGCGAGCGGAACGAAGTGGAGCGCGGCAATCCTTCCTTTCTGTGCGACCAGCCTGATGAAGTGACAAACCTTTTTCGCGAAAAGCCCCGACCCGATATCCAGAGTCGGAAGTTTTCACATCTCAAGGCTAACTGCATCGAGAGCAAGGATTGCCACGCTCCACTTCGTTGCGCTCGCAATGACAGACGCTTACTTCCCGTAGCCCACCTTCTGTCGCACCTTCGCAAGCACGCCGGCCCCGTACTGCTGGGCCCGCTGCGCCCCGATGGCCAACGCGGCATCCAGTTCGGGCAGGTTGTTCATGTAGAAGTCGAAGCGCTCGCGCTCGGTAGCAAAGCGGCGCAGAATCAGCTCGTACAGCTCCTTTTTGGCATGGCCGTAACCATAGCCGCCGGCCAGGTAATTGGCGCGCATCGTGGCAATCTCGGCTGGCGAGGCCAGCAGCGAGTAGAGTTTGAAGGTGATGTCAGTATCCGGATTCTTGGGCGCTTCGAGCGGCGTACTGTCCGAAATAATGGTTTTGATGGCCTTGAGTAATTCTTTTTCGGGCAGGAAGATGTCGATGATGTTGCCGTAGCTTTTGCTCATCTTGGCCCCGTCGGTGCCGGGAATGGTCATCAGCTCAGCATCGACGCGGGCGCGCGGCTCCACCAGCGTGTCGCCGTAGCGCGAGTTGAAGGCTTTGGCAATGTCACGGGCAATTTCCAGGTGCTGCACCTGGTCTTTGCCCACGGGTACGATTTCGGCGTCGTAGAGCAGGATGTCGGCCGCCATCAGCACCGGGTAAGTGAAGAGGCCGGCATTCACGTCCGACAGCTTGTCTGACTTGTCTTTGAAGCTGTGCGCGTTGGCCAGCATGGGGTAGGGCGTGAAGCAGCTGAGGTACCAGGTCAGCTCCGTCACCTGCGGCACGTCGGACTGCCGGTAAAACAAGTTTTTCTCGGTATCAAAGCCGCAGGCCAGCCAGGCGGCGGCCACGGCGTAGGTATTGGCGCGCAGCACTTCGGGGTCGCGTACGGTCGTTAGCGAGTGCAGGTCGGCGATGAAGTAGAGCGAGTCGTTGGCCGGGTTTTTCGACAGCTCGATGGCGGGCAGGATGGCCCCGAGCAGGTTGCCCAGGTGGGGCCGGCCGGTGCTCTGGATGCCGGTGAGAATGCGGGACATGGGGGAGGGGTTAATCTTGAATTACCCCGGCCGGTGGGCCGGGGTAGCGCGGAGCTACAAAAGGCTGCTTGGTATTAAAAGCGTGCACGAATGCCGCCAGATTGCGGCGCGAAATTTCGCCCTTTTCCAGGAGCTGCACTAAGTCGGGCCGCGACGCAAAGTACGGAGCCAGCATAGCCTTGAAATCAGCGCCTTTTCCCGAATAATAATTCATGGGAATGAGCTGCGCGCTTTCTTCGGTCGGCAATTGCAGCAGGTAGGCGGAGAGAGTAGTGCTGCCCATGCCGCCCATGCTGCCATTCGTACCCATACCAGGCCCGCCAACCTCATAGTCGTAGCGGAGCAGCGTAAGGCGGCCACTGTCGAGCACGGCCGCTAGGCCGTAGGCAACTGGCCGGAAGCTCAGGGCGTTGGGTATCTGAAAATCTTTCTCGGGCAGGTAGGGCTGCGTGCCTACCCGCGCCCAATACACTTCGTCGGGCTTCCATACCTGCCGCTTACCGCCGTCGTCCCGCGCCCGCAGCTCGCCATTCACAATCTTCAGCTTGCCGTGGTACACCACCTGCCGGTTATCGACCAGAAGGTAGGTGCCCGGCTCGGCCTGGGCGGCGGCCAGCAGCGGCAGTAGAAGCAGCAAGCTGCTCAGGGTCTTTTTCACGAATTTGGAAGCGGAAGGTTAGGAATAGTTAAGGTGCCAAACGCGTGCCCTGGTTGTAGGCGTGCACCACGGCCGGCAGCTGGAGCCGGTTCACGGCGTTGACGGCAAACTGCCGCTGCAACGCCGGGTCGGTGGGGAACAGGGCTGCAACGAAGCCGCCGGGGGCCAGTTTTTGGTCGAAGCCCGGCGTGTGGCCGGGGCAGTAGACCAAGAACGGCCGGCTGCCGGATTTCCGTAGCACCGGCAGCTTTACGTGGGCTTTGAAGTTGACGCCCATTTCCACTTGGTAGTGGTAGTAGAAAAGCTCCACCGGCCCCGTTTCCACGATTTCGAGCCAGACCGGGCCGGTCGTTTCGGCATCGGTGCCGCTGCGGAAGCGGAAGTCGCCAACCTGCACGAAACGGTGGCCGTCGATGGTGAAAGCCCGGACTTCGGCCGGGCTGAAGCTGCGCTGCTGCCCGTTTTTCACCCCGGCCAAGTGGGTGGGCTGGCCCCCCTCGCCCAGCACCAGCTTTAGCGAGGCCGGGCCTTTCGAGCCAGTGGCCAGCTCGTAGGTGCCGGGCGCGAAGGCAAACTGAGCGCGCCCCGGCCACGGCAGCAGCAATAGCAGCAGAGCGAAGCAGTAGCGGGTGTTTTTCACAGGACCGGACAATGAAAGGGCGGAAGCGGGGGGCCGGACTACTGCCCGGTGCTGCCCGAATTATAGGCTTTAATTAGCTCACGCAGGTCTTCTTCTGATGTGGGCTTGGGCCCCACCTTTTTGATGAGGTCGGGCCGGCCGACCAGATAGGAGGTGAGCACTTCACGGTATTTCTTGCCAATCACCGGAATCGAAGCGGCTTCGTCTTCGCCTTGGCGGCGCAGCAGGTAGGTTTTCGATTGCGCGGCCTGTAGAGGTGCATTGCGGTTGCCTACGTTGTCGCGCGACGCTCCGGAGTGCATCATCTGGGTCAGGTCGAATTCAAGCAGTTCCAGCTTGCCTTCGAGCACCAACTTGGCGAAGTTGTTTTTGAGCGACATCGTAGAAAATGGCATGCCCGAATCAAGCTTAACGCTGTGCAGCAGCACGTAGTGGTCGCCGACTATCGTGAAGGCACGCACCTTGCTGCCAGCAAACTCCTGGCCTTTTTTGCCGGCTTTGCTGTCGGGGTCCGCTTTCGGGTCTTTCACCGTTAGCCTGGCCTTATAGCCGTTCTCATAGCTCAGCATACCGGTGCCTTTGGTACCGTCGGCCAGCTCGTAAGTGCCTGGAGCGAATTCCGATTGGGCCCGGCCCAGCAAAGGAGCAAATGCCGCAATCAGCAGCAGGAATAAAAAGCGCATGCGAAAGAAAATTTGGGGGTGAGGGATGAATTAAAATTAAACGGAAGTATTCACGGCAGCTTTTGCCTGCAGCTCAGCCGTTTCCTCGGGGCCGAGGTAGCGGTCAATCAGGGCGTGGGCTAGGTAGAGCACGGGCGTGAGCAGAATGGCGGCCGCGAACTTGTACCAGTAGTTGGTATTGGCCACGCTCAGCACTTGGTCCATGCTCCAGTTGCCGAACACGTAGAAGGCCACGTAGAGCACCACAAACGAATCGACGAGCTGCGATACCAGCGTCGAGCCGGTAGCGCGCAGCCAGATGTAGCGCCCACCGGTGGCCCGGCGCAGGGCCGCGAAAATGGTGGCATCGAGCACCTGGCCCACCCCAAACGCGACAATGGACCCGGTGATGATGCCCAGCCCCTGCCGGAAAATGCTCTGGTAGGCAAAGTCGATGTTGAAAGGCCGGCCGAGGTTGTCGGTCTTGTTCACGTCGAGCCAGAAATCGGCCGGGGGTAGCTTGGTAGTCAGGTAAATGATTCCGAAGGCGAACAGAATGAGCACCACCGTGAGGTAGCTGATGCGCAGCACGCCGGCCTTGCCGAAATATTCGTTGATGATGTCGGTGGTGACAAACACCACTGGCCAGATAAGCACGCCCGCCGTGAGGCTGCCGGGTAGCCCCATCAACTTATCGGCCGAGAAAATCTTGACCCCGATGATTTCAGCCAGCAGGGCATTCACCAGAAAAATCCCGCTCAGCACGAGGTATAGCTGCTGCTTTTTGTGGGCGTAGGAGTTGGGCATGGGGTAAAAGTTAAGAGGGGAGACGTAGCACGCAGCCTTTGCTGCGTATGCGAGCGCAGCGAGCATTGGGCGTTGGCGCAGTAGGCATGCTCGCTGCGCTCGCATACGCAGCAAAGGCTGCGTGCTACGGCGCGCTACGGTGCTTTGCTGCGCGCGCCACGCGCTACAGCTGCACCGTTAGCCCTTCCGTCGCCAGGGCAGTATCGGAGAAAACCTCCTGGGCCTGGGTCAGCAGCGGCTCCAAGCTCTTGTAGCGGCTAGAGAAGTGGCCGAGCAGGAGCTGCTGCACGCCCGCTGCCCGAGCCAGTAGCGCGGCCTGACGGGCCGTGCTGTGGTGGGTCTGGGTGGCGCGCTCGCGCATCTCGTCCAGGAAGGTGGCTTCGTGATAGAGCAGGTTGGCCCCGGCGATGAGGGGGGCCAGCTCGGGGGTATAAAGCGTATCGGAAAAGAAGGCGTAGCGGCGCGGGGTAGGAGCGGGGCCGGCTACGTCGGCGTGGCGCAGGCCGGGCTGCTGCTCGTCGGGCGGCAGGTCATCGCCCTGCGCCAGCCGGGCCAGCTGGGCGGGGGTGAGACCAGCCGGCAGCTTTTCCTTGAGCAGGTTGGCACGGCGGGGCTTCTCCTCGAACAGGTAGCCGGCGCACGGAATGCGGTGGCGCATGGGCAGCGTGCGCACGCTCAGTACCTCATCTTCGTACACCACGGCGTGGGCCTCGGTATCGATGGCAGTAAACTCCACCTGAAAATTCAGCTGCAGGCCCGACACCCGCGCCTGGGTCACGAGCACCTCGTCGAGGCCGGGCGGGCCGATGAGACACAATGGGAGCGTGCGACCTTGCAGGTGCATGGTGCCCAGCAGGCCAAACAGCCCGAAAAAATGGTCGCCGTGCAGGTGCGAGATAAAAATGGCGCGCAGGTGGTGGGGGCGCACGCGGTACTCCAGCATCTGCCACTGCGTGCCCTCGCCGCAGTCAATCAGGTAGTGGGAGGTGCCCACGGTGAGCACCTGCGCCGTGGGATGGCGCCCGACGGTGGGTGTGGCCGAGGCCGACCCGAGAATCTTCAGCTCAAACGTCATGCGGTGAAAAGGCTACAAGCCAAAAGCTGCAAGCTGCGAGCCGTCGTTCTGGCTAAAAGCAGAACAGCAGCTTGCAGCTTGCAGCTTTTAGCTGGTCGCTGAAAAAATTACTCCTTATCCGTCAAATCGCGCTCAATGGCGTGCAGAAACACGCGGTCGATGCCTTCCTCCACGGTGGGCAGGATGTGCAGCACCGATTCGAGCTTGCTGATGGTGATGAGCTTGAGTACGTGGTCCTGCAGGCCGGTGAGCACCAGCAGGCCGCCGGTGGAGTTGCACAGGCGGTTGGCAATAAGGATAGAGCTGAGGCCCGACGAATCCGTGTATTTCACGTTGGTCAGGTCGAGAATCAGGTTATTAATCCCTTCAGCGTTCAGCTTCACGAACTCCGACTTGAGGTCCGGCGCAACAGTGGTGTCGAGCTTCTTTTCCTCAATGGTGATGATGGTGTAGCTATCTTTTTTATCAATCGTGTACTTCATACAACGTAGGCAAGAGGAGTAAGGGAACGGCGAAGGTAAAGAGAAAAACCAAAATTTTAGGTGAAGCCGGCTAATGTTTCCCCGGAAGCCGCAACGCGGCAGGTGGCCCCGCAAACGTTAGGGAGGCCCAGGTCGATTGCCAGTCGGCCCGCTCGCGCAGGCGGGCGGCGGCCGGGCGCATATCGACAGTAGCCAAAAGATAAGGGCCGGGCCCCGATAAGCGTAACAGAATACGGCCGCTTTGGTTGGCCCGGGTGGTATAATGGGTGGTGGGCAGGCCCCCGAGCTGGCGCTGCCACACCTGCACGGCCGCCCCAAACGCGGGCCGGCCGCCGCGTAGCACCCGCACCGTCAGGGCCTTATCGGCGGCCAGGCGGTAGGGGTTTTGCTCGGGCACCAACTCCAGCGGCAGGCCGTAAATGTGGCGACAGGCGCTATCGGCCGCCAGGGGCACCAGGGCAGGGTCGCCCACCTGCAGCAGGGTTTTGGCGCAGCGGCTGTACGCCTCGCGTCCGGCTTTGGTGGTTTCCTCGTTTTCCTGGCGCAGCTTCTGGGCAAAGTCGAGGCCTTCTTCGCGCAGGTAGGTGTTGAATTTCTCGGCGGGCAACTCGATAAAGGAGCTGGTGCTTTGCAGCAGAACCAGGTGGGTGCCGGGCCGGGCAAAATTGAAAGCGGTTCGGAAGGTGTCGGTTTCGGCAAAGCCCGGGGCGGGGGTGAGGTTGGTGGTGTCGGCCGGGACGGGCCCGAAACGCATGAGCCGGTGCACTTTGGCGGCTTTGGTGGTCCAGGGCTCTCCCTTAAAATCGGCCCCGATGAAGGTATGCACATTCACCGTATCGCCCGGCTGCAGGCGAAATCGCGGGGCTTCAAGCCAGAACTCGTGGGCGAGGGCGGCGCCGCACACGGCCAGCCCGCTCAAAAGGAAAAAGAACCGGATGCCCATTGAGTCGAAAATTAAACGGAAGGCTAAAAGATACAAGAGACGCCCAATCGGCTGTAGAGCCTGATTCACTAGGCGGCTACCGGCGGCGCTGCCGTCGCAGCCGCTGCCAGATAAAATCAGGCAGGTCGCGGGCCAGGTAGGCGTGACGCGGCTGGTCGAGTTGGGCTACGAGCGGCTCCTCCACGCCGTATTCCGCGGTTTCTGTCGAGTTCAGGGTCAGTGAATGCGTGTAAAACTGGCCACCCACGGAGTATTGATAATGGGAGCGGTAAGTTTTGCGACCTTCATCATCCTTTTTATCAAGGTCTTCTATCCGGTGACAGATACCCTGCGTGACGAATGGGTTAGCCGCCAGCGCCATCATGCGGCGCATTCGACGCCAGTTCAAATACAGAATGCCGGCCCCGATAAAGACAAATACCAATAGCAAGAGTAGGCTCCAGAGCGGCAGGGCCGCGTTGCTCATGCCCCGGATGCGAGCAAAGGACGGCTGTCCCGGCAGGTATTCAACTGTTACCGGGCTGCCCCCTGGCAGATGCGCTAGTTCGCTAAATGAGTGGGCCGTGTAAAGGTGTCCGCCGCTACGGTACTGGTAGGTGTATTCTATAACGGTTGAGTCGTTCACGCTTACGTTGGTTGGCAGGGCTGTGATGACCTTGCCCATCGTCTCTTCCAACTGAACGCATGCCATCGGAAGGCTGCTGAAATCGGTCATATTCAGCGTGAGACTTGCGAACAGCAACCCGCCACCGCTAAATAATATCCCTATAAACGCGCTGGCATCGCTGATAAAAATCCGGAGCTTATCCTCGGTGGTCAGGTGCATGCAGAAAGGCAGATGGCCACTCACTACCGCCGGTCCAGCGCCAGGGCATAGGCCCGGTCGTAGTAAACGCGCAGGTTTTTCCAGTCGAAAATGTCGGCCGAGCTTTCCACGGCGTTACGCTGGACGATGCGCTCCTTGCGGCTGAGCTGCACGAACTGCCAAAGCATGTCGCAGAGCTCGTCGGCCGACTCGTCGAAGGATTTTTCCTGGCGGTGCACCACAAAAATGCCTTTGCTTTCGGGGTCGGGCACGTTTTGCAGGGCGTAGTCGCCGAAGCCCGACAGGTCGGAGGTGATGGCGGGCACGCCGCGGGCCACGCATTCGAGCGGGGTGTAGCCCCAGGGCTCGTAGTAGCTCGGGAACACGCCCATGTGGCAGCCGCGCACAAACTGCCCGTATTCCATACCCAGTAGCGGCGAGGCCGGCGACACAAAGTCGGGGTGGTACACCATCTTCACCCGGTCGTGGCGGTGGTTGAGCAGCTCGGAGCGCCGCAGAAAGCCTAGGATTTCGTCGTCGGCGTCGTTCACTAAGTTGTGGGTGATAACCGGGGGCAGAGCGTTGGTTTTCCAGCTTTGCAGCTGGCGGCGGTAGCGCAGCTTCCAGTAGTCGTCCACCATCGCGCCGAGTTCGGGCAGCCGGTGGTCCTGGCTGGCGGCGGCGGCGTAGAACAGGCGCTCGCCCACTTGGCGCTCGATGGCGCGGCAGGTTTCCTGCACCTCGTTCAGCATGGCGCGGCGCTCCAGCACCTGCGGGTTGATGCTGGTGTAGGGGCGCTTGGTGATAAAAAACATCACCACGTTGCCTTCCAGGCCGCTTTGCTGCAGGCGGTAGTTGAGGCGGGCCAGGGCCTCCAGCGTCAGGTCGAAGCCCTTGTTGTGGTATTCGTAGCGGCCCGAGGTGAAGAAATAAAGGGTTTTATCGAGGTCGAAGGCGTACGACTGGAAGAAGTGGGCCATCACAAACTCGTGAATCTTGGCCTTGTACTGCTGGTGCAGATTCTGAAACTCGTGCAGGGCCACGAAGCGCTCGATGTTGAGGCCGTTGGGCAGCACCGCGTCCGGAATCCTATCCAGTAAATAGATGCACTCGCGCACGGTCAGCTCGCTCACCGTGGTGAACACGTGGCAGCCGTGGGCGGCGGCGCGCTCCATGCGCACGGCCGGCTCGATGTTGAAGTGGCGGGCCTCGACTTCCCAGTTCACCCACATCAGGTGGTCGTAAAAGTCGGCATCGTTCATGGCCAGGTAGCGGCCCAGTAGGGTGGCGTGGGTGGTGAAGACCAGCTGCACGGGCACCTGCTGCCGGCGCAGCTCCGGAATGGCCACCCCGGTCATCCACTCGTGGAAGTGGCCCAGCAGGCGCTGCGAGCCAGTATTCTGGGCGGCCACGTGCTGAAAGAAAATCGTGCTCAGGTGCCCGAAGGCGATAACCTGGTGCAGCAGGTCGTCGGTGTCGGGGGAGGGAATGCCGTGGCGCTGCCACAGGTCGGCCTTCAACTCGCCTAGACGCGGGTAGGCCTGGAAGGGGTTGATGAGCACGACGCGGGGCCGGCCGGTGACCAGCCAGGTGCCCAGCTGCACGTCGTAACCCTGGGCGCGCATGGTGCGCACGGCCGCGCCAAACGGGTCGGCGGCCGTGTGAATGGTCAACTCGTCGTAGGGCTCGAACTCGCCCTGGGCCATTTGCGGGAAGTAGGGGCCGAGCAGGCAATAACGCTCGCCCCAAACGGGCATGGTGGCCGGCACCTTCGAGCGAATGACGGTGTAGATGCCGCCTACCTGGTTGCAGACTTCCCAGGCTACTTCAACCAGCAAGGCATCGGGAAACAGGGCGTCGGGGGCGTGAGGCGTGGGCTGCATAAGCGGAAGCTGGGAGAAGGAAGCAGAAAACTGACCAGAGAACGTGGCGAAAGGTAAGCTGATTTGGCCGTTGCCGGCCACGCCAGCGCCCTTTTTTCCGAATGTTGCGGCGGCCCGCTACATTCGGGCCGGGTAAACTTCGCGCTCCGGTGGCGGTTACCCGGCAATCATTCTCCCTTTTTTCGACGCTTCATGGCTGATACCACCAACGTTTTTGCCCCCGAATACCCCATCATGCCGGTGCTCACGCAGCGCCGCAGCGCCCGGGGCTACACCAGCCAGCCCGTGCCGGCCGAGGTATTGCACCAGGTTTTCGCCGCCGCCGCATCGGCCGCTTCCTGCTACGGCGAGCAACCCTGGCGCTTCCTCATCGGCACCCAGGACGGCAGCCCCGCCGCCTACGCGAAAATCCTTGACGGCCTGATTGAATTCAACCAGGCCTGGGCCAAAAAGGCCCCCGTGCTGGTGGTGGGCGTGGCCAAGCTGCACTTCTCGCACGACGGCAACCCCAACGGCTGGGCTACGTTCGACGTGGGCCAGGCCACGGCCACCCTCGCCATTCAGGCCGCCGAGCTGGGCGTGCAGGCCCACCAGATGGCCGGCTTCGCGCCCGATAAACTCCGCGCCGCCTTCAGCATTCCGGAAGGCTTCGAGCCCGTGGTCGTCTTTACTCTGGGCTACCCCGGCGACCTAGAGGCTTTGCCCGAAGCCGCCCGCGAGCGCGAGCTGGCCCCCCGCACCCGCAAGCCCCTAGCCGAATTTCTGTTCGAGGGGCAGTGGCCCGCGCCCGAAGGCGAGCGCTACGACCAGGCCCCGGTATAGGAAGAACTTTTTGGGTTGGTAGCTATATTCGGGCATCTTAATTCTCTGGAATCACTGGCAACGCCTTATGAAAAAAATTGGGATTCTGGGCTCCGGCTCGGTGGCCACCACGCTGGCCGATGGATTTATCAAACACGGCCACGCCGTGATGCTGGGCACCGAGCACCCCGACAAGCTGGCCGACTGGCAGGCGAAGGCGGGCAGCAGCGGGCAGGTGGGCAACTTTGCCCAAGCGGCCGCCTACGGCGAGCTGCTGGTGCTGGCCGTGAAGGGCCACGTAGCCGCCCACCTGCTGCGCACGCTCGACACGGCCACGGTGGCCGGCAAAACCGTGCTCGATACCACCAACCCGATTGACGACGCCCAGCCGCCGCAGAACGGGGTGCTGCGCTACTTCACCAATTTCGACGAATCGCTGCTGGAGCAGAGCCAGCAGGCCCAGCCCGGCGCGCACCTCGTCAAAGCCTTCAACAGCATTGGGGCAGGCCAGATGGTGAACCCCGACTACGACGGCAGCACGCCCAGCATGTTCATCTGCGGCAACGACGACGGGGCCAAAGCCGAAGCCAGCGAGCTTATCCGGGCCTTTGGCTTCGAGCCGGAGGACATGGGCGGGGTCGAGGCCGCCCGGGCCATCGAGCCGCTGTGCATGCTCTGGTGCATCCCCGGCTTCCGCCAGAACCAGTGGACCCATGCTTTCAAGCTGCTGAAGATGGCGTGAGGAGCGCCTGACGAACGGCAGCTCCTTTGATGGAATTGATGCAAGAACCTCCTGCTTCACAACGTGTGGCCGGAGGTTCTTTCGTTTCGCGGGGGCTGAGGTCCCGCGCTGGCTTCGGGAGGGGCCGCGAAGTTGCTGGCGCTAGGCCCGCTCCACCAGCAGCACGCCGGGAATCTCCACCCGGTCGGGCAGCCGGCCGGTGCGGGCAAAATCGGCCCAGAGCTGCCGCACCCGCCGGCCGGTAGCGTTGAACTCCGCCCAATCGGCGGTGCCCAGCAGCGGAGTAGCGGCCCAGCTGGCCCGCGTGCCCAGCAGCAGCGGCAAATCGACGACGTGCGCCGCCCCGAAGGCGCTGCCCGGCGGCTGATACGTGAGCACGAAGCGCCAGGCCCGGCCGCCGGCCCGCGCGTGGCGGGCGGCAAAAGTCCGGGCCGTGTCCAGGTAAATGCGGTGCGAGCTGAACCCCACCAGCCGCCGCATGAGCAGCCCGCCCAGCCCAGGCAGGCGCGCAATCCAGCTGAAGGTGGGGTCGATGACGGCAAAAAAGCGGGTTTCCTCGGCGGTGGCCCCGATGAGCACGTCGATTTGTGGGGCCACGGCTGCCCAGCCTTTATCAATTTCGGTTTCGGGCGGCAGGGGCGCGGCTCCGTATTCCGGGCCGAAGGGCATGCCGCTTTTTAGGCCATGCCAGCGGGCGGCTTTCGTTACGGCAGCTTCAAGGGCTACTATTTCCTCGGCCGAAGCGTCGGGCGCGACCGGGCCGACGGCGGCGGCCATGGCGCGCACCATATGGCTGCGGTTGCGCGTGAGGCCCAGCGGAGCACTGTGCAGCATCACCCGCCGAAACAAGCTGGTTGCCTCTGGGGTGAGCATGAGCTGAGCAATGGCATCGCCGCCCGAGGAGTGGCCCAGCAGCGTCACGAGCTGCGCGTCGCCACCGAAGGCGGCGATATTGCGTTGCACCCAGCGCAGGGCTTCGAGCAAATCGAGCAGGCCGAGGTTGGGGGGCGCGTAGGCCGTGCCCAGAAAGCCAAACAGGCCCAGCCGGTACGTCACGGCCACAAACACCAGCCGCTGCTCCGCGACCCAGGTGGCCGGGTCGTAAATGGCCAGGTCGCCAGCCCCGGATACGTAGGAGCCGCCATGAACCCACACGACGACGGGCAGCTGCTCGTCGGGGCGGGCATCGGCCGGCAGCGTAATGGAAAGCCGCAGGCAGTCTTCGTCGAAACCCAAGGCCGCGAATAAGTCGCCCATCACCTGGTCCACGCGCGGGTCGGCCAGCTGTGGGCAGGCGGGCGCAGGAGCCGTGGCGTGGACGGGCGCGACGGCGGCGGGCTCAGCTACCGGCGGCCGAAAGCGCGCCACCCGGGCGTAGCGAATGCCAGTAGCCCGGATGACTGGGCCATCGGCCCGGCCAATGATGCGGCCGGCCGGGGCGTGGAAAGTGGGTGTTGCGTTGATAGGGGGAAAGGTTTTGGGCGGGAGATGTAGCGTGGCCTCCGCGAGTCCGCGCGTGGGCCGGTTATAGCCGGTTGTGCCGACGCGCGGACTCGCAGAGTCCACACTACGGTAAATTACCCTTCCTGCGACAGAATCAGCACGCCATACGGCGCGATGCTGATGTGGCCGTGCCAGCCGTAGCCATCGTATTGGCCTTCTTTGGCCTGCATGGCCACGGCTTCATCGTTCGAGAATTCGCCATCGTAGCCCTGCCAGTCGCTATTGAAGCGCACGTACCAGGTGCCGGGGCCGGGCAAGCCGATAGTGTAGCCCTCGTGGGCCTGGTTAGCGAAGCTGGCCAGCACCACGGTCGTGTCGCCGGGGCCGCCGGTTTCGCCAGCCTGGCGGGCGAAGGCCACCAGCTTGTCGGCATCATTCACGTGGAAAACGCGGGTATGCTGGCCCCCCAGGCCGCGGGTGTGGCCGGAGTGGTTGCGGCGCAGGGCAATGAGGTCGCGGTACAACTGCACCAGGCCCCGGCGCTCGTCCACCATGTCCCAGCGTAGCGGCTCGGTGTCGTTGAAGGCCCCGTAGGCCAGAAACTCCTGCCCCTGAAAAATCATGGGGATGCCGGGCGCGGTGAGCACCAGGGCGGCCCCGAGCACGGTGCGCTTTTTCGAAAAGTAGCTGTCGGCATCGCCGGGCATAATTTCCTCGGCCACGCGCTGCTTGCCGTTGGCCACCTCGTCGTGGCTTTCGGTGTAGATGACGCGCCGGAAGGCATCGTCGTTGTAGAGCTGGGTGAGGGCGGCGGCCACGGCGGGCATGTTGCGGGCGGCGTCGCTGGGCGTGGTAAGGGCCTCGCGGATGGGGTACACGAACGAGTTGTCCCACTGCGAGTCGAAACCCTGGCCGCCGCTGGCCACGCTGTCGGTGATGCCGGCGTTGCCGCGCATGTCTTCAGCAATCGTGATTTTCCAGGGCATGGTCTGGTCGATTTCCTCGTTAATCCAGCGCATCAGGCTCCAGCCCTCGGGCAGGTCGGCACCGGGGTCTTCCTCGCC
The DNA here is from genome assembly GCA_025354605.1 of Hymenobacter sp. Classification (GTDB taxonomy): domain Bacteria; phylum Bacteroidota; class Bacteroidia; order Cytophagales; family Hymenobacteraceae; genus Hymenobacter. Next base: position 32,463 of record JANXMN010000236.1, on the reverse strand, counting down.
GTTCACGTTGCGGATGAAGGCAATGGCATCGGCGCGCAGGCCGTCGCAGCGGTAGTCGTTCAGCCACATCAGGGCGTTGTCGCGGATGTACTGGCGCACCTCGGGGCGGCCGTAATCGGGGCGGTTGTCGCCCCAGGGGGTTTTGGCTTTCCAGTCGTTGTAGAAGTAGATGCCGCCGCCGTCGTTTTCGCTCCAGCCGTCGAACTGCCAAAGGTCGAGGTCGCCAGGGCCGAAGTGGTTGTACACGACGTCGAGCACCACGGCGATGCCATGCTGGTGGGCCTTTTTCACCATTTCCTTGAAGGCCTGCGGGCCGCCGTAATCGCTTTCGAGGGCAAAGGGGTTGGCGGGGTTGTAGCCCCATGAGCGGCTGCCCGGAAACTCGGTAGCCGGCAGCAGCTCGATGCAGTTGATGCCTAAATCGCGCAGGTAAGGCAGCTTTTCGGCCACGCTCAGGAACGTGCCCACGCGCTCCTCGTCGGGGGCGTGAAAGGTGCCCACGTGCAGCTCGTAAATCACCAGCTCGTTCCAGGCGGGCATCTGGAAGTTGTCGTCGCCCCAGTCGAAGTGCGGCTCGTGCACCACCGAGCTGCCGGCCGAGTTGGTGACTTGCCGGGCGTAGGGGTCGTTGCGGTCGAACCAATGGCCCTGGCGGCCTAGGTGATACTTGTACTCATCGCCGGGGTGGGCCTCGGGCACATCGACGGCCCAATAGCCATTGCCTTCAGAATGCAGCTGATTTTTGCCGGTATCCCAACTGTTGAACGAGCCGATGAGGTAGACCGCCTCGGCATTGGGTGCCCACACCCGGAAAGTGGTGCCGTTGGCGTGGGGCACGGCCCCCATGCCGGGCTGGGGCGCAGGGGCCGGTAGGTGGTGCGGCTCGGCCGCCGCATTGGCAGCTGAAGCAGCCGCCAATGCGGGCGTGGATTCGCTAGCTGGGGCAGCGGCCGAAGCCAGCGAATCAGGGACTTGAGGGGCTTTGGTGGCGGCGGTAACGGCAGCAGCAGGGGCGGGATTAGCGGAAATTTTGGACATCAAATATAGAGGGCAACCTACGGCCGGGGCAGCCGAAAATGCGGCCGGTAATGAGCAGTAGGCAGCCTGACTATACGGCACAGGCAGCTTTTCGGCCGAACGCGTGTCGGTACTGAAGTCCGTACCCCGCTCCGGCCGCTCCGCCCGGCTGCCTCTGAATTTGGGCGCGCTGGAGTTTGAGGTGGGGGCGGCCTACCGCGTACTCGTGGTGCGCGAACGGTGCCACAACCCCTTCCACCGTGAGCCGGTGGCCGGGCTGGAGCTGGCGGCGGCCGGCGATGAGCAATTTGAGCTTTTGCGGAGCTATTTGGTAAACGGGCGTTTTCTTTACAGCGGCGAAGCCGACTTCGCGATTGCTCATTGCTGATTGTTTCTTGCTCCTTGAAAACCCGTCCCAAACCCGTCATCTTCGGCCTCTACGGCTGGTCGCCCGAGTACGGCTTCCGCTACATTCACCCCGCCAACCGCCGCGCCTTTGAGCTGCTGGAGCCGGTGGGTAAGCTCTTCGAGAAAATTGCTGAAGACGATGAAGGCGAGTGGATTACCATTCGCTACGACGAGCAGCAGTTTCTGGTGCGCCCCGAGCTGTTCAAGGAAATCTACCACAAGCCGAAGTTCAGCTTCGGCGACTCGGTGGAGGAAACCACGCCCACCCCGGGCCAATACCGCCACTTTGGCCACATCTCGGATGTGTTCTGGGACGAAGCCACCGACACGGCCACCTACCAGATTGTGGAGCGCAAGCGCAAGCTGCCCCGCGTGTTTCAGGCGGCTGAACTGCGGGCCGATTAGCCGTTGAAAACGGCCTTGCCGAATATGCTGCCCGGGAAACCGCTTTAGGGCAATTGCTGCCGTCGTGCTTCGGCAAAGGCAGTCAGTTCGTGCAGGGCGGTGTTGAACGCGGCCAACCGGGATATTCCGAGCACTTGCCCAAAGGCTTGCTCCAGGTCTAGCAGCGTGGTGGCCAGGTACGCCAAAAATGTTTCTCCCCGGTGCGTCAGCTGCACGAGTTGGGCGCGGCTGTCGGCCGTGTCGGGCATCAGGGCCAAGTAGCCCGCGCCAACCAGCTCCTTGACCAATCGTCCCATCGTTTGCTTGGTGACGTGGGCGCGGTGCGCCAACACCGTGGCACGCGTGCCGGCCGGGTCGAGATTGCGCAGCAGTTGTACGTGGCCGCTGCGCAGCTCGGGGTAGCCATCAGCCGCCCAGCGGTGCTCGCTGAGCTGCGCCAACAGCCGCGAAAAGTAATGCACGTGGCCCGCCAGGTTCTTTTCGGCAATCTGTCGGGTTGTTTCTTCGTGAGCAGTCATAAACAAAAGTAGTCAGCTTAGGTTACTATTTGGTCAGTATTGCTTACTATTGCCCTTGCTAACCCCCTGCTATGCACCTGCCCGCCCACGAATTGCCCATTGAGGCCCGCTACAAGTTGCTGACCGGTACCATAATACCGCGTCCGGTGGCCGTGATTTCGACCATTTCGCCCAACGGAGTGCTGAACGTGGCCCCGTTCTCCTACTTCAGTATCGTCGGCCACGCGCCGATGGCCTTGTCGTTTGCCGTGGCGGGCCCCAAGCCTGATGGTACCTGGAAAGACACGCTGCGCAACGCGCAGCTACCCACCGAGGGCGGAACCGGCGAGTTTGTGGTCAACATCGCCACGGAATACTACGCCAAGCAAATGGCACGCACGGCCACGCCGTTGGCGGCCGATATATCGGAGTTCGACTTCGCGGGCCTGACGCCCGCAGCCAGCGCTGTGGTGCGGCCCCCGCGCATCGGCGAGGCGTCGGTGTCGTTCGAGTGCCGGACGCTGCACGTCGTTGAGGTCGGCCGTTCGCGTTTAGTTGTCGGGGAAGTGGTGTATCTGTACGTGGATGATGCCCTGGTCGATAACCGTTTCCGGGTAGATTTTAGCCAGCTGCGCGCCATTGGCCGCATGGCTGGCTCCCGCTACGCCCGCACCACCGACACGTTTGTCATTGAGGACGAAAAGTTTTTCCCAGGTACCCGTTAGTTTCCTGCATCATGACCCAAGCATTCTTAGAGGCCATTTTACTGGCCGCGCAGCAAGAAGCGCAGCGCCAGCACATACCTGTTACCGTAACCGTGGTCGACACCGGGGGGCACGTGCGGGCCCTGGTGCGCCAGGAAGGATGCAGCTACTTCGCGTTGGAAAGTAGTCGGCTCAAAGCCATAACGGCCTCTCAGCTGCGCATTCCTAGCCACGTGGTGGGCGAGCTTGGCCAGAAATTTCCAGCCCTTCAGGCATCGTTTGTCACCAACCCAGCCATTTCCGGCTTACCGGGCGGATTTCCGTTGGTTAGGGAAAACGGGGTAGTTGGTGGAGTAGGCATTGCCGGGGGCAATTTTGAGCAGGACCAGGCCATCGGCGCGGCCGCAGTAGCCGCCGTCGCGTTGCTTGCCTGACAGCTTAGTTTAAGCGTTGGTTACCGTCATGGTGAGGAGGCTCATCGCCCAACTACTGGTGCTGTCCCTTCGGCTCCATCCCTCGATGGACAGGTGGGACCCACGCAGGGGCATGCAGACGGCCAGTAATATAAACTACACCCCCACCGCGATGCCTACCACCACGGCCACCGCGCCCAGCATGAACAGGGCCGCCCAGAGCGGCGCGGCAAACTTCACCCACTGCTCGAAGCGCACGCCGGTGGCGGCCAGCATGGCCATGAGCGTACCGTTGGTGGGCGTGATGAGCTCGCACAGACCGGCCCCGTACTGAAACGCCAGCACCGTAACCTGGCGCGAGAGGCCCAGAATATCGGACAGCGGCACCAGCAGCGGCATGGTGAGCGTGGCTTGCCCGCTGCCGCTGGGCACGGGGACGTGCAGCAGGGTTTGCACGCCCATCATGCCCAGGGCGGCCAGCGTCACGGGCAGGTGGGCCAGCGGGGCGGCCAGCCCGTTCACGATGGTATCGACGATGTGGCCCTGCTCCAGTACCACGAAAATGGCGCGGGCAAACCCCACCAGAATGGCCGAAAAAGCAATGTCGCGGAAGCCCGCGATGAAGCCCTCGGCCGTGCCGGTGAAGCCCCGCCCGCCCAGCAGCCCGGCCACGATGCCCAGCCCCAGAAACAGCGCCGACATCTGCTCGAATTCCCAGTGCAGCTGCACCACGCCGTAGGCGAAGGCGGCAAAAGCGGCCAGCATCAGCAGCAGCACCAGGCCGGGGCGGGCGCTGGCCGGGGCCACTCCGGCAGCGGCGGCCTCGTTCTGGTCGAGGGCCAGGTCGGGGACCTGGCGGTGGCGCACGGCGTGGCGGGTGGTGGCCCACAGCCAGCCGCCCACCGCCACCAGCAGGAAGCCCAGACGGTAGCCGCCGCCCGAAAGCAGCGGCAGCTGCGCCAGCTTCTGGGCGATGCCCACCTGGAAGGGATTAATCGGGCTGAAAGCTGCCCCCACAAAGGCCGCCCCCACGCTGGCCGCCACCGCCGTGAGCACGGGGTAGCCCAGGCGGCGCATCAGCACCAGCAGCACGGGCACCAGCGGAATAATTTCTTCGCCCATGTTCTCCAGCGCGCCCATGGTGGCGAAGAGCGTACCCACCAGCGGAATCACGAGTACCTCGCGGCCGTGGGCGCGGCGCAGCAGCCAGTCGACGCCGAAGCGCAGCGCCCCGGTCTGGTCGACCACCGTGAAGGCCCCGCCGGCCAGGAAAATCAGGAATACCACCGCCGCCGCATCAGCCAGGCCCTTGGGGATGTCCACTAGCATATCGAGCGGGCCCACGGGCGTGGCCGGCACGGCGTGGTACGAGCCGGCTACCACCACCTGCCGGCCGGTGGCCGCATCGAGGTGGCGGCTGAATTCGCCGGCCGGCAGCACGTAGCTGAGCGCGGCGGCCAGGATGATAAAGCCCACGATAAGCACCAGCGGATGCGGAAAACGGAATCCTTTTAACATTTATCAATTAACATTTAACAGGTTCATCAAAGGCCGACAAAACTTCGCGTGCCGTTATCTTTCGGTAAGAGTTGGCGGCAAGATAGGCTAGCCAATGACGCAGGGCCGCCAGTCAGGCTGTTAAATGTTAATTGATAAATGTTAAAGGAGTTGACCATCACCGCCTTCAAAGCCCTGCACCAGCGCCGCCAGCTCGACTACCTGGCCCGGCACGGCACTCGCCTGGCCGAGCGAGCCGAGGACAGCTTCGACCTGGCGCTATATGCCGTGGAGGGCTTTTTTGCCGAAACCTGGCGCAGCCGAGGCGAAGAGGCCGTGCTGTTCATCCACGTGTTCCAGAAGCCGGCCGGGCTGGGCGAGTACCTGGCGCGGGTACAGCTGCCGGAGTGGGGCAGCTAGGCCGCTTTTGGGCCGTTGACTCAATTTTGCCGGCTCAATTTTGCCGGCTCACTTTTCTTTCAGCCCCTCATGCAGGCTATTATTTTTTGCGGGATTCAGGCCACTGGCAAAAGCACGTACTACTGCCAGCGCCTGCTCAACTCACACGTGCGCATCAGCCTCGATTTGCTGCGTACCCGCCACCGTGAGGCGCTGCTTCTTCAGTTTTGCCTCACCACTCAAGCCCGGTTCGTCGTCGACAACACCAACCCCACGGTTGCCGAGCGCGCCCGCTACCTGGGGCCGGCCAAAGCCGCCGGATATGCCGTGGTAGGCTACTATTTTAACTCAGCAGCCGAGGCGGCGCTTCTGCGCAACCAGCTCCGTCCGCCGGCCGAGCAAGTGCCCGAGCGGGGAATTAGGGGTACCCGCGCCCGCTTGAAACTGCCCTGCTACGAGGAAGGGTTCGATGAGCTTTACTTTGTGCGCATCGACGACCACGGTCAGTTTGTGGTCGAACCCTGGCAAGTATGAAATTTGACGACCTCGACTCGCGCCTGCGGGTTTTCGAAACGGCCCACGACCACTGTGCCCTGCCCGGTCTTTACCTGGTGGCCCGGCTCGACGGCCGCAACTTTACCCGCCTTACCAAGGAAACGCACGACTTCGCGCGGCCCTTCGACGAACGGTTTCGTGACTGTATGGCGGGCACCGTGCGCCACCTGCTGCAAAGCGGGTTTCCGGTGCGCTACGGCTACGCCCAGAGCGACGAGATTTCGCTGCTTTTCGATACTGACGCAAATACCTTCGGCCGCAAGCTGCGCAAGTACCACAGCATTCTGGCGGGTGAAGCTTCGGCCAAATTCTCCCTGCTACTCGGCGATATGGGCGTGTTCGACTGTCGTATCGCCCAACTACCCCGGTCCGGCGATGTGGTTGACTACTTCCGCTGGCGAGCCGAAGATGCCCTGCGCAATGCGCTGAACGCACACTGCTACTGGCTACTGCGCGGCGAAGGTGCCACTGAAGTTGGGGCTACAAACCATATTCGTGGGCTGAGCACGGCTGACAAAAATGAGCTGCTGTTTCAGCGCGGAATCAATTTCAACAACCTGCCGGCTTGGCAGCGCCGGGGCTTGGGCGTGTACTGGCAAGACGTGGAGCGCGAAGGCTTCAACCCGGTGACGCAGCAAGCCACCACAACCACGCGCCGGGAACTAGTGACTGACTTGGAGCTGCCCGTGCGGGAGGCTTACATGCAGTTTGTGCAAGATTTGCTGGGGGAATAACACCAGCACCACAATTGCTGAGCGCAACCACTGCGCAACGGCACTGGTCCTTGCCAAACTCCGGCACCTACTTTCAGTTGCTGGAGCTTTATTGCTCCTGATGCTTTTGGCTCAACTGAGAAGGTTGCTACTCCTTTCGCTCCTGCTGCTCTCCCTCCGCAGCCCCGCCCAAACAACCCCCGCCGCCGCCCGCACCCCCGAAAGCTTCGGCTACCGTCGCCTCACGGTCATGTTCGGCCGCGACAGTGTACAGGTGCTGCTCATGTCGAAACCGGGGGAGGAGAAACGCAAGAAGCCGTTGTTGCTGTGGGAGCAGGGCTCGATACCTACGCCGCTGCTGCTCTATAAGGAAGGCGGGACTTACCCGGTGTTTCCGTTTCACCCTAAAAAGGTGCTCGAAAGCTGTCACCTAGCCATCATCAGCAAGCCGGGCATACCGCTAACCTTCGATGTGACTGGCCAAAACCCCAACACCATTTTCAGGGAGCGCCGGCCGCCGGCCTACTACTGCGCCCGCAACTACCTCGGCTACTACCTGCGGCGCGACGAGGCGGTGCTGCGCTTCCTCAAAAAGCAGCCTTGGGTGGAGGCTGGGCGCGTCGTCATCGCTGGGCACTCGCAGGGCGCGGCCGTGGTGGCGCACCTGGCCGCCGTGCCGGGCCTGGTGAGCCGGGCGGTGTACTTAAGCGGCAACCCGCTGGGCCGGCAGATGTCGATGCTGGCCTTGGGCCGGCAAGCCGCCGATACGGCCGAAGTGGCCGGCACTTTCCGGCGCTGGCAGGAAGTAGTGGCCGACCCTACCCGCACCGACTGCCTGGGCGACGACCCGCGCAACTCCTACGGCTTTGCGGCATCGGAAATACCCGAGCTGCTGCGCACGCGGGTGCCCATGTTCATCGGTTTCGGCACCCTCGACCGGGGGGTGGCCGGCGACGACTACCTGCGCCTGGAAGCCATCCGGCAGCACCGCACCAACTTCACCTTCCGCGAATATCCCGGGCGCGAGCACAATTTCTTCGGCGTCAAAAACGGCCAGCCCGACTACGATGACTTCTACTGGGACCAGGTGGGGGAGGACTTCCTGCGCTGGGCGGGCCTTTGGCCGGACAAGTAGCGCCGGCGGGTGCCAATCAATCCAGCCGGGTCACGTCGGTCAGCTGGCCTTTGTTGTGCATGATTTGCAGGTCGAGCTGGGTGAGCGACTCTGACTCCTTGCTGTATTTGCTGGGCGCGTTGAGCTCGGAAACCGGGTCGTTGCTATCAATTTCGTACTCGTTTTGCACCACTTCCACGGTGTTGCCGTGGGCGCTCACCACTTTGAGCAGCGAAAACTTGGTGCTGTCGCCGGGCGAGTGCACGGTGTAGAGGTCGCCGGCGCGCGGTGCTACCAGCCAGGCGTTGCGGTCGCGCTCGTGGCGCTGCCCGGCCACGGCGGCCCAGGCAATGCCTACGGCCACCACGCCCACGCCGGCCCAGTTCCAGAGCGGCAAGCGGGTGCTTTGCTTGGCCGACTGCACGGCGGTGTGCAGTTGGGCGGGCAGGCCTTTTTCTTCCCAGCCCTGCTGGCAACTGGTGCACTGCGCAATGGCTTTCTTGCTGAAGGGGAAGAACGGGATGTAGTACACGTGGGCGTACTGGCTGTACACGCTGGCCTGCATCGTGTTGAAGGAGTTGCAGGCGGGACAGACCGCGCCCGGCAGGGCTGTCGTGCGCACGAGCGAGCCTTTATAACCGTAGAGAATCATGCGAAAAAGAAAGCGGGCCGCTGGGGCGTGAAAAGGTAAGCAGGTAAAATAAAGCAGTGATTGGCAAACCACGGGCTTCGACCTTGCTTTGCCTGGCTGTTTCAGCCTAACTCGTTTGAAGTCTTCGGCTTCGTGTTCTGCCTCTACTGGCGGGTACGCTACCTGCGGGAGGCGCGGCTGCGGTTTCTCTACTTGCTGGGCCTGGGCCTCGGGCTGGGGCTGCTGAATGAGTACATCACCCTGTTTTTTATTGCCGCGCTGGGCGGGGCGCTGCTGCTCACGCCCGCGCGCCGCCTGCTGCGGGGCCGTCTGGGTGTGGGCCCGCTTTAGCTGCCCTGCACGGCAAAAACTGCTACACCCTGGGCTACTACCCGGTGCTGTTCGGCTTCGGGGCATGGTGGTGGCAGCAGCGCTCGCTGGGCTGGAGCCGGGCCGGCCAGCGCGCCCCTAGCCAGCGCGCCGCCCGGCTGGTGCGGAGTGGTCGCGTTGCCGAAGTCAGCGACTGCGGCCATGCTTTTGCACCAGCGCATGAGCCGGCTGATGCCGATGGTTTAGCCAGCCATACCGTATACCAGGCTTCAACCGCCCGGCCCAGCTATGGGAATATTGTCGTTATGGAAGCCGAGCTCGGCCAGGCTTTCCCAGGGGCCGCCCTGGTAGGCCCACAGGTGCAGGCCTGTGCCCACGGCCCCGAACGGCGCGAAATCGGCTTGCAGCTCCAGTAGCAGCTGCCGGGCAGTTTCGGGCTCTACTTTATTCTGAATGGTGACGTGGGGCTGTAGCGGTTGCCGGTCCTGCGGCGTGAGGTGGGGGGCAAACCCGGCCTGCAGCTCCCGGTGCAGGGCCCGCAGCGCGGCGCTTTCGAGGGTGAAGGCGACGCCGCGACCCAGCGAGCGCAGGCCCGTTACGCGCAGCGGCAGCGGCCGCCGGGCGCTGGCCAGGGCCGCCAGCCGGGCGCGCACGGCTTCAAATTCAGTTCCGGGCAGGTGATGAAACAGGGTGAGGTGGGCCGCCAGGTAGTTGAGGCGCGGCGGGAAGTGCCGGCGGCGCAGGGCGTCGAAATATGTCTGGGCCGCGTTGTCGAGGGCGAGGGTGAGAATGAGCGGGGCAGGGGCAGCGTCGGGCATCGGAACAAAGCTGGGCGGAGCCGGTAGGTACGCAAAGCCGGCGGGGGCGGCCGTACTTTGCCGTCCCACCCGTTGTTTCCCGCATGGCTGCTTCCGCTCCGTATTCCCTCGTTATTCAGCACGCCGCGCAGGTACTCACCTTGGCCGGCGGCCCCACCGGCCGCCCCCTGGCCGGCCCCGACCTCGGCCGCTGGCGCATCATCGAAAACGGCTACGTGGCCTGCGTAGGCGACACCATTGCCGCCGTCGGCCCCATGGCCGAGCTCGACGCGGCCCGCCTCACGCCCGCCACGCGCACTCTTGATGCCAGCGGGCGCGTGGTGCTGCCCGGGCTGGTGGAATGCCACACCCACCTGGTGTTCGGCGGCAACCGGGCTCACGAATTCGAGCGCAAGCTGCGCGGCGAAAGCTACCTCGACATCCTAGCCAGCGGCGGCGGTATCCTGAGTACCGTGCTCGCCACCCGCGCCGCTTCCGGGGGCGAGCTGCTGGCCAATGCCCTGCAGCACCTGGAAGGATTCCGGCGCTACGGCGTCACCACCGTCGAGGCCAAAAGCGGCTACGGCCTCGACCGCGACACCGAGCTGCGGCTGGTGCGCGTGGCCGCCGAGGCCGGCCGCTGCCAGCCGGTGCGGGTGGTGCCTACCTTTCTGGGGGCGCACGTGGTGCCGCCCGAGTTCAAGGCCGCCGGCCCGGCCGCCTACGCCGATTTTCTGCTGCGCGAAGTGCTGCCCGAGCTGCGCGGTGAAGCCGAGTTCGTGGATATTTTCTGCGAGGAAGGCGCTTTCCCGCTCAACGTGGCGCGCCGCTACCTGGAGCAGGCCCGGGCCCTTGGCTTCGGCCTGAAAATTCATGCCGAGCAGTTGCACGACCTCGGCGGCTGCGAGATGGCCGCCGGGCTGGGGGCCATCAGCGTCGACCACTGCGACTACCTCACGCCGGCCGCCGCCGGCCGCATCGCGCAGCAAACCCAGGGACGTACCGTGGCCGTGCTGCTGCCGCTGGTGCCGCTGTTTCTGCGCCAGGAAACCTACGCCCCCGGTCGCGCTTTCATCGATGCCGGGCTGCCGGTGGCGGTGAGTACCGATTTCAACCCCGGCTCCTGCCCTAGCAAAAACCTGTGGCTGGCCCTGTCGGTGGCCTGCCTCAAAATGGGCCTCACGCCCACCGAGGCCGTGGCCGCCGCCACCCTCAACGCGGCCTGGGCCATCAATCGGGCCGCCGACTGCGGTAGCCTGGAGCCGGGCAAGCGCGCCGACGTGCTGGTGCTGAACCTGGGCAGTGTGGCCGAAATCCCGTACTGGCTGGGCGAAAACCCGGTGCGCGACGTGGTGATTGGCGGCGCGCTACAGTAGCCGGATGCGCCGCACAATCTCGGCCACGCTCAAAGCTTCCAGCGTGGGGGTGACGACGAGGCCGGCTGCCGTGGTGACGCGCTGGGTGCCGAAATACAGGTGGCCGGCGCGCTCCTGCAACACCACCGCCACCACATCAACCCCGTAAGGCAGGGTGCTGGACCAGCGGGTTGGGGATGGGTAGGCCAGCACGCCGCGGGCCAGCCCGTTGAGGCCCACGGGCCGGAAGTACACCCGCATACCCGCCGCGGTAGCCGCGTTGGGCACTTCCACACTGATATAGCCCGAAGCCATACTCTGGTAGGCCGGCCAGATACGGTCGATATTCCAGTAGCCAATCGAGTCGAGCGGCAGCGCCGCCGAGTAGTAGCCCGCCGTTAAAGGCACCGGAATGGATGTGCTATTCGGGCTTACGGCCGGGCCGTAAACCAGCTGCCAGCCGGCCGAATCGCGCGGCGCGGTGCCGAGGCTCACGGCGGGCTGGTTCCACAGCAGCATCCTGGCCGTATCGGGGTTGACGGTGGGCAGAGGCGATTTCAGGTCAATGCGGGGCGGCTGGGGGCTGCCCGCTACGCTGGTGCCCGCCAGCCGCAGCCGGGTGCTGCCCTGCCACACCTGCAGGTTGAATTCGCCGCCGGACAGCAGCACCCGCCGGTTATTGAAACCCACGTAGGTGATGGTCGGCAGGTCGGCTAATAGCATGTCGGGCACCTCGTAAATCTCGCGCAGGCGCAGCTGGGCCTGGCCCGTCGCTACCGAGCCGTTGGGCAGCAGAAATACGCCCGCCCCAAAGGTGACCGTGGCTCCTTTCAGGGTGCGCAGGCTCTGGGGCTGGCCCAGGTCGAAGGTGAACGTTTGCAGGGCCGGGGAGGCCCTGCGCAAATCGGCCAGCGTGCCCGTGGTCAGGTCAGCGGTGGGCAAGGGTCCGCAATTGATGATGTCATCTTCTTTATTACAGGCGGCCAGTAGCGCCAGGCCAAGGCTCAGCAAGGGGAAATGCTTCATAAAATTCGGAGGAAAAAGAACGGTTACTACCTGCTGTTACGCAGCCGCTAAAGCAGCCCGTGTTTTTGTTTCTGGTTGCTCATTCCACGTTGCTTGTTCCTGGTTGATGGTTGATTATCTAGGGTGAACCAGAAACAAGCAACGAGCAACCCGAAACAAAACCCGGGTTTCGGCAGCCACTGCGTAACAGCAGTTAGTAAGCAGTGCCGCTACCCGCTTTCAGCCGCTGGCCAGCCAGCCGAAAGGGCCGGGTGCGAACAAATCAGGGCAAATCCCAGGCGGCTCCCAGCAGGGCGGTAGCCCCGAAAAGGTGCCGCTCGTAGTCGGTGGTCGAAAGCTTGTTCAGCGGCGAAAGCAGGTAGGAGGCAGCGGGCTGCGCCAGGAGCTCCCACCGGCCGTTCAAACGATAGCGGGCCTCTACTCCGAGGCTCAGGCCTAGGCTCAGGCGGCGGTAGGGGCTATTGTCCGGTCCCCAGGTCTGGGTTTGGCAGGCGCAGGCGCTGCCCTCGGTGGTGCGGCCACCCACGTAGATGGCGGCATCGGCTCCGGCCAGCACCCCCACCCGCCAGCGGTTCGATACGGCCCGGGAGTACCCCAGCCGCACGGGGATGGTCACGAAGCGGTAGGTGTCGCGCCGGTGAAAACTGGCAATGGTCGAATCGGAGAAGGGTACGAAGCTGGAAGCTGCGGCGGGCTTCACAAGCTGCACTGCCAGCCGGGTGGCGTATTCAACGTAGCCCAGCCCGGCCGAAATGCTCCAGGGACCGGGCAGCTGGCGCCGGATGCTCAACTCCCCGCCCCCGGACAGGGCGGGCCGCTCCAGCGTGGCCACGTCGGGGTTGGCCGCTAAGCTGTAATTGACCCTCGGTGGGGCAGGGGCATTGAGCTGCGAAGCCGAGCCCAGGTACCGGTACGAAAGGCTCGGCCCGCCCAGCACTTGAATGGCCCAGCGCGCCGGGGCCAGGGCCGGCAGCCGCGGCAGCGTGTCGACGCCCGCCAGCGCTCCGGGCCGGGTGAGCGACGAAGTTGGCAGCAGTACCGCCGGCCGGCCGGCGAGGGGCCGCCACGCTTCCGCCGGCCCCATGGCCACGGCTGCGCCGCCCTGGGCCCGACCGCCTGCCGGCCGCGCCCGGCTCCTGGCCACCGCCAAGGAATGGCTTCTTCGGCTGCCCGCTGCCGAACCAGCTTCGGGCGGGTTCCTGACGACGGATACCGCCCGCGACTTCGTGTCGGCAGCTGCTCCGGAGGTGGCTGGCACCGTAAGAGCAGCTGAAGCAGCAGCAGGTACGGCCGCGGCCGAAACAGCTACCGCAGCTCCGGCGACTGTTGCGGCCGGGCTAGCCTTCACCGTTGGTGCCCCTGAATAGGCAGTGGGCGGGGTTGCCGGTTTGTCAGGGCTGCTGCCCTGCGCCAACCCAGTGTCATGGGCGGCCGCTACTAAGCGCGCTGCCTGGCCTGAAGTCGTCGTCAGCCCGGGTTTCAGCGGAGCGGCGGCCTGGCTGCTGGTGCCCCGAGTGCTGGTGCTGCCGCCGGTGGTCCGGCTCGCAGTCGCAGTTGCCAAAGCCCCCTTTTCGCTCAGAGCCCGGGGCGACTGCCCGCGCGTCCGGCTGCCTGGCATGGTGGCCATTGGGCTGGCGGCAATGGCGCCGGCCTGGGCCGCGTCGGACTGTTTGCGCATCACCAAAGCAACCGGTCTGGTACCATTGGCTGGCGTATTGCCGCCTTGTGGCCCGCTGTAGTCTTCCGCTAACTGCTTATTTGTGGGAGTGCTGACTTCTGCAAACAGCCCGGTTTGGGCGGCCCGCGATGGTTGCGTAGCAACCGCCGGACCTGTAGTAGCCGAGGATGCCGGCGCACCTACTCCGCGTTCGGCAGACCCGGCCCCGCCGGCACTCGCTGGCTTGCTTGCGGGTGCCGGCCGGGCCTCATCGCGCCCGGCGTAGCGCCCGGCTACCGGCCACCACCGCCAGCCGCCAATCGCTACCAGCAGGAGCAGCAAACTTAGTAGCGCCCGTCGCCAGCGGCGGCGCGGGCGGAGCACCGGGACGGCCACCGGCGGCGGCAGCTGCGCCCGGATAGTGGCCCACAGCGGCGCGGGCGGCTCCTGGCCGTAGTCGGCCAGTCGGTCGCGCAGGGCGTCATATAAAGGGTCGGGTTCGCGCTCAGTCATGGCAATTGAGGGGAATGCTGGGCCGCCAGGCGGGTTTCGAGCAGGCGGCGGCCCCGGGCCAGCTGCGATTTGGAAGTGCCCGCGCTGATGCCCAGCAGCTGCCCGATTTCCTGGTGCGAGTAGCCCTCCACGGCGTAGAGGTTGAGCACCGTGCGGTAGCCGGGCGGCAGCTTGGCCAGCAGGGCCAGCAGGTCGGCCGTGGCCAAATGCTCTAAGGCCGAAGGCTCGGCTGAGGGCAGGTCGTGGGCCAGGTCGTCGAGCACGTCGCCCCCGGCCACGGGGTGGCGCAGGCGATGCTGCTCCACGGCATGCAGGGAAGTGTTCACGGCAATGCGCCGGGCCCAGGCTTCGAAAGGGCCCTGGCCGCGGTACTGGTCGAGGCGGGTGAAGATTTTGACGAACGTGTTTTGCAAAGCATCTTCGGCTTCGCTGCGGCTGGGGCAATAGCGCAGGCAAACCCCCATCAGCCGGTAGGCCAGCAGGCGGTATAACTGGTGCTGGGCAGCCGGCTCGCCCCGCCGGCAGGCCAGCAGCAGGGCATCGTCGACCGTCGTCACGGGAGGCGGCATGCAGAAACGGGAAGGAAAGGTGAAGGCGGGCAGTACCGTCCCGCCTTGTACACCCCTGACCGGCCGGACGCGGCCGGGGTTGCGCGCTCCGCAAATTAATTTATCCTCGTCAAACTGACTACTCCGCCCGGCCTGCCGGCCTGCACGAAGGGCATACCCCAGGTTTCGGTCGCGTACACCAGTTTTTTGCTTGCGTACACGAGGTTTTTAGTCGCGTACATCAAGTATTTGCTCGCGTACGCGAGGTATTTGGTCGCGTACGCGAGGTTTTCGGTCGCGTACATCAGGTTTTTGCTTGCGTACACGAGGTTTTTGGTCGCGTACCGCGAAGATTTACCTGCTCGCCGTATTCTTACGCTTCGAAACTCACTTTTTTCTTCGTGTTCCCGTGATTCCCTACTACCACGTCGATGCCTTCGCCCAAATACCTTTTACCGGCAACCCCGCCGGCGTGTGCCCCCTAGCCGCCCCGTTGCCCGCCGCGCTGATGCAGCGCATCGCCGCCGAAAACAACCTCGCCGAAACCGCCTTCATCGTATCCCGCCCCGGCCCGGCCGCCGAATACGACATCCGCTGGTTCACCCCAACTGTCGAAATTGACCTCTGCGGCCACGCCACCCTGGCTTCGGCCCACGTCCTGTTCAACCACCTGCACCTGGCCGGGCCAGCAGTCAGTTTCCACAGTCAGAGCGGGCCGCTGCGCGTATCGCGCGAGGCCGACGGCCGCCTCGTACTCGATTTCCCCTCGCGCCCGCCCCAACTGCTGGCCGAGGTGCCAGTGGGGCTGGCGGCAGCCCTGGGCGGCACGCCCCAGGCCGTACTGGCCGCCCGCGACTTAGTAGCCGTTTTCGCTTCCGAAGCCGAAGTAGCGGCGCTGCAACCTGATTTTGCGGCGCTGGGTCAGCTGGACTATACGGGCATCATCGCCACTGCCCCCGGCGCAGGCGAGGTCGATTTCGTGTCGCGCTTTTTCGGCCCGCGGGTAGGCGTCAACGAAGACCCCGTCACCGGCTCGGCCCACAGCACGCTTATTCCCTTTTGGGCCGCCGAGCTGGGCCGGACCGAGCTGCGTGCCCGCCAGATTTCGGCCCGGGGCGGCGAGCTCTGGTGCCGCCTGCGCGAGGGCGGCCGGGTCGACATTGGCGGCTACGCCGTGACGTATGCGGTGGGGGAGTTGCTGATTGGGGCCGGCTGAAGCTGCTCGACGGTTATGTATGTCCGCCGCCTATCTGTTACAAATTTTACTTTGTCAGCACGTTATGCCATTAAGCCTGCAAGAGATAATAATCAATATTGCTGCCTTCAAAGAGGAGGCTCCCATCTTTGCCAAAAGAGTGGAAAAGGAATTTCGACCTGATTCCGAAGCGGTGGTTTTGGAACTGACCGAGGAAGAACTCGACCTGCCAACCGATGAAATGGCTGCGCTGAAATGCCCAGGCCTGGACTACTTCTTGGATGTTTTTATCGTGCAGGAGATGGTTGCGGACTTTGATAATTCTGCTCAGCCCGTACCCTTGGACGAGAGAATGGCGGCCGTCATTCACTACGCCGAATATGATGCCTAATGAGTACTCTACCCATTGGCATCCTTTAAGACCCCCGCTCGCTACGACTTCGTAGAGGCTTTCTTTTTGCCCGCCGTGGTGCTCGCCCCCAGCCGCTCGGGGTTCTCAGCCAGAAACTTGCCCCAGCTTTTGCCGCCGCTCACGGTGGCGTTGTTGCCTTTCTGGTAATGGTGGCACAGGGCCACGGCCAGGGCATCGGTGGCGTCGAGGAAGGTGCTGGCTTCGGCCAGGGGGGGCAGCTTCAGGGTCTGGCGCAGCATGTGGGCTACCTGCTCCTTGGTGGAATTACCCGAGCCCGTCACCGACTGTTTTACCTTAGTGGGGGCGTACTCCACGTAGGGAATCTGGCGGCTCAGGGCGGCCGCAATGGCCACGCCCTGGGCCCGCCCCAGCTTGAGCATGCTCTGCACGTTGACGCCGAAAAAGGGGGCCTCGATGGCCAGCTCGTCGGGCAGGTACTCGTCGATGAGCTCGAGCATGCGGTCGAAAATCCGCTTTAGCTTTACGGCGTGATTCGAGCCCAAGGCCTTCATATTGATAACGTCGTAGCACAGCACGTCAACGCGCTGACCGCGCACCTCAATCAGGGCATAGCCCATAATTTGCGTGCCGGGGTCGACGCCCATGATGATTTTGGGCAGCAGGTCGGTGGCGGGCGCGGGGCGGGGGCGAAGGGGAGCGGGCATCAGGCGCAAAGTTACGCCCCCCGCCAGCCTGGGCCGGTAGCAGCTGCTGCTGTGCCGGCAACTGCGGCTTCGGGTGCGGATATAGCTAATCGCGAAACTAGTAGCGACGAAAAAACGGCCCTCCCAACCATGCCAGCTGGCCCGGCACCCAGCCCAGCGGAGCCGGACAACGGCCGGCAAAAGCGTTGGCGGCGCCTCGTGTTCTGGGGCAAGGTTGGGGTGACGCTGCTGACGCTGGGGCTGCTCTACAATTCCATTTTCGCCGCGCCCGATACCGCCCGGGCCTGGCAGCAGCTGCTGGCTACCACTTTGGGTGGGGCCGGGCGCGGGCCGGTGCTGCTGGCCCTGGCCCTGGTGCCCCTCAACTGGGGCCTGGAGGCCTGGAAGTGGTACCGCCTGGCCCGGCATCTGGAGCCGGTCACGTTCGGGCGCAGCTTCCGGGCGGTGCTGGTCGGGCTCACGCTGGGCTTCGCCACGCCCAACCGCGTGGGCGATTATGCCGGCCGCATCATCGAGCTGAAAAGCCGCCGCGTGAGTGCGCTGGGGGCCGTTTTTTTGGGGCGCTACTGCCAGCTGGTCGTTACGGTGCTGGCCGGGCTGGCGGGCTTGCTCTGGTTCGGGCTGAAGTTCTACCTGGCCGGCTACCCGGCCGCCGAAGCAGGCATCGGGGCCTCAGCGCTGCTGCTGAGCGCGGCGCTGCTGCTGCCGCTGTACCGCTCGCGCCTTTTGCTGGCGGTGCTGGGCGTGTGGCGGCCGCTACGGCGGTTCCGGCCGGCGCTGGCTATTATGCCCACTTACCGGGCGCGGGCCATTCATGCGGTGCTAGCTATTTCAGGGTTGCGCTACGGGGTGTTTTGCGCGCAGTTTCTGCTGCTGCTGCATGGCTACGGGGTGGGTGGGCCGCTCGGGCCGGGCCTGGCCGCGGTGGCGGGCACTTTCCTGCTGAAGTCGCTAGTGCCTTCGCTCAACGCCTTGGCCGATGTGGGGGTGCGCGAGCTGTCGGCCACGCACCTGTTTGGGCTGCTGGGGCAGCCGGCACTGCCGGTGCTCTCGGCCAGCCTCAGCCTGTGGGTTATCAATATTGCGCTGCCCAGCGCGGCCGGCCTGCTGCTGGTGCCGGGCCTGCGCGTGCTGCGCGAAAAGCGCGCTCGTCGCTGATGCTGGGGCCGTTGCTGCTGGTACTGCCCGCGCTGTACGCGGGGCTGATGGGGTGGCTGCGCGGCGGGTTTGAACAGGCGGGTCGCCTCACCCCCTACCGGGCACGGCCCCTGGCCCCCTTCTCCGCGGGAGCGGGGGCGACTATTCCTGGTTCGGCCAGCGCTGAACCAGTGCTAAAAGCTAGTTCCCCCTCTCCGCTGGAGAGGGGGCTAGGAGGTGAGGTGGCCCGCGAGACCGATGCCATGCCACAATTCTCCGTTCTCATTGCCGCTCGCAACGAGGATGCCAGCTTGCCGCAGCTGCTGCGCGACCTCGCCGCCCAGACGCTTCCCACCGTCCGTTTCGAAGTTCTCATCGCCGACGACCATTCGACTGATGCCACAGTTGCTTTCGTAGCGGCCGCAGCCCTGGAAACGCCGTTTCGCTTGCGTCTGGTGCGTCTGCCTGCCGATTTCACCGGCAAAAAAGCTGCTTTGCACGCGGCTTTGCAGCAGGCCCACGCCCCCTGGCTGGTATGCACCGATGCCGACTGCCGTCTCGGCCCCGGCTGGTTGGCGGCTTATGAGAACCTGCTCAGCCAGCAGCCGACAGCCAATTTCATCAGTGGGCCGGTGCTGCTCACCGGGCCGGGTTTTGCCTTCACCACGTTGCTGGGGCTGGAATTCGCCGGGCTGGTGGGAGTGGGGGCGGCCTGCCTGAGCCGGCAGCAGCCCACCATGTGCAACGGGGCCAACCTGGCTTACCGCCGGGCGGCCTTCGCCGCTGTGGGCGGCTTTTCCGGCCACGCCCACCTGGCCAGCGGCGACGATGAATTCCTGCTCCACGCCATTCACGCGGCCTTTCCCGGCACGGCGTATTTCCTGCGCGATGCGGCGGCCATTGTTCGCACGGACGCGCCGCTCACGCTGCGGGCGCTGCTGCGACAGCGGGTGCGCTGGGCCAGCAAGTGGCAGTACTATCGCAGCTCGGCGCCGCGCCGGCTGGCGCTGCTGGTGCTGGGGGCCAACGTGGCGCTGGCCACCGGCGCGATGATGCTGGTCTGGCAGCCGGCACTGTGGCCCTGGGTGGCCGGCGCGTGGGTGCTGAAGCTGGGCGGCGACGTATGGTTTCTGGAACCGGTACTGCGGTTTTTCGAGCGGCAAAAGTGGCTCTGGGGTTTGCTGCCGCTGCAGCTTCTGTATGCGCCATATGCGCTGGCAGTGGGGCTGGCCGGCTGGCGCGGCGGCTACCAGTGGAAGGGGCGGGCCGTGCGGTAGCGGGAGAGGGAGAGGACGCGATGGCAAATAAATACCAGGCAAAAACCGTCTCTGTGGGCTTGGATGGTAAATTTGCGGCATATATATTCCACCCAAGCCCAACGTATTATGCGTCTCAGTTCGGTCCGGTTTGCCCTGACGGTGGGCATGGCTTTGATAGTCGTGCTTTTTGGTTTCACCCTGTTAAGTGCCGCCGGCCTGGCGGGCTTCGCGGCGCAGGAAACCGCCACGACCGCCGCTCCCGGACCGACTCCTGGCCCTGCGTTGCCCGCTGAATCAACCAGTACGCTCAACCGGTCGGCAGCCGGGCCAGAAATGGCGGCCGTGGTGGCAGGCGATGCCCTCTTTAAAAATAACTGCGCCCAGTGCCACGCGCTACATGAGCAGGTGGTGGGCCCGGCCCTGGCTGGCCTCAGCATGCGCCGCCCAATGTCGTGGATTTTGCCATGGGTGAAAAATTCCAGCA
The DNA here is from genome assembly GCA_025354605.1 of Hymenobacter sp. Lineage (GTDB taxonomy): Bacteria > Bacteroidota > Bacteroidia > Cytophagales > Hymenobacteraceae > Hymenobacter. The sequence goes on along the minus strand of JANXMN010000236.1, from coordinate 12,732 downwards.
AAGTGGTGGCCAGCGGTGATGTCTATGCTGAGGCGCTGTTCACGAAATTTAACAAGCAGCAAATGCCATCCTTTGTCCTGTCGGACAAGGAAATCGCATCGATAGTGGCTTACATCAGCTCCAATGAAGGCCGGGTGGTGGCTTACGAGGCTAGCGTTGCGGCTCACTGACACCGATGATAACGCCAAAGTCGCCATCCAACTGATTCCAACCGGCGGACGGGGCGTAGGTGCGCGACACGAAGCCATCCAGATACAGGGCGGTGCGGCACCCGGCTCGCCGAAAATAATCGGCAAATTCGTAGAAGTTGACTTTGGTTTTCGACATGGCCAGCAGCAACCGGCCATCGGACAGTAGGCCCACGCCGTTGCGGATTTGCACGTTGGCCGAGCCGAGGCGAAAGGCCGGATGAATGTGCCCATTCAGCACCAGGAGCGGGCCGGATTGCGTGGCGTAGCGCACCCGGCCGACGGTCGGCCACGCCACCGTGGGACAAATGCCCGCCGCCCCCGTGGCCGTAAGATAAAACACGCCGTTGGGCTTCAGGTAGAAATTGCCGGCCCCAGCGCTCGTATCGAGCGGTGCCAGCTCGCGGCCATCTTCTATGTACAGGCCCTTAGGTACGAAGGCGGGGTTGAACATGCCGCCATTCATGGCAAAAATCAGGCTGTCGCCTTGGGCCGTTATGCACTGGCGCAGCTGGCCCACGCTGCCGTAGCGGTGGCCTTGCGCATCGCGCCAGTACAGGCATAGTGCCTGTCGGCGCGGGTCGGCGCGGTAGCTGACGTAGTTGGTCTCTGGCTTATCGGGAGCGGGCTGGCAGCCCGGCAGCAGCGCCAAAAGAAATACCGCCAGCAACACGTCCGGTAGGTTGCGGACCATTGGGCGTAGGGGCAGAGAAGGGCAAGAAAAATGGGTCACGATATTACCCCTGAAGACGCTGTTGCGGGCCGGCACCACGAAGATAAACGGCTGGCCCGACCAGCGGCAAAGCTCGCTCCCCGGCTTACATTTGCCCCAACCCCACCATTTGCCTGATTATCCTGCCGTGACTGACCCCGAATTCGACCTGCTCGACGAGCTGTACTTCGTCACCCCCTTCCGTGCGCTGCTCCAGAAAACCGGGCTGCCCGCGCCCGAGCTCGAAAACCAGCTCCGCGCTCTACTGGAGCAGGGCCTCATCCGCAGCTATTGGCCCGACCCTGACACCGAGCTGGCCTACGAAACCAATTCGTTCGGTGCCATTGCCCGCGATGCTGCTTACCTGGCCTCGAAGGAAGGCCTGCTGCAGCACAACACCCGCTAGCGGTGGCAACCACGGCCGTTTCGCCCGGGGCTGCCCTGGCCGCCGCCCGGCCGCCCGGCTACTACGTGCGCCAGCGCCTGTGGCAGAACCGCCCAGCCGTGGCCGGCCTGGCCTTTATTGTCCTGTGCGCGCTGGTGGCCCTGCTGGGCTACTGGGTACTGCCCGATAACTCCCCCAACGCCAACCACGGCTTCGTGCAGGTGCAGAAGGAAAGCCCCGGGCTGCGGGTGCTGCTGCTGCGCCAGCCGCTGCCCGATTCGGCCCGTTTGGGCGCGTCGCCGGCCAACATCTTTAGCACCTGGCTGGGCGGCCGCGAGCCCGAATGGCAGGAAACGCCCATCGGCGGCTACGCATTTGCCGGCGACTCCCTCATCTTAAAGCCGCTGGGCCAGCACTCGGCCGAAGCCGGCCGGCCGCGCCGCCTGCTGCTCTCGGCCGTGACGGGCCACGCCGGCCCGCGCGCCGAGCTGCAGGGCGAAATCCGCCAAAGCCACCTCCTTACCCGCCGCTACGCGCTGGGCACCGACAAAGCCGGGCGCGACGAGCTGAGCCGGCTGCTGCTGGGCACGCGCATCTCGCTGGGTATCGGCTTAGTGGCGGTGCTCATTTCATTGGTGCTGGGCATGGCCGTGGGCGCGGTGGCCGGCTACTTCGGCGGCTGGGTCGACTCGCTGTTGCTGGGTGTGATGACGGTGGTGTGGAGCATTCCCGGCATCATGCTCGTTATCGCTATTTCGCTGGCCCTCGATAGCAAAGGGGTGTGGGTGAGCTTCGTGGCCGTGGGCCTGACCATGTGGGTGGATGTGGCGCGCGTGGTGCGCGGGCAGATGCTGAGCCTGCGCGCGGCCACCTTCGTAGAGGCCGGCCGCGTATTGGGCTTGCCCACTTCTCGCCTCATTGCCCGGCACCTGCTGCCCAACATGCGCGGGCCGCTCATCGTGCTGGCCACAAGCAACTTCGCTTCCGCCATTCTGCTCGAAGCGGGGCTGAGCTTTCTGGGCCTGGGGGTGCAGCCACCGGCACCGAGCTGGGGCCTGATGGTGAAGGAGGGATATGACCTACTCGGTACTGAGGCCGGCCTGTGGCTTACGCTGCTGCCGGGCTTGGCCATCTCGCTGCTGGTGCTCAGCTTCAACCTGCTCGGCAACGGCCTGCGCGACGCCTACGACCCCAAAACCCCGGTAGCCGGGTAGGATGAAGCCGCTGCCGCGTCGCGCCCCTCTCTGCCACACCCTGCCGCCCAACATTGGGCCAAACTTGCGCCGAGCCCCCGGATTACTGCCTCGAAGCAGGTCGTTTTCAATCGCCCTTCCGCTGGCTGTAATCCAATCGGTTCAAGTGTAAAATGGACGGATTATGCCGCTATTGCGCTTTAACTGCCGGGGACGAGACGGATAGTTTCTCGGCAATGTCCTGTGTTTGCCTGCCGTGTTCCAGCTTTCGAACGCAATAGTGTACCTTGCCGCATATGGCTACCGCCGTCCCCGATTCGCCTACCCCGCACCCAGCCGATTCGGCCGCCCTGCTCGCCGCGCGCGATGCCCAACTCAAACAGCTCAAGCGCCAACTGATGCTTAAGCAGTTCGAGCTCGATACCGTGTTGGGCGTCGCCCACGACATGACGGCTCGTGACCATACCATCGACGAGCTCTACCACATGATGCGCCTGACCCTGCAGGGCCAGCCCAACGTGGTAAAGCTGGTGCTGTTTGCCCGTGAAAACGACCGTTTTCGCGCCCGGCTGGTATTGGGCGGCGACCTGGCATCGGCCGAAAAGCTCCCCTTGACTGGCCCATTGCTTGATGCGGAAGTGCGCGAGCCCCAGGCCGTGGAAGACCTCAATATGGGGGTGGCCTGGGAAAAATATGAATTGATTCTGCCCATTCTCCAGCAGCGCCGGGTAGTGGCCTACGTGTTCGTGGGGGGCTTTCGTTCCAACTACGACCGCGAGCAGCTCATCCCTTTCCTCACCTCGCTGGCCAATACCCTGATGGGGGCCGTCGAAAACCACCGCCTCCAGGCCCAGCGCGTGGCCGATGCAGCCGTGCGCAAGGAAATCGAGATTGCTCAAGAAGTGCAGAAGCTGCTGTTTCCGCGCGAGCTGCCCAACGATACCGACGTGGCCCTGGAGCGCACCTACGTGCCCCACACCGAAATCGGCGGCGACTACTACGACGTGGTGGAAATCGACGCGGACCGCGTGATGCTGTGCGTGGCCGACGTGAGCGGTAAGGGCGTGCCGGCCTCGCTGCTCATGTCGAACTTCCAGGCCGGGCTGCGCACGCTGCTGCGCCAGGGCGTGCCGCTGGCCACGGTGGTACCCGAGCTCAACCACCTGCTGTTTCGCAATTCGGGCGGCGAGAAGTTTATCACGGCCTTTCTGGGCATCTACCACCGCCGCACGCGCCGCTTCGAATTTGTGAACGCCGGCCACAACGACCCGCTGCTGCTGGCCGACAATGGCACGGTGCGCACCCTCAAGGACGGCACCGTAATGCTGGGGATTATGGAGGACCTGCCGATGCTGCGGGTTGGCGAGGTCGAAATTCCGCCCCATTCGCTGTTGCTGCTCTACACCGACGGTCTGACTGAAGTATTCGATGCCGACGGCAACGAGTTTGGCGAAGAAGGCGTGCTGGCGGTGCTGCACCGCAGCCGCTACCTGCCGCTGCCCCGGCTGCACCAGGAGCTAATGCGCCGCATCGAGGAGTTCAGCTCCCGCGGCACCCGTTTCGCCGACGACGTGACCATTCTCAGCTGCCGGTTTAAATAGTTGCGGGCATGGATATCACCCAGCTGATTGCCGAAACTGACCAAAAGCTGGTCGCCGATTTCGGCTTGTTTGATGAGTGGATTGCGGCCCCGTTGGCGCTGCGGGATTACCGTCCGGCCAGTGGCGGCTGGTCTATTGCCCAGATTCTGGAGCATGTCACCCTCACCAATCATTACCTGCTCATTCTCATCGAAAAAAGCGCGCTGAAGGCGCTGAAAAACGTGCACAATCTGGACCTGGCCACCGAGCTGGCCAACCGCCAATCGGTGCGCGCCCACCTCGATGAGATTGGCCGGCCCGGCGCATTCACCTGGGTGCGGCCCGAGCATATGGAGCCGCGCGGGCTGAAAACGGGGCCGGAAGTAGCGGCCACGCTGCACCTGCAGCTGCACCAGTGCCGGGCCGTGCTGGCCCGCCTGCCCCACGGCGAAGGCGTGCTGCACCGCACCACCATGTCGGTGAATGACCTGGGCAAGCTCGACGTGTACGATTTCGTCTACTTCCTGGCCAAGCACGCCGAACGGCACGTAGCCCAGATTGAAAAAGTAGCGGCCGAATATCAGGCGCAGAATGGCTTCTGAGCCACTGGCCATTGGCAACCGCGCATTGGCTGACCAGCGACTATTGGCTAAGCAGAGAAACAGCTTGCAGCTTATCGGTTAAAGCCTAAAGCTGACTACTCAAGTCGCGGTAAGGGCTTCCTCGGCCAGCCAGGTTTCGCAGCGCACCAGCAGGGCCAGGCAAACGAAGAAAACCGGCCCAATTTTGTCCACTTCTACCAGCTCGTTGAGGGTGAGGTGGAACACAATGATGACGAAGGAGAGCGTGGCGGCCAGCACCACGCGGCGTACCTCAGGCCGGCCAGACGCGCGGTGGTAGAGGCGTTCGGCCAGTAGCAGGGCCGTGGCAATGAGCGTGAGAAATAGCAAAAAGCCCGGCAGCCCCTGCTCGGCCAACTGCAGCAGGAAGTAGTTGTGGGTGGTCGATTTTTCGGGGTTGGCGCTCACGTAGGTGCGGAAGCTCTTGACCGTGTAGCGCTTGTATTCGGGGTAAAAAGTAGCCGCGCCGCTGCCGACCAAGGGCTTTTCGCCAATCATGCGGGCGGCGGCCACCCAGCGGTACACCCGCTCCATGCCCGACACGTCCTTAAACTTATAGGTGGCTTCGAGGTGCTGCTCGAAGTTCTGGCCGTTGAACACGGTATGCTCGTAGTCGGGCGCGTATTCCATGTAGCGGTCGCCCACCACAAAGTAGCTTACCGTGAGGCTGGTGGCCACGGCTACTACCAACAGCAGCACGCGGGTGAGCCGCAGGCGCAGCACCAGAAAATACAGCGCCGCGATGGGTACCGACAGGATGGAGGCCCGGGTGTAGGACGTGAGCAGGCCGAATAGCAGCACGCCCAGCGCGATGCCCCAGCCCAGTCGCGCCACCCGCGTAGTAGCCGCCCGCCGCCCAAACCAGATGCAGGGCAGCAGCAGCGCCAGCATGGTGGCATAGATGACGTGGTTGCGGAAAAACGGGTGCAGCGCCCAGTTGATGTCGGCAAAGCTGAACCCGCGGGTGGCGTGCCGGCTGGCCACGTACAGTACGCTTAGCGTGGCGCTGGCCGCGTACACGGCGGCAAAGCGCCAGGCCTGGCCGGGGCGACGCACCACCAGCAGCGTACCCAACACAAAGGGCGTGAGGTACCACACCTTGGCCAGCAGGTACTTGAGCGATTTGGTGGTATCAACCGAAAAGGCGGCATCAAGGGCCGTCCACAGCAGCATCAGGGCCAGAATAAGGAGCAAAGGATGCCGCCACTCGCGCGCTTGCAGCCGCCCCTGCCGCAGCAGCAGCGCCAGCCCCACGCAGGCCGTGAGAGCCAGCATGAGTGGCTCGGAGGGAACATCCATGCTGAAACCGCCCAGCAGACCAATTTCCTGCGAGAAGGGCAGTACGGCAAACAGCCCGAAGTACAGCCAGCGCCACTCGATGAAAGCCAGCAGGCCGCCCACCACCACCAACCCCGGCGCCAGTAGCGCCGGCTGCTGGCGGAACCCGGCCAGCGCGCCCCCCAGCAGGACCAGCCCCACAAACCCGACGAACAGCCACTGCGGCCCATCCAGGTAACGCAGTGCGCGGGGCAGGCGCTCGTTCAGGGGTGGGTTCACGCCGGTTGCCCGGGTCCGGGGCGGTTATAGCGGTACAACTCGACGAGGGCAATGAAGATGACCGACAGGGCAAACATGGCCAGCACCGAGCCCAGCACGATGAGTGAGCGCACGGGCTTGAACTTGCGGGTGGCCGGGTACGCCTTCTGCACCAGGTAGAGACTAGCCACGTGGCCCTTCAGACTCAGCCCGGCCGATTCAAAGGCCGAGCGGGCGGCAATGAGGCGGTTTTGCAAGTCGTTGACCCGCGAGGAGAACATGCCCACCGAGTCGGCCCCCCGCACCCAATTCTCAAGGTTGATGAGGTTGCCGCCGTCGGCGCGGGTGAGGCCGCGCAGGGCCCGGCGCAGGCCGGCCGCGTCGCCGCCGCTGGCCTCGGCTTGGCGCAGAGCCGCTTCGGTTTCGATAATCTGCTTGGCCATATAGCGACCCTGCATTTCAAGCCCGAACACGCCGTAGCGCTTGCGGGCACCGTACAGCTCCCGGCGGCTACGTTCGAAGGTGGTGCTCAGATACTCGTAGCGCTGACGGTAGAGGTCGAGCACGGTGCGCCGGTTTTCGAACGTCAGCTGTTGGTTCACCGAGTCGATGACATGTACCATCTCGTTGGCGATGGCGGCAGCCAGGAGCTTGTCCTGGTCGGCAAAAGTGAGCTCGATGGCATCGTGCTCGTTGTGGGTCAGGCTCAGGTTGCTGTTGAACTCGCTGAGAACGTTGTTATCGGCGATGTCGTTGCCGGGCGCGCCGGACTTGTAATGCTGGTGCAGCTTGAATTTCCGGATGATGAATTCGGCCACCGGCAGCGACTCGCCGATGGTGATGGCGCGGTCCAGGTCTTCGGCCCGGCTGCCCAGCTCCAGCTTCACGCGCTGCTGGGCATTGTCGTCGAGCAGGCGGTCAGGGTCGGCCGTTTGCGGGTTGGTAGGGATGAAAACGGCCGTGGAGCGGTACACGTTGGGCATGAGCAGGGATACCACCACGCTCACAATGCCGGCTAGTACCACGGCTCCAGCCACGAAATACTTCCAGCGGTTGATAATGGGGCCTAGGCCCACTAGGGAAAATGCAGGTGCAGACATAAAGAGAAATCAGACCATTGGCCGGGTGCACTTAGCAAAAAAGGAATACCACCGGGCAAGGGCTGGCAAAGATAGCCGCACGGGGCCGCCCCGGCGCAAAAAATGAGCAGCGCGGCGCGGTGCGTAGCTTTGCAACCCCGCGCCGGGCGCGGTTTTGTTGATTTTGGATTCAGCCTTCCTTTCGCATCAAACGCTTTTTCGGCAATATCAGCTTCGTCGTCCTGCTCAACCTGCTGGTGAAACCCGGTTGGATAGTAGTCGAAAACCTGGTGCAGGACCAGCTCGGACACGCCACGTTCGGGCTGCTGTCGGCCCAGCTAGCGCTAGCGCTGGTGGTAGCCGCCGTGCTCGACCTGGGCCTGACGCCCTTCGCCCTGCAGCGGGTTGCCGCTGAGCCGGGCTTCCTGGCTGAAACCTTCCCCACGCTACTGCCCCTGCGCGGGCTGCTCTGCCTACTGGTGTTGCCCGTGCTGCTGGGCCTGGGCTGGCTGCTGCACTATCGCGGCGCCGACCTAGGCCTGTTGGCAGTGCTGGGCGTAGTGATGGTGCTGACCCAGTACGGGCAGTTTCTGCGGGGCACGCTGCAGGCCCACCAGAAATTCAACACCGATGCCGTGCTGTCGGTGGTCGAGAAATTTCTGCTGCTGGGGGCCTTGCTGGTGCTTATTCCGCTGGGCCTGACGCTGCCGCGCTACGTAGGCGCCCGGCTGGCGGCCATTGTTTTCACCACGGCCCTCACCTACGGGCTGATGACGCGGTTTTTCGGCCGCATCCGCTACCGCTGGCGGTGGCCGGTGGCCCGCACGGCCCTGCGTGCCAGCCTGCCCTTTGCGTTGATGACGCTGCTCTACGGCGTGAATGAGCGAGTGGACATGGTGATGCTGGAACGGCTGGCCTCGCGCACCGAGGCCGGCTACTATGCCGGTGCCTACCGCTGGGTCGACGCCGTGATGATGTACGCCTGGACGGTGCTGCCGCTGTTTTTTGCCCGCTTTGCCAGCGTGGTGCGCGATGCCGGGGCCCAGCGCGAGCTGCTACGCTTCGGGCAGCGGGTCGTCACGCTGCCGCTGCTCTTCATCGTGGCCTTCGTGCTGTTTCGGGGCGAGGTGGTGTTCTGGCAATTCAAGCACAGCAGCCCGGTTGAAGTGGCACGCATGACGCTCTGCCTGAAAGTTCTGTTCGTTAACGTGCTGGTCCATGGGTTCTTTGCCATTTACAGTACCCTGCTCACCAGCACCAACCACGAACGCGCCGTGGGCTGGCTGGTAGCGGCCAGCATCGGGCTCAACATTGGGCTGAACCTGGTTTTCCTGCCGAAATTCGGGGCCGTGGCCGCCGCGGTTGATACCCTTGTATGCGCGGCGGCCGTCTCGGTGGGCTACGTAGTGCTGGTGGCTCGGCGCACCGGCGTGGGCATCCCGGCGCAGCTGCTGGCGCGGCTGCTGCTGGCTTTTGGGTTGCTATGCGGCGTATGGTTTGGGCTGCAATACGGGCTGTACCTGCGCTGGTGGGTAGAAGCCGGCCTCATGGCAGTCGTGTTTGGGCTGGTGGTGCTGGGTACGGGCTTGGTGCAGCGCAAGGAAATTGCGCAGCTGCTGCCGGGGAAACGGATTAGCAATTAACAAAGAGCAAGCAGCTGATTACAAGGCATTACTGAGCCCGAACAGCGTGCTGCTTCAACCTGCTTCTGCCCGCGCTTTTGCTCACTTCTCATTGTTAATTGCTCATTGTTAATTGTTAATTGAAAATGCACGTTGCCGTCAATACCCGCTTTTTGCTGCCCGGCGGGCACCTCGAAGGCATCGGGCGCTTCACCCACGAAACGCTGCGGGAACTGGTGGTTCAGCACCCGGAGGTGACGTTTCACTTTCTGTTCGACCGAGCTTTTGATACGCGCTATCTGTTTGGGCCGAACGTGGTGCCGCACGTGCTGCGGCCCCCCGCCCGGCACCCGCTGCTGTTCGTGGCCTGGTTCGAGGGGGCGGTGGCGGCCTGGCTGGCCCGGCACCGGCCGGCGGCTTTCCTTAGCCCCGACGGCTTTACGACGCTCAATACCCGCGTGCCCCGCGTGACGGTGCTGCACGACCTGGCCTTCGAGCATTTCCCGCTCGACGTGGGCCTGCTGCAACGCAAATACTACCACTTCTTTGTTCCGCGCTTCGCCCGCGCTTCCGAGCGGCTGGTGGCCGTATCGGAAGCCACGAAAGCCGACATCGTGCAGACTTACGACATTGCCTCGGCCAAAATCAGCGTGGCCTACAATGCTCCGTCCGAAGGGTTTCGGCCCCTGCCGGCCGAAGCACAGACCGCTGTGCGGCAGCGATTTGCCGGCGGGCAGCCGTATTTTCTGTTTGTGGGAGCACTTCAGCCGCGCAAGAACCTGGGGCAGCTGCTGCGGGCCTTCGATGCCTTTAAGGTCGCCCCCGGCACCGAGGCGGCGCGGCTGCTCATCGTGGGCCGCAAAGCCTGGAAGTCCGGTCCCATTCTCGAAGCCTACCAGCAGATGCGCTACCCCGAAGCCGTACAGTTCACCGGCCGGGTGAGCGATGCCGAGCTGGCCGAACTGTACGCGGCGGCCCTTGCTACGGTGTACGTGCCCTATTTCGAAGGTTTCGGCATTCCCATTGTCGAAGCACAGGCCAGCGGCTGTCCGGTGCTCACCAGCAACCTCAGCTCCATGCCCGAGGTGGCGGGCGAGGGGGGCGCCCTGCTGGTCGACCCGCACGAGGTGGGCAGTATTGCGGCCGGTCTGCGTCGCCTGTGGCAGGAGCCGGCGCTTCGGGCTGCGCTGGTGGCACGGGGCCACGAAAATCTGTCCCGGTTTTCGTGGGCCACGAGCGCGGAGGTGCTGTGGCAGGCGGTGCTGGCGGCAGTGGCAGGGTAGGGGCATTCGGGGCAATGAAAACGCCATGCTGTACGTAGTAAAGCACTTTGTCGCATTCGTAAGCCAATTGGTTGGATTGCGTTGCGCGGTAGAGATGCTTCACTACATGCAGCATGACGTTTCTTTTAACTCCCAACACCTACCCCCCGCTTACCTTTGTGCCCCGATATGGCCCGACTGCACCCCTACAACTTCACCCACGTACTGCTGCCGCAGCTGGCCTGGCGCCGCCCGGCCTCGGTGCGCCGCGAGCTGAGCGACCCCTACCTGGCGCGCGAACTGCTGCTGTACGTGTGGGACAAGGCGGCCGAAAACGTCGCCCCCGCCGACCGCGTGAACCCCAAAGGCCTGCGCCTGACCTGGCACGAAGTGGCCGGTCGCACCACGGCGCTGTTTCACCTGCCCGCGCCCCAGGCCACGATGGAGGCCCATTTTTCGGCCCTGGTGTATGAGGAAGACGACGAGCCTGCCGAAACCGAAGCCGAGGAAACCCGCCCCCGCTACTTCACCCTGGAAGCTACGTTGGGCCTGAGCGGCCCCGCCGGCACCCCCACCGTGGTGGGCGAATGGGCCGGCGAGCACCACCGCCACCTGGGCCGGGGCCCCGCCGGCGGCCGCCCCAACACCGCCGAAGCCTTCCTTGAAGCCCTGGCCGGCGTGCTTGGGCCGCAGCCCAATTCCAACGTGCCTTTCATGCGCATCGTGCGCTCCTGATGCTCATGCGTGCCCGGCTCGACGCGGCTTTGCTGACCCGCCCGCCTCGCTTGCTGCACACGCTGCTGCCCGGCTGCGAATGGTGCGGCCCCGCTGCTACGTCCACCGGCATCCCACTGGTGTACCTCACCTTCGACGACGGCCCCGTGCCCGACGAAACCCCCTGGGTGCTGGAACAGTTGGCGCTTCACGAGGCGAAGGCGACGTTTTTCTGCGTGGGCGAAAACCTGCTGCGCTACCCCGAAATTGCCCGCGCCGCTTTGGCCGCCGGCCACCGCCTTGGCAACCATACCCAGCACCACCGCAGCGCCTGGGCCACTGCCCGCCCCGCTTACCTGGCCGAAGTGGCGGCGTGCGAGCGCACCCTGGATGCCCTGTTGGCCCCTTTGCTGCCCACGGACCAAGCCCAAGCGCCGGGAAAACCCTTGTTCCGGCCGCCCTATGGCAGACTCACCTGGCCGTTGCTGCGGGCTTTGCCGCCCGACTACCGGGTAATTATGTGGTCGGTGCTGACGCGCGACTACGACTCCGGCCTGCGCCCCGAAGACTGCCTGCGCTTCACTGTAGAAGCCGTGCGGGCCGGTGACGTGGTCGTTTTTCACGATAGCCAGAAGGCCGGCCCCCGGCTGCGCTACGTGCTGCCGCGTCTGCTGGCGCATCTGGCGGCGCAGGGCTTTCAGTTTGCTGCCTTATGAGCGGGCTGCTGCTGAAAGGGCTGCTGGTTTACCTGACGCTGTGGCTGCTGGGCATGGCCTACACGGCCGGCCGCTTCGCCCGTCGGCGTGGGGCCGCTGCCGCGCTGCCGCTGCCCGCGCCCCTGCCGCGCGTGAGCATTCTGATTGCGGCCCGTGACGAGGCGGCTGCCCTGCCGCGCTGTCTGGCCAGCCTGCGCGCCTTGCGCTATCCGGCCGGGCTGCTGGAGGTGCTCGTGGGCGACGACGGCAGCACCGATGGCACGGCGGCAGCGGCGGAAACGGCCATGCGGGGCTTTGGCGGGCAGTTTCGGGTGGTGCCCATTGTTGGCAGTTTGGGCGCGGCGCGGGGCAAGGCCAACGTGCTGGCCCACCTGGCCCGGGTGGCCTCTACCGACCACTACTTCATCACCGATGCCGACATCAGCCTGCCCGCCACCTGGATAACCGGGTTGCTGGCGCACACCGCGCCGGCGGTGGGCACCGTTACAGGCATCACGGCGGTAGGCGGGCCCCGGTGGTTTCATCAGCTGCAGGGCATCGACTGGCTGCTGTCGTTGAGCATGGTGCAGGTGGTGAGTGACCTGGGCCGGCCCGTGACGGCCATGGGCAACAACATGCTCGTGACCCGCGCCGCCTACGAGGCCACCGGCGGCTATGAGGCCCTGCCCTTTTCCGTAACCGAAGACTTTGCGCTTTTCCGGGCGGTGCTGGCGGTAGGGTTCGGGTTCCGGCAGGTATTTCAGGCTGATATCCGGGCCGATTCGCTGCCCATGTTCACCTGGGCTACCTTGCTGCGGCAGCGGCAGCGTTGGCTGCGCGGGGTGGCGGACCTACCACGGCGGCTGCGGCTGGAGCTGCTGTTTTTCAGTGGTTTCTGGCCGGCCCTGGCGGCCGTGGGGCTGCTTGGTGGGCCGGCCGTAGCATTGGGCTGCTGGGGGGCGAAAGTGCTGGTGCAGGGCACGCTGGCCGCCGCTGCCCACCGCCGGGCCGGCCTGCGCCTGCGCTGGGCGCTGCTGCCACTCTTCGAGCTCTACACGCTGGCGTTGACCGTGGCCATGCTGGTGTTCCAGCTCCGGGGCGGGGCGGTGGTGTGGAAGGGCAGGCGCTATGAGTAGCGGTCGAAAT
>JANXMN010000217.1 GCA_025354605.1 Hymenobacter sp. | reverse complement strand
CGCACCGGGCGGTGCAGGTTCAGGTAGTCGAGGCCCACTTCGAGCAGGAAGCCGATGCGCTTGCGGATTTCCTTCAGCAGCTCACGGGCAATCACGTTCTGGCGGTCGGTCAGCCGGCTTTCCAGGCCCTCAAACCAAGCGGCCAGGTCGTTCAAATCCATTACCGACAGCTCGCCGATGTGCTTGCCGTCCATCTTAAAGTGCAGGCTTTCCTTTTTGAGGCGGTAGCCCTGGCACTCGGGGCAGGGCTGGGCTTGCGCGTACTGCGCAATCCACTCCCGAATATTGTCCGACTCCGAATCCATCTGCCGGCGCAGGAAGGGGATAATGCCCTCGAACACCTCATTATACATGCCCTTGCCGCTGTCGGCCTCGTCTTCCGAGATGCCGTGCAGCAGACGCTTCAGCAGCTCCTCGGGCAGCTTGTCGAGGGGCGTGTTCAGGGTGGCCTTGTTCTTCTTGAGAATGAGTTGGAGCTGCTGGAAAATCCAGATGTCGCGGTACTCGCCCAGCGGCGCGATGCCGCCCCGGCTGATGCTCAGCTTGCGGTCGGGCAGCACGGCTTCTTCCGTGATTTCCTGCACCTCGCCCAGGCCGTTGCAGGTGGGGCAGGCGCCGTAGGGCGAGTTGAACGAGAACGTGTTGGGGGCCGGGTCGTCGTAGGCGATACCGGTGGCGGGGTCCATCAAAAAGCGCGAGAAGAACTGCGGCTGGGCCTTTTTCGCGTCGGGGTCGAGCACCAGCATGGTGCCCTTGCCGTGGGTGAGGGCATTCTGCACCGAGCCTGAGAGGCGGAACCGGTCTTCCTCCTTCACCAGCAGCCGGTCAATCACGATTTCGATGTCGTGGATTTTATAGCGGTCCACCTGCATCTTGGGCACGATGTCGAGGATTTCGCCATCGACGCGGACTTTGGTGAAGCCCAGCTTGGCAATCTTCTGGAAATCTTCGCGGTAGTGGCCTTTGCGGCCCTTCACCACGGGCGCCAGCACCACCAGCTTGCGACCGTCGAAGTGCCTGAGGATGTAGTTGATAATCTGGTCGTCGCTCTGCCGAATCATCTTCTTGCCGGTGGCGTAGCTGAAGGCCTCTGCGGTACGCGCATACAGCAGGCGCAGGAAATCGTAAATCTCCGTGATGGTGCCCACCGTGGAGCGCGGGTTGCGCGAGGTCGTCTTCTGCTCGATGCTGATAACCGGCGACAGGCCCTCAATCTTGTCCACGTCGGGCCGCTCCAGCCCGCCCATGAAGCTGCGGGCGTAGGCCGAAAACGTCTCCATGTAGCGCCGCTGCCCCTCGGCGTAGATGGTATCGAAGGCCAGGCTCGACTTGCCCGAGCCCGAGATGCCCGTGAACACCACCAGCCGGTTGCGCGGAATCTTCACGCTCACGTTCTTCAGGTTGTGCTCGCGCGCGCCGTACACCTCAATGTACTGCGCCTCCGGATGCTGCGGGACGTGGGCCGCGTCGTGGGGCGCGGCGGGCGACAGCCGGGCGGGCGTCTGGTGCTGCAGCGCCACGGCCACGCTGTCCGGGTTGGGCTGCGTGGCCGCCGCGGCGTTCGGTTCGGTGAGGGTGCCGGCCAGCTGCTTTTTGAGTGCGGCAGCCGTGGTTTTGGGAGCTTTGGCTTGCGCCGACCCTTGGTTAGGGGCTTTGGCAGCCGGAGTAGCAGTCGATTTTGGGGCCATTCAGGAACGCAGCGAATAAGGGCGTAAAGGTACGGTAGAAGGGAGCGCGCTGGCTAATAAAACGGGCTATTTGCCAGTCGTGTTAGCCAGCTCGGCGCGCCGGGCGTTGGTGCGTAACAGCGCTGCCCCCCGGTTTGTGCCCGCCACCGGCAAATGAGGCCGCCAGCCCAACGTAACCCGCCGGCGGCCTGCGCGGTTAAGGAGGTTAACCTTATGCTAAACGCTGACTGAGTAACTATCCGGAACGGTTCGGTCATGCTGAGCTTGCCGAAGCATCTCTGCCGCTTCGTTGAATCAGCTTGATTACTCTCGTGGTAGAGATGCTTCGGCAAGCTCAGCATGACCGTTCTCTTAAATTTCCTACCATCTCTCCTCTATGGATTTCGACTACGACGTCCTCGTCATTGGCGCGGGCAGTGCCGGGCTGGCGGCGGCCCTCACCCTGGGCCGCTGCCTGCGCCGCGTGTTGGTGGCCGATGGCGGCCCGCCCCGCAACGCGGCCTCGCCGGGCGTGCACGGCTTCCTTACCCGCGACGGTATCCGGCCCGCCGAGCTGCTGCGCATCGGCCACGAGCAGCTGCGGCCCTACGAAACCGTGGTTACCCAGTGCCTGCACATTGACAAGCTGACGCGCGTGGGCAAGGGTTTTCGGGCCACCGGCCACGGCACCGCCGACGACGCGCCGACGACCGTCACGGCCCGGCGCGTGCTGCTGGCCACTGGCGTGAGCGATATCCTGCCGGCCCGGCCGGGCTTCCGCGAGCTGTGGGGACGGGGCGTGCTGCACTGCCCCTACTGCCACGGCTGGGAGGTGCGCCACCAGCCACTGGCCGTGTACGGGCAGGGCCGCACCGTTACGGGCCTGGCCCTGCTGGTGAGCCGCTGGAGCCGCGATATCATCATAGTGACCGATGGCCCTGGCCACCTTACGCCCAATGCCCGCCGCCGCCTGCGCCGCGAGAAAATCAGCGTCCGCGAAGAGCCCGTGGCCCGCCTCATCGGCACGGTGGCCGGCGAGCTGCGCTGCATCGAGTTCGACGATGGCCGCCAGCTGGAGCGGGCGGCGCTGTTTCTGCACGCGCCGCAACACCAGCGCACCACCCTGGCCGCCGACCTGGGTGCCCGCCTCAACAGCAAAGGGGCCGTGTGGGTCGATTCCCGTCAGCAAACCTCCATCCCGGGCCTCTACGCGGCCGGCGATACCACGCCCGGCACCCAGCAGGCACTGCTCGCCGCCGCCGATGGCAACCGCGCCGCCATCGTCATCAACGAAAGCCTGACGCGGGAAGAATGCCCGCGGTAGGGTAGGTGGTTGGGAGGAACGTCATGCAACACTCAACATCTACCTAGCCAGCTGGGCCAGCACCTGCAGGGCCGTGCGGGCGCGGGTCTTCACCGTAGCCAGCGGGATGCCCAGCTGCTCGGCCGTTTCGGCCTGGGTGCAGCCGCCGAAGTAAAGCAGGTCAATTACCTCGCGCTGCCGGGGCTTGAGCTTGAGGGTGAGCTCGCGCACGCCGATATGCTCAGGGTTGAACGACGAGGGGGCGGAGGCCCGCTGGGCACTGCCAATTTCCAGGGAGCGGGTGTCGCTATGGAAGCGGTGACGGGGGCTGCGCAGCGCGTCGACGGCCCGGTTGCAGCACACCCGCACCATCCAGGTGAAGAGGCGGCCGCGCTCGGGGTCGTAGCGGGCAATGCTCAGCCAGACCTTTAACAGGCCTTCCTGGAGGATGTCCTCGGCCAGCTCCTGGTCGCGCACCAGGCGCAGAATGACCGTGAGCAGGCTGCGGGAATACCGGTCGTGCAGCAGCCGTAGGGCTTGTTCATCGCGCGCAACCAGGCGCTCGACGAGCACTGCTTCTTCCGTTGCCGTGAGCAACGCCAGCGTTGAATTCATAGGAAAAGAAGGACGGAGGCCTGCCACCGTCGGACCGGGCCGACTGGTACGCAGATAGTGAGAATATGAACACAGGAACGATAACAGTAAAGGTGTAGCAGTAGATACAGGGGGCGTTAAGTGATTGGTAATGAATTAAGAATATATTGCTTGAAAACTCCGGAATAGCTGTTGTGACAGAACCTACGGCTACCTTTTCCCATCGGATTGCGCCGGGTTGCTTTTTTTGCAATGGGCGTTGACGGGCCAGCGCGGCAGGCCGGGGGCAGCGGCTCGCGGCCGTGCCAGCATCGGCCTCCTTGCCGGCCGGGTTTGCCGTACAGGCAGCTTTCCCCTTGCTGATTTCGCTCATGCCCGCTACCATTCTCGCGCTGCACTACTGGGCCGGCTCCGGCCGCGCGTTTGAGGCGCTGCGCCCGCTGCTGCCGCCCGCCACCCAGCTGCTGGCCCCCGACCTGCCCGGCTTCGGCCAGCAGCCCGCGCCGCGGCACTTCGACTATTCGGTGCGCGCCTACGCCGACTGGGTGGCCGCCTACCTGGCCCGCCAGCAGGTGGGGGAATTCACCCTGCTGGGCCACAGCATGGGCGGTAAAATCGCGCTGCTGCTGGCGGCGGCCCGCCCGCCCGGCCTGCGGCGGCTGGTGCTGCTGGCGCCCTCGCCGCCGCCCGGCGAGCCCATGACGGCAACGGCCCGGGCCGCCGCCCACGCCGCCTACGGCCACCCGCTGGCCGCCGAAAAAACCTTCCGCACCATCACCGAACGGTTGTTGCCGCCGGCCACGCACGCTGGCATCGTCGCCGACAACCTGCGCAGCAGCCCCGCTGCCTGGAATGCCTGGCTCGACCACGGCAGCCGCGAAGACCTGACGGCCGATATGACTACCCTGGCCGGGCCCTGCCAGCTGCTGGTGGGCACGCACGACCGCGCCATCACGCCCGCCACCCAGCGCCGGCTCACGCTGCCGTGTCTGCCCGAAGGCACGGTTTTTACCCGGGTGCCCGGCGTGGGCCACCTGCTGCCGCTCGAAGCGCCCGAAGCCGTAGTGGCGGCGCTGCGGGAGTGAACGCAACGGCCCCGCTGCGGAAAGCAGCGGGGCCGAAAGCAGAAGAGGTGAGGGGCCAGGAATAGGATTTTTCCCGGCTAGCCGGCGGGGAGCCGGGAGAAGGTGCGTGTACAGTAGGTGTACACTTCGTTCGGACTAGGCCTGGAGTAGGCGGGCGGCGGGAAATTGCACGCGGGCGGGACGGTGGGGGACTACAGGGTTTTCTGCAGGGTGGTTTCGTTGCCGGGGTTGTCGTAGGCGGAGACGAGGACTTTGCAGCCGGCAAAGGCGGGGTTTTTGGTGGTGGCGGCGAAGCGGAAGGTGTAGCCGTCGGGGGCAGCGGTGGCATCGCCTTCGTCGGCGATGGTGCCGTCGGGGCGCTGGATGCGGACGTGGACGTGGTGGACGGCAAAGTCGTCGGTGGCCTGGATGACGATGGCGTCGCCGACCTGCCCCCGATAGGCGGTGAAGTCGACGCTCAGGATGTCGGGGGCGTTGAGAAAGTCGGCGACAGCGACGGTGTAGGCCGACTGGGTGTTGACGTCGATGCCGGTTTCGTAGGCGGCTTTCTGGGCGGGGTCCTGCTGCACGGCGCGGCCGTAGAAGGTGGCCTGCTGGAAGCGCTGGCGCTGGGCGAGCATGCCGGCCGTGGGGGCCTTGGACGACGGCCGGGGCGCATCGCCGACGGATACGGAGCCGTTGGCGTTCTGGCGGAAGACAAGGCCGGTGACCTTGCCGGAGATGCCCTGAGTGAGGGCGTTGGTGGCTTTTGCCATAATTGGGGAATGGGGGGTTAGTGAATGATGATTTGGGCCTTGAACGTTAAGGTGTAATCGAATATTGTGGGGGGGTGAGAATAATTCATCGGGTGGACGGCTGGGGATATGGAGAAAGAGACTTTATCTCTCCTCGCGGGTTATAGCGGATGAACATGGCAATATTTATCGTTTGGCTTGCGGCTGTAATTTTTAGAGGGTAGTTTTGCACGCTGTTTAATACACAGCTGGTTCCCATTTTCGCTATCACTTCTTTTGTGGGCCCCTATCCGGTTCCTGCACACTCAGCAGCCCCTCTGTTTCAGCGGGATGCTCTTACTCCGAAACCAGCTATTCTGCTTTGGGAGTCTCCTTACTATTTCGCTGGGTTTTACCTGATGTCGTTGCCCTCTTTTGGCAGGTGGCGGCGCGGGTGTGAGTTTGGCAATCGACCAAACCCACTCCCGTGCGCCGGCCGCACCGATTACGAATGCTTTGCAGGTGCAGAAGCCTAGTGCATTCATTCTGCCCGTTGTTTTTCATTTTCTCTACTCTTATGCCCACTATCCCGCTTTTGCCGATTTCTGCTGTTGGTATTGACTGTTGGTTGCGGTAGGGTCCTGGCCCAAGGCCCCGGAAAGTTCCCAACGCTGACCGTGATACCCCCTTCGCCTGAAGCGGCCAACCTGGGGCGCTACGCAGCCAGCCCCATCAGCTTTTATACCGGGACACCCCAGATTTCGGTACCACTATTGGAGGTGGATGCCGGCCCCCTGAAATTGCCTCTGACACTTAGCTACAACGCGTCTGGCAACCGCGTCGAAGACATGGCCAGCTGGGTCGGGTTGGGCTGGGCCCTTAATGCTGGGGGCGTTATCACGCGGGCCGTGCGCGGGGCCGCGGATGACCAGCAACCGAGTGGGCCGAACCTGAGCTTTATAAACTTTTTTGATGTCACCCGGAATTACAACTATGACCAGTTTCAACAGGCTCCATACGATATTTTGCAACCCAATTCGTATACTTCTTTGTTGATAAACGCTGCTAAGGGATGCGCAGATGTGCAACCTGATATTTTCTATTTCAACTTTAATGGTTACACCGGGCAATTTACATTTGACTGGAACCAACAACTTATTCTAAGTTCTAATCGGGACATAACTATTACGCCCACCTATGTGAATAACATCATTTCCAGTTGGCAAGTAATAACAGAAGATGGTAGCATTTACACTTTCTCAGCGGCCGAGAATACAACGAATAGGCCAAAAAATTATAATGTTGCTAACTGCACACCCGTCCAGGGGCGGCGCTTTACCTCCTCTTGGTTCTTGTCGTCGGTTACGGATGTGAATCGGGAGCACCGGCTCAGTTTTTTTTACGACGCCTATCTTCTCGACCATGGGCTGCGGATGACGGACGCCATCGAGATTGGTATTGGCGACTGCGCTGATATTACGGATGCAGGAGTCAATCACTCTAGCCAGTCGCGTTCCAGCATTGAGGGGTTGCGGCTTCGACGGGTTTGTGCATCCACTGGCGCCGATACGACGGCGAGCATTGACCTCGTGCCCACTGTAGCCAGCCGGACGGATACCGTTGGGATGGGCCGTCACAGTACCAATCTGAAAGCGCTGGACCATGTAATACTACGTGACGGCATGGGGCGCGAAGTGCAGACGGCGTTCCTGACCTATGCTCCCAATAACCCAACGGGCCGCTTGACACTCAGCCAGGTCCAGATGGGACGACTCAACGGCTCAAAGTTGCCAGGCCATGTGTTTACTTATAATACGGCGAATGCTTTGCCCGCGAGTACCCAATCACGCGCTCAGGACCATTGGGGCTTTTACAATGGGGCCGTCGCAAATGATGGCTACCAAAGCATGGTGCCCGGATGTAGCCTGCGGGGCTTTAATGGGCGAATCATACAAGTATCAGGCGCCAATCGTGGTGTCAGCCCGACAATGGTCCAGGCAGGGATACTGCAAAAAATTGTTTATCCAACGGGTGGGTCTACGACTTACGAGTATGAATTGAATGACTATGGATACGTGAATGATTTAGCGGTCCGTAACGATACTTCTATTGCCATCACGGTTCGAAAGGATATTTCGGCGGGTGGGGGAGAACCTGTTCCCCGATTAGGGGCCTGTTTTTACAAAACCCGCACCTTTACCCTCGTTACTGCTGTGAGTCGGGCCACCATCTCGTGGGATGTTTTTAATCCGAAAGAATTTGGAAGCCGGCGGCCTTCGGTGAAGATGGAGGGACCAAGTGGAACCATTATCCTACAGACGGCTGGTGTGAACGTCCCGAAGAAGGACCAAACCATTCGGAGTCTCCCACCTGGTCGCTACACCCTCACGGCTCATGTTTGTGCGCCATTCGACACGCTGGATTACGCCGATGGTGAGCAAGGCCACGGCCTGTCTTCGGCCGAAATCGCTGTCGATTACGACTCGGTTACGACACAGGTCACTCTTAAAAAAGTAGCCAGCGGACTTCGGGTCCGCCGCATTCGAGACTATGCAAGCGCCGCCGATAGCCTCTATACGGAAAAGACGTTTGCCTATAAAGAAAATGAGCCGCAAGGTTCCAGTGGCTGTATCTACGGGGAGCCGCACTACGAATACCGGACGCAGTATACCTGGTCAAAGCCAAACCCCGTTCCATTCCAAGCCCCCATTCTCACGCAGTGTGATTATTGGTTGCGTCTCGACCGCAACCGCATAAGCTTGGGCACGACGCAGGGCAGCCTGATTGGTTACCGCGAGGTTACGGTGACCAATCAGTTAAGACACCAGCCTTATAGCCGTAGCAAATATCGCTTTAGTTCGCCGGTAGAATATCCCGACTTTATTCTTGACCAACTTCCCTTTCCTCCGGTAGAGTCTTATTCTTACCAAACGGGTCAGCTGTTGGAGCAAATCGATTATCGAAACGAGAATAACAAGTGGAGCCCGGTTAAGAAGACGGTGAATTCCTACCAGTTTTACGAAAAGCAAACATTGGGGCTTGCAGTAGCCAACCCCAATGCCGTAACCGTAGGTGCGTACACAGCCGGGGCCGTTACCCAGGCAAACATGCTGCGAGAGACTTACCTCACTATCCTGGGCCATATCCAGACTGCCAGCACCTGCGACACGCTTTACGACACGTCGGGAACACTGGGGTGGTCGGGTTAAACAGGAGAGAATTGGGTGTTAACTTCCCAAACCCATGGAAAAAGCTCCTCCTACGAAACGGCCGCGTTATGATGCGGCCTTCCGCGCCGAAGCCCTGCGGCTGGCCAGCGAAAGCCGTTCCACG
>JANXMN010000195.1 GCA_025354605.1 Hymenobacter sp. | reverse complement strand
GGCTCGGCGCTGGCGGCGCGGCTGCACACCTCGGGGCCGCTGGCCATGGTGGTGGCGGGCCTCATCGTGGGCAGCAACCAGGGCCGGCACGGCATGTCGGAAACGACGGAGGAATACCTCGACAAGTTCTGGGAGCTGGTGGATGAGATACTGAACGCCCTGCTGTTTGTGCTGATGGGGCTGGAAGTGCTGGTGCTGGATATTCCGGGCCGGGTGGTGCTGGCGGGGCTGGCGGCCATTGTAGTGGTGCTGCTGGCACGCTGGGCGGCCGTCTCGATACCACTGGTACTGCTGCGGTTTATGCCCTCCTTCACCCCGTCGCCACACGGCGTGGCCGTGCTCACCTGGGGTGGGCTGCGCGGCGGCCTGTCGGTGGCGCTGGCCCTGAGCCTGCCGGCCAGCATGCCGCGCGAACTGCTGGTGGGCATCACCTACGTTATTGTCGTGTTTTCAATTATCGGCCAGGGCCTGACCATCGGGCCGCTGGTGCGCTGGCTGGGCGTGGCGCAGCCGAGCGCCGACGAAGCCAGAAAAACTGCCTGAACCACTGCCAGCCGAACCTTTCCCCCCTCTCTTCCTTGTTTTCCGAGCCATAAATCTGTTTTTCATCGGCGATGTGCAAGGCTGCTTCCACACGCTTAGCACTTTGTTGAAACGCTGAAACCCGGCAAGATTTTTTTCGCTTCCTCCCTTTTGCACCATGCTCAACCAAGCTGCCATCGCCCACCTTTCGGCCGCCGACCCGATTCTGGGGGCCATCATCGCCGCCGGCCGCGACATCCACCCGCGGCCCCACGAAGACCTGTACCTCGCCCTGCTGCGCGCCATCGTAAGCCAGCAGATTTCGACCAAAGCGGCGGCGGCCATCTGGAAGCGCTTCCAAGCCTTGTTTCCGCCCGAAGGCTACCCCGAGCCGCGTGAGGTGCTGGCCCTGAGCGAAGACGAGTTGCGCGCCGCCGGCCTCTCGCGCCAGAAAGTGGGCTACCTCAAAGCCATTGCCGAGTACAACGAGCGCGGCCTGCTCGAATACGAGCACCTCACCAGCCTGTCCGAAGAGGCCTTCACCCAGCACCTCACCACCATCAAAGGCGTGGGCCGCTGGACGGCCCAGATGCTGCAAATGTTTGCCCTCGACCAGCCCGACGTGTTTGCCGAAGGCGACCTGGGCGTGCAGAACGCCATGCGTAAGCACTACGGCCTGGAGGAAACCGGCCGGGCACTGCAAAAGCGCATGCTCATCATCGCGGAGCCCTGGCGGCCCTATCGCTCGCTGGCCTGCAAGTACCTGTGGCAGAGCCTGGACCCGGGCACCCCGGTTCCGCCATCGGTGTAGCGGGAAGTGGAAAGCAATAGAATGGGAACGTCATGCTGAGCGTAGCCGAAGCATCTCTACCGCAATAGCAAATAATTATTTACCCGGTAGAGATGCTTCGACATTCTCAGCATGACATTCTTTTTTTTATCAAACGATTCTACCCCAGCACTTTTTCCTTCATCTGAAAAACCTCCTCTTTCACAAATAAATCGCCTTCCTGGCGCAGAATGGCAAGGTTATCGATGATTATTTTGAGGTTGTAAGTTTCCTGGTTGAGGTAGCCGAGCACGGGGCCGAGCAGGTCGGGCGTGGTATCGTGCAGGGCCAGGGAGATGTGCGGCAGCCAGCAATCGGGCCCGCTGAACTTGTCGGTGCGCAGGCACAGCGGCGCGGTGGCGGCCAGAATGCGCCGGTGCAGCGCATTAAGCGCGTCGGAGCGCAGTACGGGGATGTAAATGACCGGCCGCTCGCCCGGAAACACGCCCAGCCCGGTGGTGAAGGCCGGAAATGGCTCGGTACTGGCCACCACCTTAGCCAGCGCATCTTTGAGCGAGCTGAGCTTTTTGACGCCGGCCAGCTGGTAGGTCAGGTGCGGGTCGAGCGTGGCCTGTACATCATCGATACCGAATTTTTCTTCCAGCTTTTTGATGACGGCGTTGATGCGCAACACGTGCGGCGGGCTGAGCAGGGAGGTAATGGCGAGCATGCCAGTCGTTACGGAAAAGTCGGGCGCTGCGCCCATGCCGGGGGCCGCTTTTTCCTAAAAAACTTGTTTCATCGGCCGGCCGTCATGGCTTGGTTGAACTGCTGGCTCTGGCCGCGCGGAATGCTGAGGGACTGAAATTCTTCGCCCCGAATGATTTTGGCCAGCTGCACCAGCTGCCCCACGTGCGAGGCGTAGTGCGCCACCTGCCGCTGCACGGCCTGCAATACCGTGTGCGCCTCGCCCCGGATGCGCACGGTGCGCAGCAAGTCATCGGCCCGCAGCTCGTCGAGCAGCGTGAACAAGACTTGCCAGGCGGCCGTCCACTCGGCTTGCAGGGCCGGGACGCTGGCGGCCGTGGCGGGTTCCGCAAATTCCTGGTCGCGCTGGCGGGTGGGTTTTTCGCCGTCGGTCGTCAGGAAATCAGCGAAGCGCGAGCGCAGGTTGCCCACCAGATGCTGCACGATAACGGCCGCCGAGTTGCTGCCCGGCGCGGGTTGGTGCAGCCACTCCTCGGGACTGATTTGGGCCAGGGCGCGGTCGGCCAGAGCTTTGTACTGCTGGAAGTTGTGGCGAAAGGAGGCCAGCAGGGCCTCGCCCACGGCGGCGGAATCGGAAGGAGCTTGCATGCGGTAAATGTAGGCGCGGCGGCTAAAACCCAGCCCAAACAATTGGCCATCTCCAACCTGCTATGTAGTATTATGGTCGGGAAACTTCCGGCTTTCATCGACTTGTCATCCGGCTCCACAACCTTGCCGGGGGTTTTCGCCGTTATGTCAGGCCGTCCCTTTGTTCCGTGTCCGCAACACCCGCTGCTTCCTCTCCTTCTTCTGCCGCCGTTTCGGAGTCGCCATCACGCCCTCGGCGCTGGGTTTGGTGGCTGCTGGGCGTAGCGGGGTTGCTGCTCGTGGGCACGCTGGTGGCCCAACGCCTGCTCGACCCGTGGCTGCGCCGAAAGCTGGAGCAGCAGGTGACGATTCAAACCCACGGCCAGTACCGCCTGCGGGTGAGCGCGCTGCACACCAGCCTGTGGCAGCGCGCCATCCGGCTGAGCGGCCTGCGCCTGCGCCCGGCCGCCCCGGTGGCCGATACACTGCCCCGCGTACGTTTGGATGTGGCCCAACTCAATATCACAGGCATTGGCCTGCTGGCGCTGCTGCGCAAGGGCGTGGTGCCCGTTGATAGCATCGTGCTGGATTCGGCCCGCATTGAGATGCTTGCTTTGGCCAAAAAACCGACTCGCAACGCTGGCCAGCCGCTGCACGAGCAACTACCGCTCAAGCTTAAAGGCCTGGATATTGGATATTTCGGGCTGCTGCACACCCGGGCCAGCTACCAACCCAATGGCGCGCCGGCCCAGCCCATGGCCCAGTTCCGCCGCGCCGATTTGAACGCGCAAAACCTGCTCATCAGCCCGGCCGGCGCGGCCGACTCGCAGCGCCTGGGCTACGCCCTTGGCTGGAACCTGCGGCTGCAACACGCACAAGGGCAGGCCGCCGGCCATCAGATGGCCGTGGGCAGGCTCACGGTTTCAACCGCCGACCAAC
>JANXMN010000169.1 GCA_025354605.1 Hymenobacter sp. | reverse complement strand
GAAATCGGCCGGCACGGTCTGGCCGGTGGCTTTCTCCATGATGAGGCGGGCCAGTTTTTCCACCGGCTGCAGGTTGGAGCCGGCCGCCAGCAGACGCACGTAGAGGCTGCCGCGCCCCGTGAAGCACAAGTAGCGCGGCAGCTGCTGGCCGTTGGCCACCGTCACCTGCGCCACGTGGTAAATCAGCGCGCCGAAGTGCAGGTAGAAGAGCACCCGCAGGTGCTCGGCCCGCAGCAGCCGCTCGCTGAAGCCCAACAGCTGGTCGTAGCTGAACAGGAAGCTGGCCACGTCCTCGGAGCCGAAATTGTCGGTTCCTTCGGCCACCAGCACGTATTCGCGGGCGCGGCGGGCGGCGAGCGAGAGCACCGCGCTTTGCACCCCGGCCACGCCGAAGCGCACCAGGCCGTTGTCCTTCGCGCCGCGCACTTCGGCCCCGCCGTCGCCCCACAAATCATTGCCGGCGAAGCGGAATGAGGTGCTCAGTACCGGCTTGCGGTCGGCATACAGCAGCACGTCGGTGGTGCCGCCGCCGATGTCGATGAAGGCCGCGTTTTCGCCCGGTCCCAGCGTCACGATGTTGCGGCGGGTGAGGTAGTAGTACGGGGCCGTCGATTCCACCATGCAGGGCATGGAATTCGTCGTCTTGAACACGTCGTGAAACAGCGTGTCCCACTCGCGCTGGTAGAGGTTGCGCTGGTAGGTCGAGAAGCTCAGCGGGGCAAACCAGGTTATTTGCGTGGCCGCGAGGCTGCCGCCGTTCAGGGCCACTTTGGCGCGGCACAGCAGCAGAATCTCCTTGAAGAACGCCCGTACGCGGTTGGTATTGGCAATGTTCAGCGAATTATCCCACTTCAGATTGGTATGGTAATTCGGCCGGCGCTGCTCTTCGGTGATGATGCCGAAGGCCACGTTGATGTTGCCGAGCACACTCAGCTCCTGGGTGGCGTAGTTGGCGGCCTCATAAGTCGCGGTGCGGGCCGGGAAAGCGTAGGGCGAGCTGTCGGCCCCGATAATGGGCGGAATGAACTCGCGCTCCTGATACTGCTGCCAGCGCTTGATTTGCACGAAGTTGGCCGGGTCGTCGTCGATGCCCCGGTACAGGCGCTCATAGGCGCTGCGGTCGGGCTCAGCGGTGCTCTTTTTCAACAAAGCCACCGGCGTATCACTCAGGCCGAAGCTGAACGGCTTGGGCTCCTGGCCGGGGCTGTCCTGCATGGCCACGTGGGTGTTCGTGGTGCCGAAGTCGATGGCGAAACGGTACTCCTTGGTGCCCTGGCGCTGTTCGGGCCAGCGCGGGATGATGAGGGCGCGGCCCTCGGCCGGGGCCGGGTTCAGCACTTCGAGGTAGTCGAAATGGGTGCCGCGCACCTCGTAGTAGGTGCTGCCTTCGTCCTGGCTGGTTTTGGGGGTGCGCTCGTAGCGGGTGGCGCTCTGGTCGGTGCCGGTTTCGCTGAGCTGGTGGCCGTTGGCCCAGAATTTCAGGTCGACTTTCTTGGTTACCATGCTCGGGTCGATGTTGTTGGCATCCACCAGCATCACCTTGTAGAAGTCGTTGTACTGCGGCGCGTCGGCCACTTTCACGAACGGAAACACCGACAACGCCACGTTGGTCACGCGCAGGCGGCCCATGTTTTCGCCCTGCGGATTATCGTAGTAAGCGCGCTCATAGTCCACGTAGTCGCCGCCGCTCACCGGCACCCGTAGCTTCACCCGGATGCAGGCCGATTCCAGCTCCAGCGAGAGGTGCTCGGCCAAATCCTGCTGCGTGAAATAGTCGAAATACGCCGGCTTGATGGGCAGCAGCGGCCAGCTGCTGGGCCGGAAGCCGGGCGCAATTTTCAGGTTGCCGCAGAAGAACTTGGCCTCGTCCACCTCGTAGGGCACGGCCAGCAGGGTTTCTTCCAGCAGGTCATTCACCGTCAGGTACGGGTAAGGCAGCTCGGGGCCGGGCAGCGTGCGCTCCTTCAGCGGCCGGGCATCGGTGGCCGGCACGGTGGCTCCGCTGTCGGCAAACAGCGTTTCGTTGTAATACTTCTTGCCAATGGCTTTCAACCCCGGGCGCAGTACGATGGGCAGCGGCCCGCCCACTCCCGCCCGCGTGGGCCGGATGAACAGGTCGGAACCGCGCACCGTGCCTTCGTCGGGGCGCACGCGCAGCAGCACGCCGGCCACGTCAATCTGGTTGTTCGACGCATCCGTCAGCACCGGGAAGTTGCTCAGGCTGGCGGTGCCATCCATGGCCCACTTTTGCAGCAGGCCGCGGTCCAGGGTGTCGCGCACCAACGGCGCGAGGGCCGTCAGGGCCGGGTCGCCCACGAACGCCTGGTACACGTAGTCGCGGAAGGCGGCTTCGCGGCTGGCCAGCGGAACGTAGGCGTTATCGAAATAATAGCCCCCACCCTGCGGGCGCTGCACCGGGAGCGGCTTTACGTTGGGCGCGGGGAAAAACAGCGTGAGCGGCGAAGTACCGCCGATGAGCTGCGGCACGCCATTGGCGCCAGGGAAGTAGATGAGGTGCATCTCCGTCAGCTTGGCGAAGCGGCCATCGAGGTAGAGGCTCAGCACGTCGGCCAGCGGGCGGGTGGCGGGGTTGGCGCGCAGCTTGGCCAGCTCCTCGTCCTTGCGCCAGGCCCGGATTTGCAGGCGCTGGCTGGCCAGCTTGCGCTGGTGGAAGTTGAACACCATCTCCCACACGTCCCAGAAGTGGCTCACCAGCTGGTGGTACACCGAATCCTGGCTGGTGCCGCCCTGCGTGACGAAGCGCAAGGCCGTTTCGACCAGGTGCATCCGGGCGAAGGGCGAGGGGATGGAAACGGCTACCTTGGCGGCCCGGCCGCCTTGCGGGTCGAGCAGGCGCTCGACTTCGTGGGGGCCGATTTTGCCGGTCGGTCCCCAGCCCTCGTGGGTGCTGGAGCCGGTGTCGTGTAGTCGCAGGATTTTAGCCATGAAGGTTATTTTCGGTCAGGGGTGGGCGGTTGAAGGGAGAATCGACTGTCATTGCGAGCGCAACGAAGTGAAGCGTAGCTAATCCGTCCTGTTCTCAGCGCAACACCTGATAATGTGATGAATTTTAATTTCTACTAATACTTCTGAGGGCACTTTAAAACCGAGTTGCTTAGCGGCTTTTGCTTCTTGAACTCGCTTGATTTCGTGGTTAAAAGGCGTTGTCGCATCTCAAGGGTGGTCACATCGAGAGGAAAGATTGCCGCGTTTCGCTGCGCTCCACTCGCAATGACAAACGGCTACGAATACTGCAGCTTATTATCCAGAATCTCGTTCGTCGCCTCCTCGAAGGCCTTCACTACCCAGCGCAGCGCCTCGTTCTCCGTCGGATTAGAAAGGGTGGCTTTGCCCACGGCTTTGGTTAGCTCGTCGCGGAAATAGCCCGGGGTGATGCCTTTGCTGAAGATGCCGGTTTCCACCGTTTTATCGGCCACCATCTTGTTGAAATCCATCTCCTCGGCGCGAATGGCGGTGTAGCGGCGCTGGTTCACGCCCAGCTCACGCAGCCACTCGTTGTATTCGCCAAAAAAGTCGGTCAGCTCGCGCAGGGCGCGGTTGTTGCGCAGTTGGGCCGCGAGGTCGCCGGCTTCGTAGTAGGGCGCTTTGGCGTCGTCGGGGGTGTGCTTGAGGAAGTAGCGGGCGAAGTAGTGCAGCTGAATGAGCGGGCGGGCCACTTCCTGGCGCATTTCGGCGGGCAGCTGGCCGAAGTCGACGTCGGTGGTGTCGGCTTTCAGGCCGTACTCGTGGTAGAGGGGCTGGTTGCTGTCGAGCTGGTTGTCGGGCACTTCCATGAAGTGCGGTACGGCCAGCGCGCCCAGCAGCTCCAGCAGGTGGGCCTGGTTGCGCTGTTCGGCGCGGCCGGGGTGGTTGGCCAGGGGTTGGCCGGGCTGGTCTCCGAGGTAATACATGGCTTCGATGCCCTGCAGGTTGTCGGCGTAGTACGAGAGGGCCGTTTTGGTCTTCGTGATGAAGGTGTTGGAGTCGATGAAATCCTGCCCGCCAGCTTTCTCATCGGCCGAAGGGTCCTGCAGCTTGAAATAGGGCAGCATCACCAGCGCGCCGGCTTTGAGGCGACGGCGGATTTCGGGGTGGGCCAGCGGCGAGTTGGCATCGCGCAGGTTTTTCACCAGCAGCGGGAAGCCAGCCGCGCCGGTTCCCCCAAAAATCGAGCTGATGAAGAAGGCCCGGTCGCCGTCCTGCAAACTCTGGGCGAGGTAGCGCATTTCCTTGCTCTGCACCACCGCGTTCAGCACCACCGAGCCCACGTTGGGGGAGCCCCGGAAGCCCACGTCGAGGTTGGCCGCGAGGCTGTCCTGGGTGAAGAGCAAATCGACCAAACCCTGGGTTTCCACCGAGAGGTCGTTGTATTTGAGGTAATCGCGGAAGGGCTGGCTGATGCCGCCGAAGTCGTACACGAACGAGTCGCGCAGTTCCTCGCCGCCACCGCTGGTGTTCAGGTGGGCCAGCGTGTTCAGCGGTTGGCTGAAGAAACCGGTTTTTTCCTTCTGCCCGTCGCCGTACAGCGCCTCGTGGATGCGGGCGTAGCGCTTGAGCAAGGCCACGGTGCGGGTCACGTCGCCGTTCTGGGTGTCGGGGTCGATG
>JANXMN010000113.1 GCA_025354605.1 Hymenobacter sp. | reverse complement strand
TGAGGTGGTCTAACTAAGCCGGACACAATTGGGACGTGGTTTTGAGTTGGGTTTCGAAGTTGTTGGGGGCGAGGTAGCCGAGGGCCGAATGGCGGCGTTCGGCGTTGTAATAGGCGATGTGGTGGCTGATTTCGAGCCGGGCTTCTTCTAGCCCGGGGAAACGGCCGCCGTCGAGTAGTTCGGCTTTGAAGCGACTCCAAAACGATTCGGCGTGGGTCGTACCCGGTAGGGCGTTGTCGTAGCAGTTGCCGCGCCGGCTCATGCTTTGCTGGGCGCCATGGCGCACCAGCAAGTCCTTAAACCGGGTGGCCCGGTACTGACTGCCTTGGTCGGAATGCACGATGAGCCCCGCCGGGGGCCGGCGCACGGCCAGCGCCCGCCGCAGCGCCTCGCTGACCAGGTCTTCGGGCATGGTTTCGCGCACGTCCCAGCCCACGACTTTGCGCGAGCAGCGGTCCAGCCACACGGCGAGGTAGAGCCAGCCGCCGCCCTGGCGCGGCAAATAAGTAATGTCGCCCTGCCGGGTACGACCCACCCAGACCCGGTTGGGGGCGGTGGGGGCCGGCTGGCCGAGCAAGCGGTTGGGTGCCGGGCACACGGCCGGGTCCGAGTCGGTGGTACGCGGCACAAACGAACGGGGCTGCTGGGTCGTACCCGGAGGGCCCGTAGGCCGTGGGCTTTGAGCACCCGGCGGATGCGCCAGCGGCCTACCCCCGGGTGGCCGTCGGCTTGCACTTCCACGCGCAGCCGGCGGGTGCCGTAGCGCTGGCTGTGGTCGGCAAAGGCTTCGCGCACGGCCACTTGCCAGGCCGGTTCAACGGCCGGCACCTGCTGGCGGCGCTGCCCGGCGTAGTACGCAGCCGGGGCCACGCGCAGCACCTGGCAGAGCTGGCGCACGGGCACCTGGGCCTGGCGCTGGGCAATGTGCTGGTAGGTGCTCACCGGGTCGGCTGGCCAAAGATGACCAAGGCTTTTTTTAAAATATCGAGCTCCTGCTCGGCCCGTTTCAAGCGGGCGCGCAAGGCCCGGACCTCCGGGTCGCGGGCCACCTCCACGCTGCCGACCTCGGCCACGACCTGGGCCTGTTGCCAGCGATAGAGCAGTTTGGGGCTGATGCCCAATTGCCGGGCCGCCGCCTGGGTGCTGCGGCTTTCGCCGGCCAGGCGCAGGGCCTCCGCCTGGAAGGCCTCGTCGTATTTACGCCGTTTGTCGGGCGACGTCCCGCTGGATTTGCTTGCCATAACAGAAGAAATATACGTCCTTCTTCTGTCCGTCATTCCTAGACCACCTCAAACCATAGGAACGCAACCAGCGCCAAAGGGGCAACACGGATTCGCTCATTTGCCTTCTTTGCCGCGGTCAAGCAGGCGGGCGGGGACGGGGAAAGGCGGGCGGGTCCAGCCGTTCGGAGGCGGCTGGCGGATGCTGTCGGGAACGAGTACAAGGAAGTGACCCAGGTTGGTGCCGGGGTGGGTGCTGTCGTACTCGACCACGAAGCGCGCCCCGTCGCTATCGTCCATGCCCTTGTCGGGCTCACTTTGCCCTTCGTACTCGGTGCCCTGCACCTCGAAGCGGTAGTTGTAGTACTTGCCACTTTTGGGCTTGTACACGTAGCCTGTCATGTAGCCAATCGTGAACTTGGCCCGTTGGTGTCGGAGCTTGGTTTGATGCGCAACGAAAAAAGTGCCGACGATGCCCAGGACCAATAACGCAAACCAACCGTAGGTGCGCAACCAGTGCCATAGGGCGTTTAAAGATTCATTCATTTTATGGAGCGGTGCTTCACCGTGGGGCCTTTGTGATGAGTTGTTTGGCCACTACTCTTGCTTCCCTCTTTTGCTTCATCTTCAGGTACCAAGATGTGTTCTACGGTTTTTTTGCCAGTTTCGAATGTTGTGCCAATGCCAAAAGACATCGGCATTACGTAGTGAGCAGCTTTCACATAGCGCAACATGGGCGATGCGGCGCGGCCCGAAATTTTGGCGCCAAGTCTTATTGCTAATCGCGGTGTTAGCCACTCGGTGCTCACATCCAGCAAGCCGCTTGCACCTACACCAATTAGGAATGTGTTTCGCTCCGTACTATCATGTAGGTCAACTCCATAAAAAAAAGATTTATGCTTCTCCATGTTGGCGTATTTCATCGTAACCAGATTTCCTGATGCAGCGATGCCGGTTGCCATCAGTAGTCTAGCGGGGAATCTCAATTTCAATCCTTCAGTATTGATGATTCCAGCTATTAAAACAGAAGAGTAGTTAATGTCGGCGAGTGCGCTACTTCCACGGTCCAACAATGAGCCCTTGCTCGTAAGAAAGCCACTGGTAAACTGAATTCCAAAGTCCCGGCCGGCTCGCATCCCGAAACCGGTTAGCACATCTTTCGTCAAGTATGGGGCGGCGTATTCCGAAAGCAGGGCCCCGCCGCCGGCTTCGAGGGCTATGCCGCCGGTGGCCACCACCACGATGGTGCCCAGCGTGTTGGCGTACACCCGCCCGAACTCGCCCGTGGCGCTGGCAATGTTCTTGAGCTGCCCGTCGTAGTACCCGACGGGCCGGAAGTACACCCGCGTGCCCGTTCGCGGGTTGGCCACCATGAATTCCTTGTCGCCAAAGCGGTTGATTTCATGCGAATAGACCCAAATATGCTGCACCTCGGTGGCAAACCAACTCTGGCCAAATTCATCTTGGGTCTCCTGCCACGGAGCCCGGCCGGGCGCACCG
>JANXMN010000101.1 GCA_025354605.1 Hymenobacter sp. | reverse complement strand
ATTAAAACCCTACTCTTCGGTGCCTTTCGTGAGGGGCAGCTTGCTCACGGTGGCGGGCAGGTTCTTGCCGCGAATCTGCACGAAAATTGGGGTGCCGGGGGCGGCAAAGTCGGTTTTCACGTAGCCCATGCCAATGCCTTTGCTCAGCGAGGGCGACTGCGTGCCGCTGGTCACGTCCCCGATTTTCTGGCCGTCGGCATCCACCAGCTCGTAGTGGCCGCGCGGAATGCCGGTGCCGTCCATCACGAAAGCCACCAGCTTTTTGCTCACGCCGGCTTCCTTCTGCTTTTTTAGGCTTGCGGAGTTGGTGAACTCCTTGGTGAACTTGGTAATCCAGCCCAGGCCGGCTTCCAGGGGCGAAGTCGTGTCGTCGATGTCGTTGCCGTAGAGGCAGTAGCCCATTTCCAGGCGCAGGGTGTCGCGCGCGCCCAGCCCAATGGGCTTGATGCCGTAGGGCTGGCCGGCCGTCATAATGGCCGCCCACACGGCCGCCGCGCTTTGGTTGGGGATGTACAGCTCGAAGCCGCCCGCGCCGGTGTAGCCGGTGGCCGAGATAATCACGTCGGGCGCGCCGGCAAACGTACCCTGCACGAACGAGTAGTACGGAATGCTGCTCAGGTCCACGTCGGTCAGCGGCTGGAGGGCGGCAATGGCCTTCGGGCCCTGCACCGCGAACAGGCTGGTGCGGTCCGAGATGTCTTCCATCTCCACGCCTTGGGTGTTGTGCTGCTGAATCCAGTTCCAGTCCTTCTCGATATTGGAGGCATTCACCACCAACAGGTAGTCCTCGTTGGCCAGCTTATACACCAGCAAATCGTCCACGATGCCACCGGTATAGTTGGGCAGGCAGGAGTACTGAGCCTTGCCGTCGGCCAGCTTGCTGGCGTCGTTGCTGGTCACGCGCTGAATCAAATCGAGCGCCTGGGGGCCGCGCAGCCGGAACTCACCCATGTGCGATACGTCGAACATGCCCACCGCGCGGCGCACGGTGTGGTGTTCGTCGAGGTCGGAAGAGTAGCGCACGGGCATGTCGTAGCCGGCAAAGGGCACCATCTTGGCCCCGAGCTGGCGGTGCGTGTCGTTGAGGGTAACGGTTTTCAGAATATCAGTCATGAGAGCAAGCGGACGATTGGGCGGGTTGAGGGGAATGCGGCTGCAAAGGTGGGGCAAAAAAGAAAAGCCGCTTCGGAATGAAGCGGCTTTTTTTGTAGCGTGGACTCTGCGAGTCCGCGCGTAATGCGGTCGTTCC
>JANXMN010000054.1 GCA_025354605.1 Hymenobacter sp. | reverse complement strand
GGGCCGGGCGCATCACGAGGGTGCTGGTGGGCCACACCACCGAGCGGCGGCGCGGCATCTGCCAGGGCATGGTGAAAGCCCTGCTGCGCATCGCCTTCGAGCAGCTGCACCTGCACCGCGTCAGCCTGGGCGTGTACGACTTCAACCACGCCGCTATCAACTGCTACCTCAAATGCGGCTTCGTGGAAGAAGGCCGGATGCGCGACGTGGTGCGCCACGACGACAGCTACTGGACCCTCATCGAAATGGGCATTCTGGAAGATGAGTGGCGCGTACTACACCCGAAAGCGCACGCGCCGAGTTAGGCAGAAAGCTTCACCCGTTGCCCTGAAACAGCTGCGCCGCCTGCTCCTGCCCCAGCCGGATGCCGAAATACTCAGCCAGCGCCGCCGCATATTCCGGCGCGTCAGCCAGCACGGTGGTTGCGCTGCTGCCATCGGGACGGCGGATTTTCAGTTCGCGGTCGACCAGGCTGGCGCGGTAGGCGGGGGTGGCCTGGGCGCACATGCGCTGCTGCCGAAACGGCGAATCGGGCGAATGCGAGTAGTAATAGCTCATCATCCGATAGTCGCTGGGTTGAGTTTCGTCGAGGGTGAAGCTGTAGAGGCTCTGCCACTGCCCGTCCAGCAGCAGCTGGAGGTGGTATCCATGAGGCGGGGAGGTTTGCAGGCGGTAGGTGTCGAAACCCATGCGGTGCTCGGGGCCGGCTACCAGCGGGATGGGCTCCAGCAGGGTGTTGCCGCCGAAGCCCAGGTCGGCCACCCAGGGCTGGCCGGCCACCTGCACCAGCAGCAGCTGGTGGGCGCGCGGGCGCAGCGGCGCGCCGGCAATCAGGTTGCGGCCCACCAGGTTGGTTACCTCGAAGCCCAGCTGCCGCAGCACCCGCCCAAACAGGCCATTCAATTCGTAGCAGTAGCCGCCCCGGTGCTCAGTCAGCAGCTTTTGGCTGAGGCTGGCGGCATCGAGGCCAATGGAGCGGCCGAGGTGAATGTCGAGGTTTTCGAACGGGATGCTGTAGGCCTGCGCCCGGTGCAGGGCTACGAAAACGGCAGCCGTGGGCACGAGCGGGCCGGTGTAGCCCACCCGCGCCGCGTAGGCCGTCAGGTCGATAAGGGGTTCGGAAGCAGTGGCGGAGCTGGACATGGCGCGGGCGGGCCGGGAAATGCGGCGGGCCGAATTACGCCAGAAAAGACGTGCCGGTCAACTCCTCGCTCGTTTCCCACAGCTGGCGGGCATGCCCGGGCGTGTTGAAGGAATTTTTCACGGCCTGGGCCTTTTTCTTGTCGAAATAGCCGCCGCTGATGCTGGCCACTTCAGGAGCCGAGGCCAGGAAAATGCTGGTTTCAGCCCCTTTCGCGCTCGATATCATGAACGGCCGGCCCAGCTGCACGAAAATGCTCATCAGGCCCTGGGCCCCGCTGCCGAAGCTGCTGGCCACCACCCCAGGGTGCAGCGCGTTGGTCGTGACGTTGCCAATGCCGTGCGCCCGCAGGCGGCGGGCCAGCTCCTGCGTGAACAGGATGTTGTAGAGCTTGGTGTTGGCGTACACGGCCAGCGCACCATAGCTCCGGGCGCTCTGAAAATCGGCGAAATCGGGCCGGGCCATGCGGTACGCGGTGGAGGCCACGTTCACCACGCGGGCCGCCGGGCTGGCTTTGAGCTTGTCGAACAGCAGGCTAGTGAGCAGAAACGGCCCCAGATGGTTGGTGGCCACGCCCAGCTCGTAACCCTCGGGCGAAGTCTGCCGCTCGGCTCCCAAAATCAAGCCGGCATTGTTCACCAGGATATCGAGACGCGGGTACTTAGCATTGAACTCGGCGGCAGCGCGGCGCACCTGGCTTAGGTCGGCGAGGTCGGCGAGGAGTACGTCTACATGGTCGTGGCCGGCGGCGGCTTTTATTTCGCGTTGGGTGGCGGCGGCTTTTTCGGCGTTGCGGGCCAGAATGACAACGTGCGCGCCCATTTTGGCCAGCTCGGTGGCCGTTACCTGGCCAATGCCGGCAGTGGCACCGGTTACGAGGGCAATTTGATTCTGAAGGTTAGGCATGGAAAGTTCGTTTTCGTAAGTGGTAAGTCAGGTGACGTAACTCGGCCGTAAATACCTTGTTTTATGAGCAAAAACCTCCTGTTCCTTTTAGCTGAAGGAAACGTCATACTTCGCTACGCTCGGCATGACGTTCTTTTGCCCCTCCATACCTAGCCTCACCTGTCCATGCGCGTCCTACTCCTTATCGATATTCAAAACGATTTCCTGCCCGGCGGCCGGCTGGCCGTGCCGGCCGGCGACGAAATTATTCCGCTGGTGAATGAATTGCAGCCGCTTTTTGACCTGGTAGTGGCCACCCAGGACTGGCACCCGGCCGGCCACCAGAGCTTTGCCAGCAGCCACGCCGGCCGCGCCCAATTCGAGCAGATGGACCTGCACGGCCTGCCCCAGGTGCTCTGGCCCGACCACTGCACCCAGGCCAGCGAGGGCGCCGCCCTCGCCCCCGCCCTGCGCACCGAGCGCATCGAGGCCATCTTCCGCAAGGGCATGAACCCTGAAATCGACAGCTACAGCGCCTTTTTCGACAATGGCCACCGCAAAAGCACCGGCATGGCCGACTACCTGCGCGGCCGGGGCGTTACCGAAGTTTTCGTGGCCGGCCTGGCCGCCGACTACTGCGTGTACTACTCAGCCCTGGATGCGCTGGCCGCCGGCTTCGCCACCACCGTCCTCACCGATGCCACCCGCGCCATCTCGGCCGAGGGCTGGGCCACGGCCCAGGTGGAATTGCGGCAGCGCGGCGGCCACTTGCTGTCGGGTGCGGTATTGTTGCCTCATTAAGCGTTTCGCTTTACTTTACTTTGCTCACCCCTTCATGCCAGCGCCCATGTCATTCGGAGCCTTCGCGTCCATGCTATTCTTCCTCGCCATTGGGGCGCTGGTGGTTTTTTTCGGGCTGCAGTGGCTGCACGTGCCGGCCGGCAGCTTGGTCGACTGGCTGGTGGGCGTGGGTATTATCTGGTGGCTGGCGGTCGTAACGACCCTGCCCTGGAACGCGCACTTTGCCGCCCTTCGGGTGGTAGAGGAAGCCCAGGCCTCCCGCGAAAAGGGCATTGCCGTCAACGAAGAACACGTGGCTTTTGCCCGGCGCATTGCCACCCGTTTCCGGACCCTGGCCATTGGGCTGCACCTGGCTACGGCCGCGGTACTGTTTGGGCTGGCGTACTTCCACGTGGTGGCGGTGGGCTACCCGGCGGCCATTGCTGCCCTGGCCCTCACCTTTGCCCGCCCCGCCGCGCAAGCCTACGAACACCTGGCCGAGCGGCTACGCCTGATGCAGCACCAAGTGCATTACCCCCGCGAGGATGTGGTGGAATTGCGCAACCGCGTACAGGAGCTGGAAACGCAGCTTAAATCCATCAGCACGTCGCTGGATGCCAGTGAATCTGGCTCGTGGGCCTCGCAGCTGGCCGAGGCCCAGGCCACCGTGCAGCGTCAGCTCGACCGGCTTGATGCCCACCTCGAAGAGCTGACCCGCGCCAATGCCCGCGAGCACGAAGCCCTGGCCCGTCAAACGGCCCAGGAAATAGCCAAGCTGTCGGAAGATGCCCGGTTTCTCAACCAGGTGCGCGAGCTGATACGGTTCGTGAAAGATGCTTAGCGGCTGTTCGAGTTATTCTCATCGCGAAGTGCGTGGCGAAAATCGGCTGGAGTATGGCAAAGCTTCGCAGGATAGCGAAGGGCTACTCAAAAGGCGTACTGCTCCAGACTAATAAGAAGTAGGGTTGAAATTTTAAAAAATTTCAACCCTACTCCACTCTTCAAGCTTTCTTCGTGTCCTTCCGGCTATGTCGCAATCCACTGCACGAAGAGTATAGCTGGAGGTCATTGGCGGAGTACCCCGAATTTGAAATTCGGCCCGAATGGGCAGCAAAAAAAGCAGCTCCGAACCAAGCTAATGGGGCCGAATGACAAATTCGGGTTATTCCGCCAGGTAGCTTAACCAGCAGTTTAGCGGTGACTGGCTTCTGCCTTCCGCATCCCAAAAAGTCCGGCAAGTTGCCGGGCCTTTGGGGGTGCGGAAATATGGCACCAGGAATTAATTATTAACTTTCACCAGCCGCATATCCAGCGTTTTTTTCTTCTTCAGATAGTCGGCAATCATCACGTAGCCAGGCTTGGCGGGGTAGAGGTAGGAGGACGTCGGCCCGGCAGGCATTTCGATTTTATCGACGGTGTATTTGCCGTTGTCGCCGAAGGAAATGTTGCCCACGTAGGTTTTGGCATCCTCGCCTTTCTCCTTGTCGAAGTTGACGTAGACCACGTTGAACTTCGTGTTATCCTCATTTTTCTGGATGAACTGATAGTCGAAGTCGCCTTGCATCTTCATAATCTGACCCAGCATCCCCGCTCCCAGGAAGCCCGTTCCGGAGGGCAGTTCCGCGTTGGTGACGGTTTTGGGGTAAAATTTCACGCTGGTCAGCGTGGCATCCTGGTCGAGCTCGAAGATGAGCAGGTTGGCCACTTTGCCTTTGGAAACGCTGGCGTGGGTACCACCGCCGTACAGCACATTTGCGGCGATGCCCAGGCCGTCGCCAACGATTTTGAACTGCTCGGCCACGATGTACAGGTGGCCGTTGGCCCCTTTCACAATGGTCTGATTATAGTTCACGTAGTTGTCTTCGAGGCTGGCTTTGGCTTCGGCAGGCATCAAGGCGGCTACCTGGTTCTGCCAGCCGTAGCTTTTGGTGCTCACGGGCTTGCCGGCTTCACTGAAACGCTTCACATAGAAGCCCTGGCTCTTATTGACGAAAGGCTTGTCAGCTAGCTTGTAGTATTCGCCCACGGCCACGAACTCGCGCTTCTCCGCATCGAAGGTGAAGGAACTGAGTGAAAGCTGCTCGGTGGCGCTGGTCTCGACCGGCAAATCGAGCAGCTTCTTGCCAGTTTTCGCATCCAGGGCCACCATGTACGACGTGGCTTTGCGCGAAAGCAGCCCATCGCGCCGCAGCATGACGCCTAACAAATACTTATCGGCGGCTTCGGTGAGGTTGAGGGATTCGTACTCCTTGGCATTTTCGTTGGAAGCAATGCGCCAGTGCAGGCCCAGCTTATTGTCGTAGATGCCCAGGGTGTAGCCCTTGGCCATGCCGCCGGTGTAGCCGTTGCGGACGAAGCCCAGGCCCGGCACCGGAAACAGGTTCAGGCCCATCATGAAACCGCCGGCGGCAGGGTCGGCGGCGCGGGTCTGCATCTCTAGTACGCGCAGGTCGCCTTTGCTCAGCTCGCCGATTACCTTGCTGCCCAGCTTCTGCAGGCTGGTGTCGTAGGTTTCAATTTCCAGGGTTTTGTCTTTGCCATTGAAGAAATAAAACGCGAAGGCTGAGCCATTGAAGGTGTTTTTGAGCAGGATATAGCGTCCCGAGGGCTTTTGGATGGTGATGGTAGACACTTTCTTCAGGTCCTGG
Source organism: Hymenobacter sp. (assembly GCA_025354605.1). GTDB lineage: Bacteria > Bacteroidota > Bacteroidia > Cytophagales > Hymenobacteraceae > Hymenobacter. The sequence continues at coordinate 16,363 of JANXMN010000054.1, read as the reverse complement.
TCATACAGGTCGAGCAGGTAGTTATCATTCTTGCGGTCGGCTTTATCCCCGCGGGCAAACATCACGTAGCCCTTCACCTCGTTGCCGTCGTAGATGGGCGAGAGGGCCGAGCGGCGCATGCGCTCTATGCCAGTCAGGGTTTGGGTTTGGGCGAAAGCGGCCGGGGTTGCCAGCAGCAGCAGGGCCGCCAGCGGCAGGCGTTGCAGAAACTTCATGCAGGAATTAATAAAGGTGAAAACGGGATGATGGAACTTTGAAAGAGTGGCCCTTGGCCCGGCGCGGCTAGTGCCGCCCTTTTGCTTTGGGCATGGGGGCCGGAAACAGCAGCTCGGTGAAGCGGCCTTTGGGGTACTGGCGCTCGTAGTCGGCACGCAGGGCCAGCGCGGCCGGGGCCGAGGGCTCGGCCGCCAGCACGGTGCTGGCGTAACGGGCAGCCAGGGCAAACTCGTTGGTGGGCGCGACGGGGGCGGGCGCACCATCGGCCTGGGCAAAGCAGGCGCTCAGACCCCGAAAATCGTCGAGCTGCAGGTCGTTTAGAGCGCGCAAGAGGACGTTGAAGCCGGCATCGTGCCGGGGCGAAATGTTCGACACTACCTCGGAATACGTGTGGGTTTGCAGGTGCTGGTGCAACGCAAACAGGCTGAGCTGCACCATGTCGCGCAGGTAGAAATTGCCGGGGTCCTGCCCCAGCTGCTGCAAGGCTTCAAACAGGGCGTGGTCATAACACTCGTAATCAAACCAGCTCTGCACTAGCTCCAGCCGGCTCAGGCGGCGGATGCGTTCGAACTCGGGCGAGCCGGACGGCTGCGGCCCCTCGGCCACGCGGCCGCCGGCCAAGGCCTGCACGTAGCGCATGCGCTTGCCGCAGTCGGGGTGCGATTTAAGCGTATCGGAGGTTTCGAGCACGGTTTGCTCAGCTGCCTTCACCGTGAAAATAGAAGCCGACCGGGCCGGCGCGGCACCGAACGGGCGCGGAAACTCGGCGCAGCTGAAATACGCGCGCAGCGGTAGCGGCGAGGGGTTTTCGGGCCGGTCTACCCCGTCGAGCAGTTGCAGGGTGCGGTAGGCCTGCGGGGTGTCGTAGCTGGTGCGAGCCAGCAACGCGTAACCCAGCGAGTCGGCCTGCTTCTCGAAGCGGCGGTGGTGATAGTTGGTGTTGAGCGAAAAGCCCAGGGCCAGGGCCTTAATCTGCGAGCTGATGTTGTATTCGGAGTCGATGATGCGACGAAATTCCTGCTTCATCTGCTTGCTGTGCAGCGCCAGGAGCCGCTCGCGCAGGCCGGTTTCCAAGTGGCGGCAGGCCACGTGGGCCAGCTCGTGGCAGAGAATGTAGGCCAGCTGGCTTTCGTTTTCGAGGCGGGGCAGCAGGCCCAGGTTCAGCAGCACGGTGCTGTTGCCGGCGGCGTGGGCGTTGGGCTCGGGGTTGCGGCTGAGCACCAGCCGGGTGGTGGCAGGCAGTTGCGGATTGGCGGCCAGGATGCGGGCAAATACGCGCTGCACGTAGGGCTCCAGCACGGGGTCGAGCAGAGCCGAATAGCGGATGGAGTTGTACACGTCGGCCGAGGCCTCGTCGACCACCCGGCGGTAGTGGTCGCGGAATTCGCTGCTGCCGGTTTTGGGCACCAGCAGCCCGGCCTTGGCAGCATTGCGCTGGGCCACCGCCAACTGGTGGCGTTGGGTGGTATCGGGCGAATAGTAGGGCAGCTCCTGCGCCCGGCCGGCCAACGGCCCCAGTGCCCCGAGAGCCAGTAGGAAAAGAAGTCGAAGCATGGAAACCGCGCGCAAATTATTGGTAGAGCGCAACCTGGGTATTTACCACTCAAAGCTAGCAGCCCGGCCCCCGCGCTTCCTAATGCGGCCCGGAATTTAATTTTCTCGCAAAAGAGTTGCCGAACGGCGCTGGCCGTAGCCCATTATCGCACGAATCCGAGTGGGCTCGTTTGATTATGGGCTACGGCCAGCGCCGCACCTACCCGCGCGTGTTGTTATCAGGCCAGCCGCGGCCGACACTACAGTTTCAGCAGTTTCACGGTGGCGCGGCGGCCGGGCGCGCTCACCCGCAGCAGGTAGAGGCCAGCGGCCGGCAGCGGCACGGCCAGGCGGCCGCCGGCGTGGGCGGGCACGGCCTGCTGCCACACCACGGCCCCCACGGCATTGCTGAGCTGCAGTTGCAGGGGCTGACCCGCTGCATTGGGCACTTCAATTTCGGTCTGCCCGCCGGGCACGGGGTTGCCGAACACCCGCACTTCCAGGTCGGCGGTCGGGGCGGGGCGGGTGGTGGTGGCGGTGGCGCATGGCGGGGGCGTGTTGGCCGACCAGTCGGTGGGGGTCATGTTCACCAGCGTGCCGTTGTGGCCGTGGCCGGTGGCGTCGCTGGTGGCCAGGCCGCTGCCTTCGTCGCAGCGCCAGTAGGCTTCCAGGCCGGCGGTGGTGGGGGCAATCTGGCAGGGCGTGCCGAGCACTTCGGCCGGAGTCAGGGCCCGCGTGAACGCCCGGACTTCATCGAGCGAACCGTTGAGAATGCGGCTGTCGTCGTAGTTGCGGCCAAGGGCGAAAACGCCGTTTGCCGCCAGGGTCCCGGTGGCCGCCTGCGAGGCATCGAGCGCGCCGTTAATGTAGATTTTCATCTCGGAGCCGTTGTAGGTGGCGGCCAGGTGGTACCAGGTATTAGCCACCAAGGCCTGATTGGAGGCCAATTTGATATCAGCACTGTTCAGGTTCAGCACAAACTGCACCTTGTTGGCGGCCAGGTTGGCATCGCCTAGGCGCAACATGGCTAAGGCCGCGTTGCCCTCCATGCCGACCAGACTGGATATGTAGGGGAAGGCGGTTTTGAAAGTATTGACCTTCACCCAGCACTCCAGCGTGAGGGCCGCGCCGCTGAGGTTGAGCTGGCCGGCGTCGACGTACTTGGTCGAGCCATTGTAGAGCAGGGCGAAGCTGCCGCCGCTGCTGCCAGAAGCCAGCACCGTGATGTAGCCCGTACGGGTGAGGGAGTCGCGCCCGGCCGCGTTCTGGGCGCGCAGCTTCACGGCGAAGGTCCCCGGGTTGGCGTAGTTCACCACCGGAAATACGGACGTGCTGCTGGCCGGCGTGCCGCCCGCAAACGTCCAGACGTAGCTGCTGGCATTGGTGCTGGCGTTGGAAAACGTGACCGACTGCCCGGCCGTGACGGTAGTGGCGCTGGCCGAGAAGCTGGCTACCGGCAGCATGGCGGGGGCCGGCGCGTTATACAGCTTCAGGCGGCCTAGGTTGAGGCGGTAGGCCGCCACGGCGGTGACTGCAGCGGCTTGCACGCCGATAACGGCCAGCTCGCGCCCGGCGTAGGCGGCCAAGGGCAGGCTGCGGGTAGTCCAGAGCGTGTCGGCCACGGTGCCCAGGTCCAGGTACTCGGGCGCGGCCAGGTTATCGCTGAAATACAGGGCCAGCCGCGAGCTGCTGGGGCCAGCTGTGCCGGCCTGGAAGGTAAGGTCGAGGGTGGTAGGGGCCGTAATGGGCAGCTTGGTCTGGTACAGCTTCACGGTGCTGCTGGCGCCGGCGGCCAGGCTGCCGGCGAGCCGGATGGAATTGCCGGCGTACCAGGCCCGGCTGAAATCGAAGCCGGCGTCTACGGTGGTAGCGCCGGTGCGCGCCCACTGCCACGAGGGCAGCAGGCTCTGGCGGGACATGTCGGTCCAACTTTTGGTAATCTGGGTGCCGTTGTTGGCAAAAATCTGCCCCTGCCCTACCGAAAAAGTTGTTTCGAAGGGCAGGGCGTTGATGACGCTGCGCACCGGCACGTAGTGGCCAAAGCCCTTCCAGCCAGTGGCGTCGGGCGTCACGGGGTCGAGGTCGTTGCCGGCAAACATGCGCTGCTCGGTGCGGTAGAAGTTGGCGTAGTCGGCGGCGTTGGCATTAAAGGAGTTGAAGCCGCCGTTGTAGGTGAGGTTGGCCGCGAACAGGCCGAACGACAGCCGGGGCTGGGTCAGGTCGCCGCCGGTGAAGTAGTTGTCAATCCAGGCCGATTGGGTGAACAGCGACTGATTGGAGCGGTTGGGCCACAGGTCGGCCCCCATGTACACGTCGAAGGGGCTGCGGCCGAGGGCGGTGGCCGTGTTCACCGAGGTGTTGATGTTGGTGGCCCCCGACCAGAAATAGTTGGTGAACATGGCATCGTTCACCCGCGTGCTGCCCTCCTGCAGCAGCAGCTGGTTGGCTGCGTTCAGCGCATTCTGGTAGGCGATGCCGCCGCTGGGCAGCATGGCGTCGTACCAGTGCATCTCCATGCCGGCCGGCCGCAGGGTTTGCAGCTGCTTGAACAGGTTGCGCAGCTCGGTGGCCGTCGCCGTCGGCACGCCCGATTCTTCGTTGAAAAACCAGCCATCGAAGCCGTAATAAGTGGCCACATCGACCAGCTTCTGCGCGCCGATGTAGTTGCCAGCGGCATCCTTTTGCACCAGGGCCGCCACATCGGCCGCCGTGGTGAACACCGACCCAATTACCTTCACGCCGTTGCGATGAGCCGTTTCAACCCAGGGCCGGGTTGGAATGGCCACTGGCCCATCGAACCAGGTGAGCACATCGATGTACTGCCAGTGGGTGAAGTTGTAGAGGTTGAAGCGGTTTTGCTCGGTGAGGTAGCCCGCGAAGCCCGCCATGCCATCGGGAATATAGTTGACCTTGTGGGAGAAGCTCTGGGCCGGATTCAGCTGCGAAGCCAGCATATTCTGGCGTCCGGCCAGCGGCACCCGGCTCACATTGGCTGGCAGGGCGGTAGGGCCGGTCGGCGTCCAGCTCATCAGCTGGGCCACCGAGAGCTTGGTGAGCTGGGCCTCGGGCGACAGCTGGGCCTGGGCCGCGTGGGCCAGCAGCAGCCCCAGAAACAAGACGAAGAGAAAGTAGCGGTGTTTCATAGCATTAGTGGCTGAGTGAGCAAGGGTTGCTGCCAGCAAGCTACTACCCGACTGTAACAATTCCCACCAAGTCGATTCCATTCCGGCCGTTGCCAGTAAGAAGCTTGGTCGGAATTTCTGCCGGCGGGGCTTCTGGCTGGCAACGACGGCCCGGCTGGCGGGCACTTTTTCCAAAAGCCGGTTCCGCCTTCCCTACTCTTTTACCGTGGCCCCGTGCACGGCCAGCGCCTCGCCCAGCAGCCAGTGCCGCAGAAAAACCTCGTCGGCCGATACCTTGCCCAGTACCCGGTAGTTGGAAGACAGCGCGGCGCTGCTTTCGGCTGCTTCGCGCACCACCGCGCCCGTCCCTAAAAAGCTGGAATGCACCATCTGCGTGGCCCCGCCCTCGCGCACCCGCAGGAAGGCGGCGTGGAAATCGAGCCCCAGCACGTACAGGCCCGGCCCCTGCGCACGGGCCTGGGCCACGAATTCGGCCTGGCTAAGCCCCCGGTAGCGGGTGATGTGGGCTTCGGAGGTCAGATTTTTGATGATGGTTTCGGAGGTTTGCTTCGCCAGCACGGTGCGCTGCAGGCGCAACCCGGCATCGTGCAGCGTGGTCGTGACGAAATAGCCACAGGCAATGCTGCCGCGCCGGGGCTCCCAGGTGGTACCGTAAAAAGCCCAGTCGGTGCCCTCCCAGGCCGGAAAAATGGTGCTATCGAGTTCAGTGAGCAGCAGCTTGCGGGCCGAGCGCAGGCAGGCGGCGCGGCGGGCGGCAGTGCCGGCTCCGCGGTAGCGGGCCGCCAAGTGCCGCCGGCGCGCCTCAAAATGTTGCAGCGTGGCCCGGTAAGCGGGCGCGGAAAAGGGCACCAGCGCGGCCGGCGCATTGGGGCCGGTGGCGGCCGAGTCGGGTGCGGCCGACTGCCCAAAGCAGCCGCGCAGGCCGGCTACTAATAGCGCGGCGATAACCAGGGTTTTCATATTGAGATGGCAGCCGGCCGCAAGGGTTGCCAGCAGGTTGCCCAACGCTAAATGAGCAGAATATTGCGCGCCTGTCGGCTTGGCAAACCGGGCATGGCAATACCAGAATCGAGCGCTAATTCGCCTGGAAGCACCCCGAACCGGAAGCTGTTTTGGCAGTGCTTCGGGCCTTTCCGTAGCCGCCTAAAGGAGGTTGACTCAAAAGAACGTCATGCTTCGGCAAGCTCAGCAAGACGTTTAATGCATGCCTTTTCTGAGCGCCCAACCTACCCGCCCGCCTTTTCGAGCAGGCGCACTACCAGGCCGGTCCAGCCGGTTTGGTGGGTGGCCCCGAGGCCGTGGCCATCGTCGCCGTGGAAGTATTCGTGGAAGAGTAGGTGGTCGCGGAAGTGGGGGTCGGTTTGCAGGGTTTCGGCTTGGCCAAAGGCGGGGCGACGGCCATTTTCATCCTTCAGAAACAGGCGGGCAAGGCGGGCCGAAAGGGCATCGGCCACCTGCGTCAGGGTGTGTAGCTGGCCCGAGCCGGTGGGATATTCCACCGTGAACGAGTCGCCGTAGTAGGCGTGGTAGCGCTGCAGCGACTCGATGATGAGGTAATTGACCGGAAACCACACCGGCCCGCGCCAGTTGGAATTGCCGCCGAACATATCCGACTCGGCCTCGCCGGCCACGTAGCGCACCGAAAAGCTGTCGGATTGGCCGTGGTGGTACCAGTACGGGTGGTCGAGGTGGTAGCGCGAGAGCGAGCGGATGCCGTGGTCGGAGAGGAATTCCGCCTCGTCGAGCATGCGGGCGAGCACGCTGCGCAGGCGGCTTTGGCGCAGCAGGCCCATGAGGTGGCGCGCGCCCTGGCCGGGCTCCTGCCAGCGGCTCACCAGCTCGGCCAGACGCGGGCGGCGCTGGATGAGGGCCAGGGCGCGGACGTAGAACTCGGGCACCGTGGCCAGCAGCTCATCATCGATGACTTCGACGGCGAAGAGCGGAATGAGGCCCACCATGGAGCGGATGCGCAGGCGGGTGCGCGAGTCGTCGGGGGCGTGCAGCACGTCGTAGTAAAACTGGTCCTCATCGTCCCAGAGGTTGAATTTGCCGCCGCCGCCGCGCGTCATGGCATCGGCGATGTAGAGGAAGTGCTCGAAGAACTTGCTGGCCATTTCCTGGTACACGGGCGTGGTGCGGGCCAGCTCCAGGGCCATGCGCATGAGGTTGAGGGCGAACATGGCCATCCAGGAGGTGCCGTCGCTCTGCTCGATTTTGCCGCCGGTGGGCAGCGGGGCCGAGCGGTCGAACACGCCGATGTTATCCATGCCCAGGAAGCCGCCTTCGAAGATGTTGCGCTCGTCGCGGTCCTTGCGGTTCACCCACCAGGTGAAGGTCATCACCAGCTTCTGGAACACGGCTTCCAGGAATTCGGTGTCGCCCTGGCCGTCGTGCAGCTTGCGGTCCATTTGGTACACGCGCCAGGTGGCCCAGGCGTGCACGGGCGCGTTCACGTCGCTGAAATGCCACTCGTAGGCGGGCATCTGGCCGTTGGGGTGCAGGTAGCCGTCCTGGCAGAGCAGGCGCAGCTGCTGCTTGGCAAAGTCGGTGTCCACCATGGCCAGCGGCAGGCAGTGGAAGGCCAAATCCCAGGCCGCGTACCAGGGGTACTCCCACTTGTCGGGCATGGAGATGATGTCGGCGTTGTGCAGGTGCCGCCAGGCCGAATTGCGGCCGGTGAGGCGCTGGACGGGCGGCGCGGGGCGGGCGGGGTCGCCGTCGAGCCACTGGCTCACGTCGTAGTAGTAGTACTGCTTGCTCCAGAGCATGCCGGCGAAGGCCTGGCGCTGCACGTTGCGGGCGTCGGCGTTGGTGAGGCCCTCCTGAATGCAGTCGTAGAACTCGTCGGCCTCGGCGCGGCGGGTGGCGAACAGCTGGTCGAAATCGGCAAACGGGGCTTCGTGCTCGGGCTGGCTCAAGCGCAGGCGCACGGTGCGGGCTTCGCCGGCCGGGATGTCGAGCTGGAAGCGGGCGGCGGCCTTGGTGCCGGTTTCGGCGGGGTTCACGGCCGTGGCCTGGCCCTGCACGATGTATTCGTTGATGCCGTCTTTGAAATAGCGGCCGGCCTTGTTCTTCTTTTTGCGCTTCTTGCCGAAGAGCGTGGGGCTGGTCTCGTTTTCGCAGAAGAGCAGCTCTTCGGGCTCGTCGCAATAGAGCTGGTACCGGCCCAAATCGCGGTGCTCGGCCGCCAGCACATCGAACGCCGGGCGGCGGATTTCGGGGCGGTGGTCGTCGTAGCCCAGGGTCCAGGTGTTGCGAAACCAGAGCTGCGGCAGCACCGTGAGCGGCGCGGCTTCGGGGCCGCGGTTGTGGATGGTGAGCTGCACCAGCACGTCCTGGGGGCCGGCCTTGGCGTATTCGATGAACACGTCGAAGTAGCGGCTTTCGGCGAAGATGCCGGTATCGAGCAGCTCAAATTCGGGCTCCAGGCGGCTGCGGCGGGCGTTTTTGGTTCGCAGCTCCTCATACGGGAAAGCGGCCTGCGGGTACTTGTAGAGCATGCGCATGTAGGAGTGCGTGGGGGTGCTGTCGAGGTAGTAGTAATGCTCCTTCACGTCCTCGCCGTGGTTGCCCTGGCCGTTGGTCAGGCCGAAGAGGCGTTCCTTGAGCTGGTTGTCGGCCCCGTTCCAGAGGCCAATGCCGAAACACAGGCGCTGCTCGTCGTCGCTGAGGCCGCCGAGGCCCTCCTCGCCCCAGCGGTAGGCGTAGGCGCGGGCCATGTCGTGGGTGATGTAGTTCCAGGCATCGCCGGTGGCGGAGTAGTCTTCGCGCACCGTGCCCCACTGCCGCTCGGTGAGGTAGGGGCCAAACTGCTTCCAGGCGGCGGTGCGGGCGCGGGCTTCGAGGAGGCGTATTTGTTCTTGCATGAGGGAATGCGCGCGGAGGCCGAGCAGCCAAAAAGCCGGTGCGGGCGCGACCGGCGAGGTTATCAGGAAACCGAAATTACGTAAGGGACCGCGCGGGTGGCCATTCGCGCCCCGCTATTTCCCGGTGCCGCGCCAACATGACTGCGCGCGCGAGGCTACTCCACCCGCAGCCAGGGCCGGAGCGCTTCCACCAGCTCCGGGTCGGAAAACTGGAAATCGACCTGGCCGCCGCGGACCCTGATAGTCGTCGAATAATAAGTCGTCCAGAGGATTTTACGGGTGCGGATGGGTGCGATGGCCGCCCACGGAATCAGCAGCGGTGGGTGGCCCAGCCAAGCGAACAAGACGACCCGCAACGAAAGCCCCTGCGGCAAGGCCCCGGCCTTGATGATGCCCTTGTATGAAACCACTCCCAGCTTGGTCCGGCCCAATCGGAATTCTACCGGCACGGCCAGTTGGGCCGGGGCCGGGTATTCGTTGGCCAGTCGGCCCCACGCCAGCACGGAAAGCAGCTTCACGATGCAGACCCAAAAGGTGCCAAATCCGAGCACGAATACCGGTATTATCCAGAGGAGCGCCAGCTTGTTCATGCCGCGAAGTAACGCCACGCGGCACCTTCCCTCTTACATTACAGCGCCCGCGCCAGCCGCACGCCACCAAACGCGTAGCCGTTGCTGTTCACGCCCTGCACCGGCACCAGCGACACGCCGGTGCCGTGCAGCCGCCGGTAGAAATGCAGGGCCACCAGCCCCACTGCCGCCCCTACCCCCACGCCCACCGCCGAATCGGTGAAGCGCTGCGGGGGCACGGTGGCGGGGTCGAACGTGGTATCGTTGCGGTGCAGGCGCGGCACCAGCACGCCCACGCCGGCCCCCACGGCGTAGCCCACGAGGTTGTCGGTGAGAAAGTGCTTGCCGGCCCGGATGCGGTAGTAGGCCACCACGGCGGGCACGGCAGCGGCCACGCCCCAGACGTAGGGTTCAGCCCGGGAGCCGGGGTTGAAATCGTGGAAAACCTGGGCGGCGAAGAAGGTGGCGGTGGCCGTGTGGGCGGTGTGCCCGCCAAAAAACGAATCGGTGGCGACGGGGCCGTGGCGCAGCTCGCCCCCGTCGGGGCCGTAGAGGTAGGGCCGGTAGCGGTACACGGTGCCCACGGTGAGGGTGAACAGGGCCGCCGTGCTACTCATGGTTTCCAGATACAGGCCGGCTACCTGCCCGTAGCGGCCGTGCACGCCGGGCTGAAAGGCCAGCAGGGCGGGCACCAGCGCCAGCGTGCCGTAGCAAAACCCGTCGCTCACCTGTTGGGACTTCTCGCTGTAGCGCCCCGCCGAAAACCGGTCGAGGGCCGGGATATTGGCCCGGTCGAGGGCGGCCAGGTCGGCGTCGGTGGCGGTGCGCTTGTGCCGCACCAGCAGCAGCCCGGTGGCGCTCAGGCCCAGCAGCCCGGCCGTGAGGGAGGCCTCGACGGGGAAGCGGGTGGTGTAGGGCGAGGGGGCCTGCTGGGCGCGGGCGGCGGGCGGGCTGCCCAATAAAGCCCCGGCGAGGAGTAGCGTAGGGCGAAGCTTCATGGGGCGAAGGTCGGGCCAAAACAGCGGGTTTCGGGGAAACAGCGGGTTAGGCACCGCTGGTTGGATTGCAACCAGGACCATTTCCGAGCGGGCGCGCCCGTTGCGCCCGTTGCGGCGGCGGCAAAACAGGCCGAATTTCTAAAACATGGCAAATACGCGTAACACGGCAAACACGAAAAACAGGGCACATGCAGCGGTTCGCGGGGCACTTGTAGCGATTCGCAGGGCACTTGGGGCGGTTTGCGGGGCGCGTGAAGCAGTTTGCGGGGCACTTGGGGCGGTTTGCGGGGCACTTGCGGCGGTTTGCGGGGCGCGTGGACGGGTTCGCGGGGCACATGCGGGCATTTACCTGGTGTGGCAAGGGGTTCGCGGGGCGAATATGGGGTGGCGCAGGGTGGGCCGTTCGGCTTTTGTTTTCCTACATTTAAGGCGGCGGTGCCATGGTGGTGCAGCCGTTACCCTTTCAGTGAAATAATGCCTATAACTACCGCAGGAACAGCCCGGCTGTTTCGGTGCCGGCTCGAAGAGCTGGGCCCCCTCAACGACATGGTAAGCGCCATGTTCACGACCAATCAGGCCGATTTCGGCAAGGCTTCGCCCGATTATGCCGACAAGGACTACCTCAAGGGCTGGGATGCCCGGAAGGCGGACTTCGCGGAGCTAGTGCCCACGGGCGTGCGCCGGGCGTCGGATAAGGACGTGACCAAAACCATGGCGCAGGTGGCGAAAAGCCTGCGCGACCCGCTCAACTTCCTGGACCTGCGCCTGACCCGCGCGGCCAAAAAGGGCAGCCTCACGGCCAGTGCCGCCGATTTCGGGCTGGGCAAGGTGCGCTCCGAAATCACGACCCGCGACATGGAGGGCCTCGACGGGGCGCTGGGCCACTTGCTGCAGCTGGTGCAGCAGCCGGCCAACCTGGCCGCCCTAACCGCCCAGGGCCACACTGCGGCCGACACGAAGGCGTTGACGGATGCCCGCCAGCAGCTCGGCGACTTCAATACGGCCCAGAATACCAACCAAAACGCGGCCCTCGAACTCACGGAGGAGAACATCAAGGCCGGCAACGCCCTCTGGGAGTACGTCGTGGACGTGCTGGGCACGGGCGCGCTGATGTATAAGGAAACGAATCCGAAGAAAGCCAAGACGTTTTCGATGGCGACGCTGCTCAAGCGCATCCGCAAGGAGAACGCGGGCGGCGGGGATGTGCATCCGACGCCGGGCGTGGCGTAGGGGTTGGGATGGAAAAGGGACGGCCCCGCTGCATTGTGCAGCGGGGCCGTTTTTGTTTGCATAAGTTTAGAATGTACTTTGCGGCTCTGTTCAGCTTCCACATGGCTACGCCCACGCTTCCCTTCCGCCTTACCCACCTGCGGATTAAAAACTTTCGCAGTATCGGCGAAGCCAACTTGGTGCTGGAACCGCTTACGGTGCTGGTCGGCCCCAATGGTTCGGGCAAAAGCAACGTGGTGGACGCGTTGCGCTTTCTGCGCGACTGCTTTACCCGTGGACTCGACCAAGCCGTGCTAGACCGTGGCGGTATGACCGTGCTGCGACGCTGGGCTGCTAACGGGCGACCGATGGATATTGCATTGGGAGTTACCGTCTCCAACGGAGTAGATTTGGCCACTTATGATGTTGTATTAGCCGCACATTCGCAGCAGGGCTTTAGCATAAAACGCGAGGAAGTACGCATTGAGGCAGAGAGTTTAGAAACTGTGGCCGCTACTTGGCAAGGCGATATGCTCACGCTCCTTCGCAAGGGAAAGAAGCACACTCGAAAACCAGATATTCCGTCTGATTCCGTAGCGGTAAATCGTTTGCGGGGGCCAGGTAACATTGGGATGCTAATAGACTCTTTCGAACCGAAATCGAAAGAACATACACGATTTAGGACCCCAGCCGGAATGCTGTATGACCGTTACGGTTACACCCTTCTGCAAATACTACGTGGCGCGCTTTTTTACACGCTCAACCCAGCACAATTACGCGCTCCACAAAGACTTGTGCAAGAAGCTCCTTTTGATGAAACAGGGGATAACCTGGCTGCTGTGCTACGACAGGCACGGCGTAGCAAGCGGAGCGCCGAAGACATTCGTACTACCTTGAAGCGCCTTGTAAAGGGCCTTACTGACTTTTCGGTAAAAACGACTGGAAGTTACCTCGTTACTTCTTTGCATTACCTGAACGCTGCCGGACAAGAGCGAAGGTCTGATTTAGGCCAGGAATCGGACGGGACGCTACGAGTACTTGGAATGCTGGCGGCGCTGTATCAAAAGTTTACTACATCAGCCTTGCGCCCTACTTTGCCATTCCTCACAATTGAAGAACCAGAGGTAAATATCCATCCTGGAATGTTGGCGGTATTAGCTGAACAATTTCAGGAGGCCAGCCTACAGCGACAGATTCTGCTTACTACGCACAGCCCTGATTTGCTAGATTTCCTACCCGTCGAATCGTTTCGGGTAGTGGAGAAGATGGACGGCGAAACGGTGCTGGGAGCGTTGGCCGCCGACCAGCAGGAGATTGTGCGCCAACGGTTGTTTGGGGCGGGCGAATTGCTGCGGACTGAGGGTTTGCATCGAGCACCCACCTTGGCACCACCAGCCAATGCCCAAGCCGAATGAAGTATTTGACAACCTTGGTTGAAGGCCCCGGCGACGTGGCTGCCGTGCCAGTACTGCTACGTCAACTCCTTCGGCGAGCACAGGCGTATGAATGGCAACCTGCCGAGCCGATGAAAGTAGATGGCTTAGGGGCACTCCGCAAACGAATGACCAAGTTCGCCGAGGCATTGCGCATCAAGATGAACGCTGGCACATGCCATGGGGTGCTGGTACTACTAGATTTGGATGATGGCTGCCCCCGCGCCGAAGCCGTGGCACTGGCTGCGGACTTTGCCGCTTTTGGCTTGCCCTATCCTGTAGCGGTAGTGTTTGCCCATCGTGAATATGAAGAATGGTTAGTGGCGAGTCTGCCCACTATTGCTCCACAAACTCCCCTCTTATCTAACGATTTGACTCGCGACTATGCCATGGAAAGCAAACGTGGCGTCAAAGGCTGGCTAACTGCCCATATGCCTTCTGGCTGCATCTACAAGGAAACCACGCACCGGGAAGAATTCACTCGACACCTAGACCCAGACCTAGCCCAGGAATGCCGCTCATTTCGGCGGTTGCTAGGCGGCATGGCCGAAGTACTGACCGGAGCGGGGCAACTGGAGACGCTACGCCGGGGGTTAGCCACCCCATTGTAGTCAGGATAGATTTTAAGCTTGGAGACAGGCCTGCCCTGCCATGGTTGGTTCGTTGTGCGAAACCAACTCCAACCAGTGGGCGAGGGCCGTGGCGGCGATGATGGCATCGGGCAGCTTCACGCGGTGCTGCTGGCGCAGGCGGATGGTTTGCTGCGTTACGGGTTCATCGAGCGGGAGCACGGCCACGCTCTGCACGAAGGATTGGAGGAATGCGAATTCGGGGGCGGGCACCAACTTGCCCAACAGCTCGATGCGGGTAATAATCGAGATGGACACGTACCCCGCAGTCAATTGAGCATCGAGCCAAGCAGCGCTGGCGATGGGCAGACGACCCAGCACTAAATCAATGACGACGTTGGTATCGGCTAAATATCCCGCTCCCATTCGTTCCGAATTTCATGCAAGTGCTTATCCCACTCCTCAGCCGAAGTAGTTGAAATGGCGGCCAGCGCACCCGCCCATTTGCGGGGAGCCGGCGCGGCGGCGGGCGGCGGCAACGCCTCAGCGGCCGGATTGGTAACGATACCCACCACATGAACATTCTTCTGGTGGCGCAGCAACTCTACGGCGGCCTCATCAGGCACTTCTATCAGCACAAGCGGCATGGCGGTTTTTATTGATTACTACCCTAAGATACACGCGCAACAGCGGGCGCTACTGAAATCTGCCGTTGTCGGCGTGGTACCAAGCTACTCCAGTTTCTTCAAGAAGCAACTACCGGGAGCGGGCGCAAGGAAGACCGGGGGGTAGCCAAAAGCTGCTGCCAGCGTCCGGGGCTACCGCAGGGGGCATAAAAAACGCCATGCCGGGTGGAGTCGGGGCATTTCGTGGGCATCAGCTACTCCAATCGATTGGATTGCTTCGGCACGCGAGATGCTTCGACTACGCTCAGCATGACGTTCTATTTAGCCAGGTTGCGGGCCTGGCAGCGGGCTACTTCAGCTGGATGCCTTGCGCCGCCATGGCCTCTTCTGCCTTGGCGTGATTGGCCAGGTACTCGGCGTGCTGGGCCTCGGTGCGGGTGGAGCCGAGGCCGGCGAAGTGCTCGCGCAACTGGTCGGCGGGCAGGTCGGCCCCATACGACGGGGTGCCGGGCTGCTGCCGCCACGACTCCTGCAGGGTGCCGTCGTCCACGGCATCAAAGCCCAGCTCATCGACCAGGGCCATTACTTTTTGCTTAGCGGCGGGCTCGTCGCCGGCCACGGGCAGGGAAATGCGGCCGGGGGTGCCGGCGGGCAGGCCCTTGTTCTGGAGGTGGTCGGCGTAAATGTTGTTGAACACCTTCACCACCGGGCGGCCCAGGTGCTGCTGCACCCATCCGCTTTCGGTGAGGTCGCCGTGCTCCAGCTCCGGCAGGTGGCCGTCGCGCAGCATAGGGTAGTAGTTGCTCGTGTCGATAACGGGCACATCGGCCGCTACGCCCGCGAACAAGTCTTTGGGCAGGTCGGGGATGTTTTTCAGCGGGATGGTGACCACGATGATTTCGCCGTGGCGGGCTGCTTCCTGGGCCGTTACGGGGGTAGCACCGGTTTTTTGGGCTACTTCCGTCAGCGTTTGGGGGCCGCGGGAGTTAGCAATTTTAACCGAGTGGCCGAGGCTGGTGAGCCGCACGGCGAGGGCACTGCCGATGTGGCCGGCCCCGATGATTCCAATATTCATATTGCAAAGGTTTGAGAGGTGTGCGCGGCAACGATGCGCTACCGCAGGTAGCTAAACAGCGGCGGCGGCCAGTTGCTTTTTTTAGGATGCTTTTGCCACCATGAGCCTGCGGAATAGTTTCGATAGGACAACTGATAAGCACGTCATGCTTCGACAAGCTCAGCATGACGTGCTTTTTTTCACTTGGCTGACCTTCTCTCCTACTCCAACCCCGGAATCTTGGCGCCGCGCTCGCGGGCCACGTCCTGGGCCAGCTCGTAGCCGGCATCGGCGTGGCGGAAGATGCCCATGCCGGGGTCGGTGGTGAGGACGCGGCGCAGGCGCTCGGCTTTTTCGGGGGTTCCGGTCGCTACTATCACCATGCCCGAGTGGGTGGAGTTGCCGATGCCCACGCCGCCGCCGTTGTGCAGGCTCACCCAGTCGGCGCCGCTGGCGCAGTTGGCCAGGGCGTTGAGCAGGGGCCAGTCGGCCACGGCGTCGGAGCCGTCCTTCATGCCTTCGGTTTCCCGATTGGGCGAGGCCACCGAGCCGCAGTCGAGGTGGTCGCGGCCGATGACGATGGGGGCCGACACTTCGCCCCGCGCCACGAGGTCGTTGATGACGAGGCCGAACTTCTCGCGCTCGCCGTAGCCCAGCCAGCACACGCGGGCCGGCAGGCCGATGAAGGGCACTTTGGCCTGAGCCTTTTCAATCCAGCGGGCCAGCAGCTTGTTGTCGGGAAAGGTTTCGAGCAGGGCGCGGTCGATGCGCAGAATGTCGGCCGGGTCGCCGCTGAGGGCCGCCCAGCGGAAGGGCCCTTTGCCCTCGCAGAACAGCGGACGGATGTAGCCGGGCACGAAGCCGGGGTACAAAAACTGGCCGGTTGAGTCGCGCACGGTCAGGCCGCCTTTTTCAGCTTGGCCGCGCAGGTTGTTGCCGTAGTCCACGGCGATGGTGCCGCGCTGCTGCATCTCCAGAATGGCCTCGACGTGCTTCACTATGGAAACCAGAGCCTGCTTCTTGAACTCCTCGGGGTGGGCGGCGCGCAGGGCCAGCACCGCTCCTATCTCGCCCTCGGGCAGGTAGTCCATCAGGTCGTGGGCTGAGGTCTGGTCGGTCACGATGTCGGCCTGGAAACCGCGCGCCA
>JANXMN010000375.1 GCA_025354605.1 Hymenobacter sp. | reverse complement strand
AATCACGCCCCAGGGCGCCAAGAACGAAGCCCTCCAGATTCTGTGCGCGGTATTGCTGACCCCGGAGCCCGTCACCATCAGCAACATCCCCGACATCCGCGACGTGAACAAGCTCATCGAGCTGCTGCGCGACATGGGCGTGAAAGTGGGCCGGCTGGCTTCGGACACGTACATGTTCGAGGCCGCCAACGTGAACCTCGACTACATGGACACGGCCGAGTTCGTGGCCCAGGCCGGCGCGCTGCGCGGCTCGGTGATGATACTCGGGCCCATGCTTGGGCGCTACGGCCGCTGCCAGCTGCCCAAGCCGGGCGGCGACAAAATCGGCCGCCGGCCCATGGATACGCACTTTCTGGGTCTCGAAAAGCTCGGCGGCAAGCTAACCCTCGAAGGTACCGATTTCTACCGTATCAAGGTGGAAGGTAAGCTCACGGGCACCCACATGCTGCTCGATGAGGCTTCGGTAACCGGCACGGCCAACATCCTGATGGCCGCCGTGCTAGCTGAGGGCACTACCACCATCTACAACGCCGCCTGCGAGCCGTACCTGCAGCAGCTGTGCCGCATGCTGGTGCGCATGGGGGCCAATATCCAGGGCATCGGCTCGAACCTGCTCACCATCGTAGGCGTGGAGAAGCTGGGCGGCACCGAGCACCGTATGCTGCCGGATATGATTGAAATCGGCTCCTTCATCGGCCTGGCAGCCATGACGGGCTCCGAAATCACTATTAAGGACTGCCAGATTCCGGAGCTCGGCCTCATCCCCGACACCTTCCGCAAGCTGGGCATCCAGCTCGAATTCCGGGGCGACGACATCTACATTCCGGCTCAGGCGCACTACGAAATTGCCACCTACCTCGACGGCTCCATCCTGACCGTGAGCGACCACACCTGGCCCGGCTTCACGCCCGATTTGCTCAGCATCGTGTTGGTAGTAGCCTGCCAGGCCAAGGGCACGGTGCTCATTCACCAGAAGATGTTCGAGTCGCGCCTGTTCTTCGTCGATAAGCTCATCGACATGGGCGCGCAGGTGATTCTCTGCGACCCGCACCGTGCTACCGTCATCGGCCTCGACCAGCGCACCCGCCTGCGCGGCATTACGATGACCTCGCCCGACATCCGCGCCGGGGTGGCCCTGCTCATCGCCGCCCTCTCGGCCGAGGGCACCAGCACCATCCTCAACGTGGAGCAGATTGACCGCGGCTACCAGCACATCGACCAGCGCCTGCAGGCCCTTGGGGCCGATATTCGCCGCGTGTAAGTCCATCGCTAATTCCGTTTTGCGAAAATGCCCGGCCCATCCGCCGGGTATTTTTTTGCCCAAATTTTTTGCCTTGCGCATACGGGTTACCTCCTCGTTGGCGTTGGCATTAAGGCAGCTGCGCAGCTTCTCTTCCCATTCACTTTTTTAGCTGAATAACCATGAAGTATCCCCTCGGAATTATCGTGGGGCTGGCCGCCCTGTTGGGTAGTTGCAGCCAATCGCACAAGCAGGAAGCTGTCGTCCTTGAGGCCCCGCTCATGAGCGTGCCCCCGCCCGCCTCCGGCGATGCCGTAGCCGATGCGAGCGGCTCGACCGACGATGCACCAGGCGAAACCGCGCCCGTGGCCGCCAGCCCGCTGCCCATTCCGGCCGAGGCGGTGGCTCCCGCCCGCCTGCTCATCTACCACGCCGAGCTGCGCCTGAAGGTGCCCAGCCTGCCCCGCGCCAGCACCCGGCTCGACAGCCTGGTACGCGGCAACGGCGGCTACCTGAGCGCCGCTACCGAAACCCGTGAGGACGGCGAGTGGCGGCAGCAAATGACCATCCGGGTGCGCCCGGCCCGTTTCCATGCCCTGATGGCCTCGCTCAACGGCCTGGGCACCGTGGAGGAAAAGAAGCTGACCACCGACGACATCACGGCCCAGCACGCCGACGTAGCCGCCCGCCTGGCCACCAAGCGCGCCGTCGAGAAACGCTACATCGACCTGCTGGGCCGGGCCAAGAAAATCAGTGAGATTCTGGAAATCGAGGGCAAGATTGGCGAGGTGCGGGAGGAAATCGAGAGCACCGAAAGCCGCCTGAAAACCATGGACGACGAGGTGGGCTATTCCACCATTGCGCTCACCTGCTACCAGCTTATCCCGCAGGCCGTGCCCGAAGCGCCGGTGGTGTCGTTTGCCAGCCGCGTGGTCGAGTCGTTCTATACCGGCTGGACGATACTAACCAGCTTGTTTATCGGCCTGGTGGCCATTTGGCCCTTCCTGCTGCTGGCCCCGCTGGGCTGGTGGGCGCTACGCCGCTGGCGGCAGCGGCGGCAAGTTGCTGCCTGAACGTTGAGCCATCAAGGAAAGGGCCTCCCGTGTATGCGGGAGGCCCTTTCCTGTATGCAGTTAGCCACGCGTTAGTCCACCACCATGTCTACCACGGCGTTCACCACCGACAGGGCTAGGCTGAACAGCAGCGTGTTCAGAATGCCATGAATGTCGAAGCTGGTCATCATAAAATCAGCCAGCTTCACAATGATTACATTGATAACCAGCAGGAACAAGCCCAACGTGATGATGGTAATGGGCAGGCCGATGATTTGCAGAATGGGCTTCACCACCGCGTTGAGTACGGCCAGCACAATGATGAGGATGGCTGCGCTGCCGACGCCGCCCAGCACCACGCCCGGCAGCACCAGGCTCAGGCCGTAGACGAGCACGGCAGAAAGAATGAACTTGAGAATGAAGCTCAGCATATGCGAAGGAGGTTTTGGTGAGGAGAAGAGGATTATTCGGCGCTCATGCCCTTGGCTTTGAGCCGCCCTTGCGATACGGCCATCCAGTTGCAAAGTTGGTAGAGCAGGCGTGCGCCCACGATGGCGTTCCATTCGGTATCGCCGGGAGCCACTTCGTTCAAATCGCAGCCGATGATTTCGATGCCCTCGCGCACCAGCGTGCGGATGAGGTAGGTGGCTTCCTCATACTCGAGGCCGCCGGGCACGGGCGTGCCGGTACCGGGGCAAAGCTTGGGGTCGAGCCCGTCGATGTCGAAGCTGAGGTACACCTTCTTGGGCAGCTGAGCGATGATTTTACCGCACACTTTCTTCCACGACTTCTTGGCAAACTTTTCGTCGCTCAGGAAACGCTGGCTGAACAGGGCCACCCGGCCGTTGGAGTGCTCAATCAACTCAGCTTCCTGCTGGCAGAAGTCGCGGATGCCCACCTGCACCAGCTTCTTCATCTGCGGAATCTCCAACGCGTTGTACATGATGCTGGCGTGCGAGTACTTGAAGCCCTCGTAGGCCGGGCGCAGGTCGCAGTGCGCATCAAATTGCAGGATGCCGAACGACTCGTGCCGCTCGGCCAAGGCCTGAATATAGCCCAGCGGCGTGCTGTGGTCGCCACCGAGCAGCACCACGCTTTTGCCGGCATCGAGCAGCGCGCCGGTTTTGGCTTTGAGGCTTTCGCGCATCACGTCGCCGGCAGCGGTTACCTGGGCCGGTACGCCCTCATACTGCTGGCGGCTGGCCTGGGGCTGGCCGGCTTCCAGCCAGCCGATGTACTCGGCGGCCAGGGGGCGCAGCTGCTGGCTGGCGCTGGCAATGGCCTCGTCGGCGTCTTCCATGGCCAAGCCCAGCTTCCAGGCATCGGGGATTTCCGAGTCGTAGAGGTCGACCTGCAGCGAGGCTTCGCGGATAGCGGCAGGGCCTTCGGCGGTGCCAGCACGGTAGCTCACGGTTACTTCCCAGGGCACGGGCACCACCACTACCCGCGCTTCCTCCGGGGTGAAGGGCAGGCCGAACAGGTTGCCGGCGGCATCACCCAAGGCGTTGGGGTCGAAGGAAGCAATTTTTTGGGCGAAAGCGTCGGAATTAGGCATCGGATTAGGCAATTGAAAAAGAATAATTTCGGTACAGTCCGGGCAAATGGCGCGCGGGGCTGCAAACGAAATAGTTGAGAAGGTCGAGGCTGGTTAAATGAAAACGTCACGCTGAACGAAGTGAAGCATCTTTACCGGGGCAGTAATCAAATTACTAGTGCGGTAGAGATGCTTCGGCTGCGCTCAGCATGACGTGCTTATGGTGACAAAGCTACGCCGACATCTGTCGGCCCAGGAAGTCGTAGCTGCGAATGATTTCGAGGATTTTCTCGAAGGTTACCCGGTCGAAAAACAGCATCAGCGGCAGCTCCACCATGTTGTCGCGGTCCGAGAACTGGGTGATGACCGAGAAGATGAGCGGCTGGAGCTGCTGCGATGGCAGCAGGCTCTGCATCGACTCGGCAATGTCGCCGCGCGGGGCCGTGGGCGGGGCGCCGTAGATATTGGCTTTCAAAATATTCGCCAGCTGCGTGACCAGCGCCCCGGTAATGATGTTGCTGATTTCCAGCAGCAGCGACTCCTGCAGCTCGTTCACTTCCAGGGTTTCGGGCGAGTCGTAACGCAGGCACACCCGCGAGAGACGCTGCACGTGCTGCCCCGAGAAGAACATGAGCGTCGTGCCATTGAAATCGCCGCGGATGTCGGATTGAATCGTAACGTTGCGAGCCTGATAGTCGCGCACCTTCGTCATGATGTCTTCGCTCATCAGCAAATCAATACTCGGCACTTCCAGCAATACCCGTTCCTTGGCAATGACGGCGAACGAATCGGCGGCGCGAGCCAGCCCAATGTTCAAAATCTCGCGGATGATATCACGCTCTAACTCGGTCATCGATAAATTCATAGCGGCGAAAATAGAAACTGTACTGCGGCGAGGCCAGAGGTGAAAGAAAGGTGCGTTAGTCGCGGCGGGAAATGAAGAGGCGGGTGAGGGCCGGCACGTCGAGTACCAGGCACACCTGCCCGCTGCCCAGCAGCGTAACCCCACCAAACAAGTCGATGGTATCCAACGGCTTGCTCAGGGGCTTGATGACAATGTTTTGCTGCCGCAAAAACCGGTCGACGACCAGGCCCAGGCGGCGGCTATTGTAGTTGACGACCAGCACTTGCTGTGGGCCGACAAGGTCGTCCTTAGAAGCGGCGGGCAGGGGGCCATCGCCTTCGTCGTGCAGGAGCTGGCGCAATGGCACCAGCGGTACCGCCTGCTCCTGGAAATGCGTCACGAGCAGGCCGCCCACCAGCGAAATCTGGCCGGGGTGCAGGGCCAGCACGGTATCGGTGTGCATTAGGGGCACGGCGTAGGGGCGGCCGTCCACCTCCACCAGCAGGGAGCCCTTCACGGCAATCGAGGTGGGCAGCACCAGCGTGAAGGTCGTCCCCTTACCTAACTCCGAATCGACGCGCAGCTGCCCGCCGAGCGAATCGAGGGCCAGCTTCACTACGTCGAGGCCCACGCCCCGGCCCGAGATGTCGGTAATTTTTTCGGCCATCGAAAAGCCGGCTTCAAACAGCAGCGCCCATACCCCGCGCTCGTCGAGCCGGGCGGCTTGGGCGGCTGTTACGAGGCCGCGCTCAACGGCTTTTTTGCGCACTGCTTCGGTGTTGATGCCCCGCCCGTCGTCGCGCACCTGGATGAGCACGTCCTCGCGCTCGGTGAGCGCTGATAGCTGCATCTGGCCCACGCGGGGCTTGCCGGCCGCCACCCGCTGCTCGGGCGTTTCGAGGCCGTGGCTGACGGCGTTGCGCACTAGGTGCAGCAGCGCGTCGGTAATAATCTGGAGCACGTTGCGGTCAATCTGCACATCCTGCCCGCTCAGGGTCAGCTCCACTTCCTTGTCCTCGGCGCTAGCCACGTCGCGCACCACGCGCGGAAACTTATTGAGCAGCACCCCGACGCCTACCAGACGAGCATCCATCACGCTGTACTGCAGGTCGTCGGAGATACGGAACAGGTGCTGGGCCGTGGCCAACAGGGCCGGATTGCCGATTTCCTGGGCCAGGGTCATCACCCGGTCGCGGTCAATCACCAGCTCGCCCACCAGGTTGAGCAGGTTATCGAGCTTCTTTACCTGGATATAAACCAGGTCAGACAACTCCATTTTCTTGCTGGCTTCCTCCTCGGTTTCAGGCGCTTCTTCGGCATCCAGCACGGGGGCTTCGCCACGCACCAGGCGGTCGAGGTTATCTAGTAGGGCGTTGGCTTCAGGCAGGGGCTCGTTGGCCCCCACGGCCCGAATCATCGAACCGAGCACGTCGACCCCCATAAAGACTACCCGGGCCAGGTCGCCACCAAAGCTGCGCTCCTTGTCCCGAATCAGGCCGAACAGGGTTTCGAGGTGGTGGGCTACTTCGCCCAAATCATTGAACCCCATGGCCCGGGCATTGGCCTTGAGGTTGTGCATGAGGCGGAACAGCTCGTTGAGGGCCGCCCCTTCGTGCGGGTTGCGCTCCAGCTCGCTCAAGTGCCGGCTCATGGAGTCGTAATACTCCAGGGCTTCGGCCATGAACATCTCGCGGTATTCCTGGTCGCGGGTTTTCATAGGCCGGTGAGAAGTTGATTAATGGGCAAACCCGGCCGCACGCACTGCCCCGCACGGCCGGGGCCGGCAGTGGGGTAAGCCAAGACGGGGCAGCAGCTACTCACCCTAGGCAGCCGATTCGGCGGTATCGTTCTTTAGGGCTGAGCCCACGATTTCGAGCACCTTCTCTTCCGAGAACGGCTTCACGATGTAGGCCAACGCGCCATTTTCGATAGCTTCAGTCACAATAACCTCCTGTCCCACGGCGCTGCACATCACCACCTTGGCGCTGGGCTGAATCTGACGCAGGCTCTTGAGCACATCAAGGCCGGTATTGTCGGGCAGAATAACGTCGAGGGTAATAAGGTCGGGGTTGGTCGAGGCCGCCATTTCCACGGCCTGGGCTCCGTTAGCTGCCTCGCCCACTACTTCGTAGCCGGCATCGGTGAGCATATTTTTGAGCATCGTGCGCATGTAAAATGAGTCGTCGACGATGAGGATGCGCTTATTCATGGATTGGGTAACTTAAGAGGTAAAGTATAAGGGGGTGGCCAGCAAAGCCAAGCAGTGTACGGGCCGGGAGCGGGTTTGACTTACTTTTTCCCTGGCAGCTTCATCACCTCACTAGGGGTCAGCAGCTTGCGCATATCGAGCACGATGATAATGCCGCCATCGGGGAGTTTGGCAATGCCTTCTAAGTATTTGTCGCGCGAGGTGGGGTCCTGCACGAATTCCGGCGTGGGCTCAATCTGGCTCAGCGGCAGCGTGAATGGGCGGGGCACTTCACGCACCACCAGGCCTAGGGTGTAGTCGGCAGCTTCCACGGCTACGGTATAGCTGCGCTCGGGCAGTTCGCGCCCGGCCGGGCGCAACTGGAACCGCTCTTCTAAATCGATAATGGCAATGATATCGCCGCGCAGGTTGGCGATGCCCTTCACGAAGGCCGGCGTTTTGGGCATGCGGGCCACTTCGGGCGTCACGGTGACTTCTTTCACCTGCTCGATGCGGATGCCATAGTCCTCGTCGCCGAGCCGGAACACGATGAGCTGCACCAGCTCGGCGGGTTTAGCGCGCTCGGGCTTGGCGGCGGGAGAAACAGATTCGATTTCGGCCATGCGGCAGTCGGGTGAAAGGCGGTAACGGATAACTCAGATTTCCGGAGGTGCTTGAAAATCCTCCGAATCTTTAGTTTCTGGTTGCTGGTTGAATGGCCACTGCATGCAGTCAGACCAGCAACCGGAAACTTACTTGCGGGTACGGGATTTGGCGACGGCAGCGGGAGCTTTTCCGTTAGCGGTCGGAGTGGCTTTGGCGTCTGCTTTAGGGGCGGTTTTGGCAGCGCTGGGCCGTTCAGCGGCTTCGGGGCGGGTTGGGCGGGCGGTGGGCGGTGTTGGGGCTTCGGCCCGCCGCGGACGCCGCACATCGGGGCGGGCGGCGGCCGGAGCTTCGGCTACTTCGCGGCTGGAGCGACGCACCATGCCTTCGCGGCGAGGGGCGGGAGCGGGTTCGGGAGCGGCGTAGCTGCGGGTCCGGCGCGGGGCCATGCCGTTGCTGGCGGGCGCGGGGGCCGGCGTGGCTTCGTAGTGGTCGCGGGTATCGCGTGAGCGGTACGAGTTGCGCTGGTTCATGCCCCGGCGCACGGGCTCCGGCTCGGGCTCCGGCTCGTAGTCGCTGAGCTGGAAGGTTTCGAGGCCGGCCTGCAGGTCGTCGGCAATGTCGGTGAGGCGCTGCGAGCTGGTGGTCAGCTCCTGCATGGCCGTCGAGAGCTGCTTGGCGGTCCCGGCCACCTGCTGGGTGCCGGTAGCCGTCTGCTCAGCAATAGCTACCACTTCCTCCACGTACTTCACCACATCGCCAATCGAGGTTTTCTGCACCTCGGTGGCCGTGAGAATGTCGCGCGAGGTCCGCAGTGTTTCGCCCGAGCTGGTGGCAATGTTCTTAAAGGCCGAGCTGGCCTCGAACGTGGCGTTTTTGCCCTTAAGTACTCGGCCTTCCATGGTCGAAATAGCGGTAGCGGCCGAGGTGGTGTCCTTCCGAACGTCCTCCACTAGCGTGGCAATTTCGTTGGCCGATTTGCGGGAGCCTTCGGCCAGCTTGCGGATTTCTTCGGCTACCACGGCGAAGCCGCGGCCGGCCTCGCCGGCACGGGCCGCTTCGATGGCGGCGTTCAGGGCCAATAGGTTGGTTTGGGAGGCGATGTCGGTAATTACGCCCAGCGACTTGCTGATTTCCTGCGAGCGGGTGCTGAGTACCTCAATGGTGCGCGAGGTCTGCATGGCCGCGCTGGAGATTTCCTCCATGTTTTTCACCACTTCGGCCACGGTTTTCAGCCCGAGCTGCGAGGTTTGCTCACCCAGGATAGCGGCCTTGTTCACCACGTCGGCCTTGTTGGCCGTTTCCTTGGTGGCCTGCATAATCTCTTCAATCAGCTTGAAGGCCTGGTCGGTTTTGAGGGCCTGGTTCTGGGCACCTTCGGCCATCTGCTGCATGGCCAGGGCCACGTCGACGGTCACACGGCTCATCTCCTGCCCCTTGCCGGCCATCTCTTCCGATGAGGTCCCCACAATTTGTGACGACTCGTTGATTTCGCCAAGCAGCTCGTTCAGGTTGTCCACGGCAAGGTTTAGGGCGTTCGACATGGCGAGGATGTCGCCGGTCGTAGGCACCTCCACGCGCTGGGTCAGGTCGCCTTCCGAGATGGCCCGAACCACGCGGCTCACTTCAAGTACCGGCGAGGCGATGGATTCGATGAGGGCGTTGAGGGTGTCCACCAGCTCTTTCCACGAGCCCGACACGCCGCCTACCGTCGCCCGTTCGGTCAGCTTGCCTTCGACCCCGGCCACCTTGGCCACGCGGCTTACTTCGGAGGCGAGGCGGTTCAGGTCATCTACCATGCGGTTGATGGTGTCGGCCAGCTCGGCCACTTCGCCCTTGGCTTCGAGGGTCAGCTTCTGGGTAAGGTCACCTTTCGATACGGCCGTTACCACTTTCACAATGCCCCGCACCTGCGTGGTGAGGTTGGAGGCCATGTAGTTTACGTTGTCGGTGAGGTCCTTCCAGGTGCCGGCCACGTTGGGCACGGCGGCCTGGCCGCCCAGCTTGCCTTCGGTGCCCACTTCCTGGGCCACGCGGGTTACCTCGCCGGCGAAGATGTTGAGCGAGTCCACCATCTGGTTCAGGTTTTCCTTCAGGTCGAGTAATTCACCGTTCACGTCCACCGTTACTTTCTGGGTCAGGTCGCCGCGCGATACGGCGGTGGCCACGTGGGCAATGTCCCGTACCTGCGAGGTCAGGTTGCTGGCCATCGTGTTCACGTTGTCCGTCAAATCCTTCCAGGTGCCGCGCACGTTGGGCACACTGGCCTGGCCGCCGAGCTTGCCCTCGGTACCCACTTCGCGGGCCACCCGGGTTACTTCGTCGCCAAACGTGTTCAGCGAGTCCACCATTTCGTTGAGGTTCTCCTTGAGCTGGAGCAGCTCGCCGCGCACGTTCACCGTGATTTTCTGGCTCAAGTCGCCTTTGGCTACCGCGGTAGCCACGTTGGCAATGTCCCGCATCTGCGAGGTCAGGTTGCTGGCCATCGTGTTCACGTTGTCGGTCAGGTCCTTCCAGGTGCCCGAAACTTTGGGCACGTTGGCCTGGCCGCCCAGAATCCCCTCGGTGCCCACTTCGCGGGCCACGCGGGTTACCTCGCCGGCGAAGATGTTGAGCGAGTCCACCATCTGGTTCAGGTTGTCCTTCAGGTCGAGCAGCTCACCTTTCACATCCACCGTGATTTTCTGGCTCAAGTCACCTTTCGAAACGGCGGTGGCCACGTTGGCAATGTCCCGCACCTGACTGGTCAGGTTGCTGGCCATCGTGTTCACGTTGTCGGTCAGCTCCTTCCAGGTGCCGCCCACGCGGGGCACTACAGCCTGGCCGCCGAGCTTGCCCTCGGTACCTACTTCGCGGGCCACCCGGGTTACTTCGTCGCCGAAGATGTTGAGCGAGTCCACCATCTGGTTGAGGATGTTCTTCAACTCCAGGATTTCGCCCTTCACGTTCACCGTCATCTTCTGGCTCAGGTCACCGCGGGCTACGGCCGTGGCCACGTTGGCAATATCCCGCACCTGCGAGGTGAGGGCCGAGGCCATGTCGTTTACGTTGTCGGTCAGGGCCTTCCACACGCCAGCCACGTTGGGCACGCTGGCCTGGCCGCCGAGCTTGCCCTCGGTGCCGACTTCCTGGGCTACGCGGGTTACCTCGCCGGCAAACAGGTTCAGCGAGGCCACCATCTGGTTTAGGTTTTCCTTCAGCTGCAGGAATTCGCCTTTTACATCCACCGTCACCGTCTGGGTCAGGTCGCCTTTAGCCACAGCAGTAGCTACGTTGGCAATGTCCCGCACCTGGCTGGTCAGGTTACTGGCCATGTAGTTCACGTTGTCCGTCAGGTCTTTCCAAACGCCGGCCACGTTGGGCACCACGGCCTGGCCGCCGAGCTTGCCTTCGGTGCCCACTTCCTGGGCCACGCGGGTTACTTCGCCGGCAAACAGGTTCAGCGAGTCCACCATCTGGTTCAGGTTCTGCTTCAGCTGGAGCAGCTCCCCTTTTACATCAACCGTTACTTTCTGGCTCAGGTCGCCTTTGGCTACGGCCGTGGCCACGTTGGCAATGTCCCGTACTTGGCTGGTGAGGTTGCCGGCCATGTTGTTTACGTTATCCGTCAGCTCCTTCCACACGCCGGCCACGTTGGGCACCACGGCCTGGCCGCCGAGCTTGCCTTCGGTGCCCACTTCCTGGGCCACGCGGGTTACTTCGCCGGCAAACAGGTTCAGCGAGTCCACCATCTGGTTCAG
>JANXMN010000589.1 GCA_025354605.1 Hymenobacter sp. | reverse complement strand
ATGTGCGGCAACTCCTGCAACAGCACGACGCCCGCATTACCAAGCTAGAAGACAATCAGCCCAACAAATAAGCAGTTACCGCTATGGGACGCAAGCTATTAACCGAACACATCAACGTCGAAGGCATCAACACCTTCGAGGTGTACCGCAAGCACGGCGGCTACCGCTCCGTGGAGAAGGCGCTCAAAACGATGACGCCCGATGAGGTAACGGAAGAAGTGAAGAAGTCGGGCCTGCGCGGGCGCGGTGGCGCGGGCTTCCCCGCCGGCATGAAGTGGGGCTTCCTGGCCAAGCCCGAGGGCGTGCCGCGCTACCTCGTCTGCAATGCCGACGAATCGGAGCCCGGCACCTTCAAAGACCGGCAGCTAATGACGAAACTGCCCCACCTGCTCATTGAGGGCATGATTACGGGCAGCTACGCGCTGGGCGCGCGCACCAGCTACATCTACATCCGCGGCGAGCTGTTGTACGTGCTGCGCATTCTGGAAAAGGCCATTGCTGAGGCTTACGCGGCCGGTTTCCTGGGCGAGAACATTCTCGGCTCGGGCTACTCGCTCGATTTGCACGTGCACCCCGGCGCCGGTGCCTACATCTGCGGCGAGGAAACCGCGCTGCTGGAGTCGCTGGAAGGCAAGCGGGGCAACCCGCGCAACAAGCCACCGTTCCCGGCCGTGCAGGGGCTTTATGCCCGCCCCACGGTGGTGAACAACGTGGAAACCATCGCGGCCGTGCCGGTTATCGTGAACGAGGGGGGCGAAGAATACGCCAAAATCGGCATCGGCAAAAGCACAGGTACCAAGCTGATTTCAGCCTGTGGCCACCTCAACAAGCCCGGCATCTACGAAATTGAGCTGGGCCTGCCCGTTGAAGAGTTCATCTACTCCGACGAGTATTGCGGTGGTATCTGGAAAGGCCGCGACCTGAAAGCAGTAGTGGCTGGCGGCTCTTCTGTGCCGATTCTGCCCAAAGAGCTTATTCTGAAAACCGCCGCTGGCGAAAACCGCCTGATGACTTATGAATCGTTGAGCGACGGCGGCTTCGTGACGGGCACCATGCTGGGCTCGGGCGGCTTCATTGCGATGGACGAAACGACGTGCATCGTGAAGAACACCTGGAATTTCTCGCGCTTCTACCATCACGAGTCGTGCGGACAGTGCTCTCCCTGCCGCGAGGGCACGGGCTGGATGGAAAAGGTGCTGCACCGTCTCGAACACGGCCACGGCTCGATGCACGACATCGACCTGCTGGTGAGCGTGGCCAAGCAGATTGAAGGCAACACCATTTGCCCGCTGGGCGAAGCGGCGGCATGGCCAGTAGCGGCGGCAGTGCGTCACTTCCGCCACGAGTTCGAGTGGCACGTGTTGAACCCCAAAGAAGCGACAGTGCCCGGCGCGGCGTATCGTGTTGCCGCGGTATTGGCTTAGGCTAGAACGATAAAAAAGAACGTCATGCTGAGCTTGTCGAAGCATGACAGACGTAATTTTGAATTAACTATACCAATGGCTAAAATAACGTTCGATGGCATTGAGGTGGAGGTTCCGGATGGAACGACCATTATGAACGCGGCCCGCCAGATTGGCGGCGGCATCGTACCGCCAGCCATGTGCTACTACACCCCGCTGAAGGGCTCGGGCGGCAAGTGCCGCGCCTGCCTGGTGAAGGTGTCGGCTGGCTCGGCCAAAGACCCGCGACCGATGCCCAAACTGGTAGCCTCGTGCATCACGGCGGTGCAGGACGGTATGGTAGTCGAAAACACCATCAACCAACAGGTGATGGACGTGCGCAAGGGCATCGTGGAGATGCTGCTCATCAACCACCCGCTCGACTGCCCGGTGTGCGACCAGGCCGGCGAGTGCAGCCTCCAGGATTTCGCCTTCGAGCATGGCCTGAGCACCACTCGCTACGAGGAAGAGCGCCGCACCTTCGAGAAAATTGATATCGGCCCGCTTATTCAGCTGCACATGACGCGCTGCATCCTGTGCTACCGCTGCGTGTACACTGCCGACCAGCTCACGCCCGAGCGTGTGCACGGCGTGCTGGGCCGGGGCGATGCCTCGGAAATCGGCACCTACATCGAGAACATCATCGACAACGAGTTCAGCGGCAATGTCATCGACGTGTGCCCGGTGGGCGCGCTGACCGATAAAACCTTCCGCTTCAAGCAGCGCGTGTGGTTCACGAAGCCCGTGGATGCCCACCGCAACTGCGAAACCGACAAGTGCAACGGCCACGTAACCCTTTGGTACAAAGGCAAAGACGTACTCCGCGTAACGGCCCGCAAGGACGCTTACGGCGAAGTGAAGGAGTGGATTTGCAATACCTGCCGCTTCGACAAAAAGGAAACCTCGGACTGGACGTTGGAAGGCCCGGCGCACATCAGCCGCGCCTCAGTTATCTCGGCCAACCATTACGAATTGCCGGTGGTAAATCCGCAGGTGCTGGCCGATTTACCCGAAAGCACTACCCGCGAATTAGAGCGTAACCCGCCGCTGCGGCTGGGTGGTTTGAATAATTAAGTAGAACGATAATAAAAAGAACGTCATGCTGAGCGCAGCCGAAGCATCTCGCGTGCAGCAGTAATCCAATCGGCACAACGATGCGAACGAGATGCCTCGGCTACGCTCGGCATGACGTTCTGAAAGACCTAGTAAATCCTACTATATGACTCTCCCCGCTCTGGGCTGGCAAGGCCTCGTTGTTCTGGTGGTTTTCGGCGTTTCGCTGCTGATTGCCACCTACTCCACTTACGCCGAGCGCGTAATTGCCGCATTCCTGCAGGACCGGGTTGGGCCGGACCGCGCCGGTCCCTTTGGCCTGCTTCAGCCGCTGGCCGATGCCGTGAAGCTCTTCACCAAGGAAGAATTCTTCCCGGCCGGAGCCAACCGGGCGCTGTTCGTGTTCGGACCTTGCCTGGCCATGGTCACGGCCCTGATGTCATCGGCGGTGATTCCGTTCGGCAACTTCCTGCAGTTCGGCGATACCATCGTGCATCTGCAAGGCATCGAAATCAACGTCGGTATGCTCTATGTGTTCGGCATGGTATCGCTGGGCGTGTACGGAATCATGATTGGCGGCTGGGCCTCGAACAACAAGTTTTCGCTGCTGGGCGCCATCCGGGCCGCTTCGCAAAACATCAGCTACGAGCTGGCCATGGGCCTGGCCCTGATTGCGGTGCTCATGATGTCGGGCACGCTTTCGCTGCGCGAAATCACCTTGCAGCAGTCGGTGGCCGGCGAGTGGCACTTCTGGAACATCGCCAAGCAGCCGCTGGGCTTTCTGATTTTTATTGTCTGCGCGTTTGCCGAAACCAACCGCACCCCCTTTGACCTGCCTGAGTGCGAAACCGAACTCATCGGCGGCTACCACACCGAGTATAGCTCGATGAAAATGGGCCTGTATCTGTTTGCCGAGTATATCAACGTGTTCGTGGCTTCGGCCGTGATGAGCGTGCTCTACTTCGGCGGCTTCAATTTCCCCTTCCAATACGAAATGCGCGACTGGCTGGTCTCTAGTCGCGGGCTGGAACTGGTCACCGCCCAGAACATCATCACCATCGTGGGCTTGCTGGGCCTGTTCGGCAAAATCTTCGCCTTCATCTTCTTCTTCATGTGGGTGCGCTGGACGCTGCCGCGCTTCCGCTACGACCAGTTGATGCGCCTGGGCTGGACCATCCTCATCCCGCTGGCTATTTTCAATATCCTGCTCACGGGCGGCCTGATTACATTCGGCGTAATTAAATAATTTTGTTTGTCGAGTCTACCTGGCGTCCCGAAGGAAACACCTCATCACGGCTGCCCTCGTCAGAAATAGTTACCCCACCTGGCTTTGCGAACGTGACAAGATGCTTCACAGGCTCAGCATGACAGAAACCACTATGGAATCCTTAAGTAACCGCGCCAAAGTCCTCGAAAAGAAGCCCATGACCCTGGCCGAGCGGGCCTATCTGCCGGCTATTTTCCAGGGCTTGTCGATTACGATGCAGCACTTTTTCCGGGCGGCGACCAAGAAGCAGGTCACCATCCGCTACCCCGAAGAGACGCGCCCCTTCTCCCCAGTGTTCCGCGGCCTGCACGTGCTCAAGCGCGACGAAGCCGGCCGCGAGCGCTGCACGGCCTGCGGCCTCTGCGCCGTAGCCTGCCCCGCCGAAGCCATTACGATGGTGGCCGGCGAGCGCAAGAAAGGCGAAGAAGGCCTCTACCGCGAAGAGAAGTACGCCGTCAGCTACGAAATCAATATGCTGCGCTGCATTTTCTGCGGCCTGTGCGAAGAAGCCTGCCCGAAAGCGGCCGTGTACCTGCAAGCCGATAAAATGGCCCCGCCGCGTTTCGAGCGCGACGAATTCATTTACGGCAAGGACCGGCTGGTAGAGCCCGTGACGCCCAATAGCCGCTCGAAGCGCGGCATTCAGCTCACGCCTGAGCAGGCAGAGAAGCTGCGCGCGCAGCTGGCGTAACTTTCGCCATCAGGTTGTCATGCTGAGCCTGTCGAAGCATGACAACCGCAGTAGTGATTCAATCGGCTCAACGAAGCGGTAGAGATGCTTCGACAAGCTCAGCATGACGTTCTCCTCTGACGTTCTATTTCGATTCTAATGTCCCTCTTTCTCTTTCTCTCGTTCGTGGCCCTGCTGAGTGCATTGGGCGTGGTGCTGGCCAAAAATCCGGTGCACAGCGTCCTATTTCTCATCCTCACGTTTTTCACGCTCTCGGGCCACTACCTGCTGCTGAACGCGCAGTTTCTGGCGGCGGTGAACATCATCGTGTACGCCGGAGCCATCATGGTGCTGTTCCTGTTCGTGATTATGTTCCTGAACCTGAACGAGGAAACCGAGCCGCACAAGCCGGCGCTGGCCAAGTTCGCGGCCGCTATTGCCGGCGGCTCGCTGCTGCTGATTCTGGTGGCGGCGCTGCGCAACATCAGCCCCACCGGCTACGACCCGGCAACGTTCGACTCGCAGGTGGGCATGGTGGACAAGCTGGGGATGGTGCTTTTCCGCGACTACGCGCTACCGTTCGAGCTGGCGTCCATCCTATTGCTGGCAGCCATGGTGGGCTCTGTGATGCTGGGCAAGCGTGAGACGGGCGAGCGGAATTTTTAGGCGCACCAATCAGGCAAGCGAAAGCGGCAGCTGAGTTTTCAGCTGCCGCTTTTTTTATTTGCGGCTGTAATTTGCTCGACCTCATCGTCTCCTGAAACTTATCGAATGTCTTCCAAGCAAACCCCGGGCGCAACGGCACCCACCCAACTCGCCGGCATCGACGATACAGGCAGCTTGGGCGTAAAGTATCTGAAGCAATTCTGGTCGCAGGTGCTGGCCCGGCGCAAGGGGGTGTTCATTGAGCCGACGGAGCGAAGCTGGCGCTTCGACAACCTGCTGCTAAACGGGCTGGGCCTGCCGATTGAGGAGACTTTGCAGTACCTGATGCAGCACGCGCCAGACTTCGCGGAGTTCGAAAGCTGGGTTCTGGGCCGCAACGGCGGGCAGCTCGACCCCTTGCAGGTGCAGCGCCTGAACAGTCTTTTCGCCGGCCAGCCCTACCCCGAAGCCCTGGCCCAAAGCCTGCGCGAGCTCGCTGCGGCCGACGATGTACTGAGCGCGGCCGACCTGGCTTTTTGGGAGGAGCACGGCTACGTCATTCTGCGGGCGGCCGTGTCGAAAGAGCAAGCGCGCGCCACGGAGCTAGCCGTGTGGGAAGCTCTGGGCATGGCCCCGCAAAACCCGGCCACCTGGTACGAGCAAGCCATCGGCAAGGGCATTATGATGGAGTTCTACCACCACCCCACCCTGCGGGCCAACCGGCAGTCGCCGCGCATTCAGAAAGCTTTTGCCCAGCTATGGGGCACGGCCGACCTGTGGAAAACCACCGACCGCACCAGCTTCAACCCACCCGAAACGGCCGGCTACCACTTCCAGGGGCCGCACCTGCACTGGGACATGAGCCTGGAGCCGCCCCTGCGCTTCGGCACCCAGGGCCTGCTCTACCTCTGCGACACCCCCGCCGAGCAAGGCGCTTTCTGCTGCGTGCCCGGCTTCCACCGTACCCTGGAAAGCTGGCTGGCCGGCCTGCCCCCCGGCACCGACCCGCGCCGCGTGAACCTCGCTGCCCAGGCCGTGCCCATTGCCGCCGAGGCCGGCGACTTCGTGCTCTGGCACCACGCCCTGCCCCACGGCAGCAGCCCCAACCGCGGCACCTACCCGCGCATCGTGCAGTACCTGAACATGTACCCGGTCGAGTTTAGGGAGAATATGGACTGGTTATAAAGCACGTTTGCTGCAAGGCCAGCACGCGGACTTCTTCCTACCACGGCACAACAAAAGAGCCGCTCCTGAGAAGCGGCTCTTTTGGCTATCTATAATTTCGGAAACTAAATAAGTCGGTAATTATCGCATAAGAAGCATCGCCGCGAATGGCGATGCCAGGCTAGTTGTACACGGCATTGCCGGTGTTCATCGGTAGCAGCGCCGTGGCCCGGATAGGCATGGAGCGGAACGTGGGAACGTGGGATTGGCGCACCGGAACCGCCACCAGCTCGGCCCGGATAAGGCTGGTAGCCATTACGGTCCAGAACAGGAAAGCGGCGGCGAGAATAGCGAAGTTGGACATGAGGATAGGTGCTACAAGCATTTAACTGAACCCATCTACTCCCTTAAACCAGGGTCGGATTTCGAGCTTCGTTAAATTGCCTCCGCGCCCCGACGAACGGCGGCATTGCCGGGGTGAGCGGCTGGGGCATACACGCATTGGCCCATTACCTCATGTCGGAAACGGAAAGCGGCGACTGAAGTATCAGTCGCCGCTTTCCGTTTCCGACTGCGCTTGCTCAGCCTATTGCCTCATCAACCCAACTTAGCACTTGGTCGGTTTTATAGGTCACTTCTTTTCCATTCATTACCTCTGCCACCAAAGTGGGTTCAGTACCTGAGTTGTCGAAAATATAGGCGCGGTCGGTGAGTTTAAGGGCAGCCCGCAACAGCGAAAGGGACCGGCGGTAACGCTCCACGATTTTATCCTGCGCGACGGGATGCCCTCCTTTGGCCACGCGTACTGCCACGCGGGCAATGTTGATAACCGGGTCGGCCGTAGCTACAAAATACAAGTACGTGCGATAACCCGCCAACCGGGCTTCCCGCAGAAAATCCAGCTTCGATGGATGCGACATCACCGTTTCGAATGTCAGCGACAGCCGGCTGGCCAACAGATGAAACCGCAACAACTCCGCTATCCAGGCCGCCAGGTAAGAATCCAGATGAGCGTTACCTAGCAACAGCACATTTTGCTCGATGCGCAGCTGGCTGGCCTGCTCTTTCGGCAAGCGCTGCGAACCAGGCCGCGCCGCAAATTCCTGTAATTCGGCATTTGTCAACTGCACGTTCCAATTGCGCAGGTTTAGCAAGCGGAAACCCTGGGGTTGTTTTCGCAAGGTGGCCTCCAGCTCATCGGCATTTACAACGATGCCTAAATTCACTTCTTCCGCTAACAAGGGCACTAAAAATGATTTGCCGGACCCATTCGGGCCGGCTAGCATTCGCAGACGTGGAATGTCCGTTGCCTTACTCAAGGGTGAAAGGTGCCGTATTAACCCGCACCGTACGCGGCGCATTCTCCCGAACCACTCGTTTGGTGCCGTCGGGGTCAATTTCGATAATCTGGCCGTCCTCCAGCACAGTAATGGAGAACCCCTTCCGGGTATTTTCTGCTACCACGGCCTCGGCGGCACGCTTCAATACCCGCTTCATCGCCCGACCCGATAACTCTTCTTTCTTGCGCAGTGCCATGAGATGGATTTGGTTAGTTCAAGCCAGAAAACGCGGCAAATTTTAGAAGGGTTCTACTTCACCACCACGGCCGTTTTAATGCTTAGCTCCTTGAGCTGCACCTCCGAAATGGGCGAGGGCGAGTCAATCATCACATCCCGCCCCGAATTATTCTTCGGGAAGGCGATGAAGTCGCGGATGCTGTCGGAGCCGCCGAAGAGGCTGCAGAGGCGGTCGAAGCCGAAGGCCAGGCCGCCGTGGGGCGGCGCACCG
This sequence comes from Hymenobacter sp., assembly GCA_025354605.1. Classification (GTDB taxonomy): domain Bacteria; phylum Bacteroidota; class Bacteroidia; order Cytophagales; family Hymenobacteraceae; genus Hymenobacter. Next base: position 2,635 of record JANXMN010000589.1, on the reverse strand, counting down.
TACTCGAAGGCGTCGAGCAGGAAGCCGAACTGGGCCTGGGCTTCTTCGGGGGTGAAGCCGAGCAGCGAGAACATGCGGGCCTGCACGGCGCGGTCGTGGATGCGGATGGAGCCGCCGCCGATTTCCACGCCGTTTATCACCAGGTCGTAGGCGTTGGCCCGCGTCTGGCCGATGGTAGCCGGTGAGTCGAGCAGGGCCAAATCCTCGGGCTTGGGCGAGGTGAAGGGGTGGTGCATGGCGAAGTGGCGGTTTTCCTCCTCACTGAATTCGAGCAGCGGGAAGTCGATTACCCACAGCGGCGAAAACGTGTTGGGGTCGCGCAGGCCGAGGCGGCGGCCCATTTCGAGGCGCAACTCGCTCATGGCCTTGCGGGTTTTGGCTTCGGGGCCGGCCAGCAGCAGGATAAGGTCGCCGGGGTTGGCATTGAAGGCGGCTTTCCACTTCTGCAGCTCGTCCTGCGCGTAGAACTTATCGACCGAGGATTTCACCTGGCCGTCGGCCTCTACGCGGGCATACACGAGGCCGGTGGCCCCGATTTGCGGGCGCTTCACCCACTCGGTCAGCTCGTCAATCTGCTTGCGGGTGTAGGCGGCGCAGGTGGCCGCGTTGACGCCCAGCACCAGCTCGGCGCTGTCGAACACGGGGAAGCCCTGGCCCTGCACGGTGGCGGTGAGGTCCACGAACTTCATCTCGAAGCGGGTGTCGGGCTTGTCGTTGCCGTAGTCGCGCATGGCGTCGGCATAAGTCATGCGGGGCACGGTGGGGAAATCGAGGCTTTTGATTTCCTTGAACAGGTAGCGCACCAGGCCCTCAAACATGTCGAGGATGTCTTCCTGGGTCACGAAGGCCATTTCGCAGTCAATCTGCGTGAATTCGGGCTGGCGGTCGGCGCGCAGGTCCTCATCGCGGAAGCACTTCACGATTTGGAAGTACCGGTCGAAGCCCGACACCATCAGCAGCTGCTTGAACGTCTGGGGCGACTGCGGCAGGGCGTAAAACTCGCCGGGGTTCATGCGCGAAGGCACCACGAAATCCCGCGCCCCTTCGGGCGTGCTTTTGATGAGCACGGGGGTTTCAACTTCGATGAACTCCTGGCCATCCAAGTACCGGCGCACGGCCTGGGCCATTTTGTGGCGCAGCATCAGGTTGTTGCGCACCGGGGTGCGGCGCAGGTCGAGGTAGCGGTATTTCATCCGCAGGTCGTCGCCGCCGTCGGTGTCATCCTCGATGAGGAAGGGCGGCAGCTTGGCGGGGTTCAGAATCTCGACTTGCTCGGGGCGGATTTCGATGCCGCCGGTCGGAATTTTATCGTTTTTAGAGTAGCGCTCAGCTACTTTGCCGGTCACGCGTAGTACAAACTCGCGGCCGAGGTGGCGGGCGGTTGCGCGCACGGCGTCGGCCTCCACGCCTTCTTCGAGGGTAATCTGGGTGAGGCCATACCGGTCGCGCAGGTCAATCCAGAGGATGGCGCCTTTGTCGCGGGTGCGCTGCACCCAGCCGCAGAGGGTGACGGTTTGACCAATGTGTTCGGGGCGGAGCTCGCCGCAGGTGTGGGTACGTAGCATGGCAAAGTGGTTTCGGACAAAGTTAGCCCGTGGGGGCGGGGCCGTTGCAATTTTTCGGGACCACGGGCCCGCCGCCGTGCTACGGACCATCATGTTTTTCTGTGGATGCCCGTAGGACGTCCTACAGACCACTTGGGAATAATATGGGTGCCCGTAGGACGTCCGACGGAGCACTTGGGAAAAATATGGATGCCCGTAGGACGTCCGACGGAGCACTTGGGAAAAATATGCATGCCCGTAGGACGAGTTTCGGGCCCTCCGCGCCCGACGCCCGCCCCGGAGCCTGTTTCCGGGCATCATTCGCTGCTTCCGACGCCCCCGATTCTGAGGGGGCGAGCGGCCGGCCGGGGCCGGGGCAACCCCGGCTGCCGGTTTTTGGTACGGAGTATGCAAAAGGCGCGGCCACGACGTTCCTTTGTTTTCTCAACCGCTTTCAACGCCCCTTATGAAACTCCTCCCCTCTTTGGCGCTCGCCGCCGCGCTGCTGGCCGCTGGCTCGGCCCAGGCCCAGACCAAGGTGAAAACCAAAACCCGCGCGGCCGACGGCACGACGGTAAAAAGCAGCACCACGGCCTCGCCCGTGACCCTCGACGGCCCCATCAAGCGGGTCGAAACGCTCTCCGGCATCGACGTTTTCCCCAAAGCCAACTCGACCGATATCCTGCTCAGCTTCACCCAACAGTTTAGCAAGCCCGGCACGCTGGTGATGACCGATTATAAAAATAAAGTCGTTTACCAGACCGACCTGGACCCCACCAACAACACCGGTGCCCCCGTCAACCTGGGCAAGATTCCGGCCGGCACCTACCTCGTAGAGGCCAAAACCGGCAACTACGTGTACTGGAAGAAGGTGCGCGTGAAGTATCCCGCGGTGCGCCAGTAGCTGCTTGTTTGCTTAGCTGTTAACTTATAGCTGTTGGCTGTTAGCTTTTGGGCTGATTTTTAGCCACCGGCAGTAGGCCAACGGGGCCTCTGCGGATGGCTTGTTGGCTGCTTATCCCCTTTGTTTCGTTCATGAAAATATTTTTGCTGTTGCTGCTCGTGCTGGGCCTGGCCGGCTTCGCGCCGGG
>JANXMN010000576.1 GCA_025354605.1 Hymenobacter sp. | reverse complement strand
GCTGCCTATAACGGTCCCCTGGGCGAGGTGCGGACCCAGCATTTCGAAACCAAGCTGAGCCGTGAAATAGTCGAGTTGAAAGCTCTCGATGGCCATTTGTTCGCCACGGTGCTGCTCAACGACCAGCTGCACGTCACGGCCCTGCTGCTCGACGTGGCCACCGGCCAGATGCAGTACCTACCCTCCGTGTACGAGCCGCTACCCACCCAGCTCACCTTCGTGGCCGATGCCGCCAGCCGCCGCGCCGAGTACGTGCTGAGCCAGACCAACGGCCGCAAGAGCCGCCTGCTGCTCAAGCAGCTCACTGACAAGGGCCAGCTCGTCAGTTCCGAGTTTGTGCAGGCCGAGAGCGAGCGCAGCCTCATCACGGCCCAGATATCGCCCCCGCAGGACACGACTTCCCGCCTGCTGATGGGCACCTATTCGCTGCGCGGACCGGAGTACGCCCAGGGCCTGTTTGCCACCGACCTGCGACCCGGCGGCCTAGCCCCGAGCGGCCCCCGCACCCCGCTGCGCTTCTACGATTTTCTGCACCTGAAGCACTTTTTCGACTACCTCAAACCGCGCCGGCAGGTACGGCTGCGGCAGCGCGTAGCCCGCCGGCTGGCCCGCTCGGTGTCGCCCATGCGCTGGCACTACCGGCTGCTGCTACACGAGCTGCTGCCCCAGCCCGACGGGGGCTACGTGCTGGTGGCCGAAGTGTACACGCCGCACTACCGCTACAACAGCTACGGCGGCTACAGCGGGGGTTACACACCCTACGGCAACCAATTTTACTCGCCCTATTCTAGCTTCGGCGGCTACGGCAACTCCCGCATTTTCGACGGCTACCAGACCACCCACGCCGTGGTTTGCGGCTTCGACCGCGGCGGCAACCTGGTCTGGGACAACAACTTTGTAGTGGAGAACCTGCGCCGCAACGAGCTGGAAGAAACCGTGCGCCTGCAGCCCCTCAGCGACGGCCGCTTCGTGCTGGCCTACCTCGACGAGAGCAAGTTGCGCTACAAGGTGGTGAACCGCGCCGACAACTCGCCCAACGACCAGCACGTGCTCATCCAGACCGCCGCCGTCCCGGCCCCGACCGAAGCCGAGCGACCCACCCAAACCACCCAAACCGACCTGTTGCCCTGGTACGGCTCTCGCTTCGTGGCCAGCGGCTACCAGCACGTGCGCGTCGAGCACGGCCGCGACCGCGATGTATTCTTCCTCAACAGCGTGGCATTTCACTAAGCTGGCTCAGGCATTTGAGGCATCCGGCCCGTGGCAACCTCCGTTGCTACGGGCCGTTCTATTGCCAGCGGTAGCCGCCGAACGCCTCCGCCTTCTCATCTTTGCCCTATGCTGAATCAATTTCGTTTTCCCGCGCTGTTTCTGTTTTTGCTGCTGTTGGCAGGCTGCCGCGCCGGCGGCCCCAGCACGCCGGCCCGCACGGTGGCCTCCTTCTTTTCGAAATACGACGGCCGCGAAGGCTTCAAAACCACCGAATGGTCGGCCGACCTGCTGCAACGCCTGGCGCTGGTAAAAGCCGCTAAGCTGCTCGGCGGCTCCGAGCTGACCAATGCCATCACGGGCATTCGAGCGGCTAAAGTCATCAGCTTCGCGCCGACGTCGGCCACGGCCCGCGAGCTGGCCCAGCAGGGCCTGCGCCAGGAGGCCGAGGGCATTCTGAAAGGCAATAAGTACGAACCCATTTCGGTGGGCGGCGCGGCCGGCAGCGACTACCAGGTTTCGGTGCGCGCCTCGGGCGACAAAGTATCGGAGTTTGCCGCCCTCGGCAAGCTGCCCGATGCCGCCGATTCGTTCGTGCTCGTGGCCGTGGATGGCAACTTCACCCGCTCGCAGGTGCAGGCCCTGGCCAAGTATCTTCCCCAGCTGGTGCAGGCGACAAAGCTGTAGCACGAGCCGTAGCACGCAGCCTTTGCTGCGTTGCCGGGCGAACGAAGCCCAATCGGCCCGGTCCTGCGACGCAGCAAAGGCTGCGTGCTACGGCTGCGTGCTACCTGGCCATCAAATCCTCAATCGCATCCGCTTGCAGCGGAATGTCGCCCATCAGGTCGTCGTTGCCAGTGGCGGTGATGAGGATGTCGTTTTCGAGGCGGATGCCCAGGCCCTCTTCAGGGATGTAGATGCCCGGCTCCACGGTGTACACCATGCCCGGCTCAAAGGTGCGGTACTTATAGCCCACGTCGTGCACATCGAGGCCCAGGTAGTGGCTGGTGCCGTGCATGAAATACTTTTTATAGAGCGGCGCGGCGGGGTCCTGGTTCTTCACGTCGTCGGCGTTCAGCAGGTCGAGCTTGATGAGTTCCTGCTCCATACACTCGCCCACCAGCCGGTGGTATTCCTCAATTTCGCTGCCGGCCACGAGGCGGGTTTTGGCGATGGCCATTACGGCCAGCACGGCATCGTACACCTGCCGCTGGCGGGTGGTGAACTTGCCGTTCACCGGAATGGAGCGCGACAGGTCGGCGGCATAGTTGGCGTACTCGGCCCCGAAGTCGAGCAGAATCACGTCGCCGGCCTGGCACTGGTTGTCGTTGGTGGTGTAGTGCAGCACGCAGGCATTTTTGCCGCTGGCCACAATGCTGCCGTAAGCGGGGCCCCGGCTGCGGTTGCGCATGAACTCGTGCACGATTTCGGCCTCAATCTCGAACTCCCACACGCCCGGCTGCACAAACCCCAGCAGCCGCCGAAACGCCTTGCCCGTGATTTCGCAGGCCTGGCGCATCACCCGGATTTCCTCGGGGCTCTTGATGGCGCGCAACTGGTGCAGCAGGCGCGAAGCCCGGCGGTAGCTGTGCAGCGGGTATTGGCTTTGCAGCATTTTCACGAAGCGCGCATCGCGCGTTTCCACCTCCACCACGGCCCGGATGTGCTCATTGGTGTTGAGGTACACGTTTTCGGCCTCG
>JANXMN010000541.1 GCA_025354605.1 Hymenobacter sp. | reverse complement strand
AGTGACCCACCAAGAGTCTACGCGGCCCGAAACCACGCAAAAAGGCCCGGCCGGGTCATAGCAGCGCTATGCCGGCACGGGCCTTGGACAAGAAAGGACTCAGACAGTCAGCGACTGAATGAAGATTCGGATGTCGGGTATTTTGGGTTTTAGCCGCCGCCGGGCCACCAGCAGCACGGGCCGGGACCGGTCCCATTGCTGGGCGCGCACAACCAGGGCGTAGGGCGCGGCCGGCATGATAAACGCCGGGAGCGCAATCTTTTCGATGCCCACCTTGGGCGGGTGCGTGAGCGAGGCCCACACCGCTGCCGCGTCGTCCTGGCAGCAGGTGCCCTTACCAGGTTTATGGGAATGCGAAACCGGGCCGTGGGCGCCGTGGTGGTGCTGGTGGGTGGCCGCGTGGTCCGCGTCGTGGTGGTCCGGGGCCTCCGATTCGTGGTGATGCGGCGGGGTGCCCGCCGGGTGTTCGTGCTCGTGGTGATGCGCGGCCACGGCTGTGGGCATGGCCCATGCGCACACGGCTTGCCCAAAGAACACGTTGAGGAAGACCACCAGCAAGGAGGCCGCCGTCGCGCGTCGGGAATGGGTACTGAGCCGGAACATTGGTACGAAGCAACGACAAAATTACGAGAAAGGTTTGAGCGGTTTGCGCGCGGCATCCTCGCCAAAAGCCGCTTGCCGCCCGGCTGAATTGAGTCGGGAGGGCGCGAAAAGGCGCAGCTTGCTTGTGCTAGCGAGCCATCCAGCTCCTGTGCCGGGTCCTCGTCGATGCAGGCCGTGGGGCTCCGGGTCTGGAAATCTTACAAGCCCGGCAGCCTAATTGTGTACACCGCTGGGCGGCTGCCAGAGCAGGCTGCGAATGTTGCAAGTCCTCGGCCTAATCCTACACATCTATTGCGGACCAAAAGGAGTTTACCGGTTGTTGCTTTGCCGTCAGCTCTTTCGTTGCTGCTCACCTTCCGAATGACTCCCCGTGGAAACCGCTCATCACCACCCCGCTGAGGCCGCTGGCTCGGCACCGGCCCCCGCCACCGAAACGGCCACCCTCAACATCGAGGGCATGACCTGCGCCTCCTGCTCTAACTTCGTGGAGAAGGCCCTGGCCCGCACGCCCGGCGTGCAGCGCGCCACCGTGAACCTGGCCAGCGAGAAAGCCACCGTCGAGTTCCTGCCTGGCCAGATTGACCGCGCCGGGCTGCGTGCCGCCGTGGAGCAGGCCGGCTACGGCGTGCACGAGCCTAGCCCGGCCGCGGCGGCCAACGTGCTGGCATCTGATGAGGAGTTGGACGCCCGCAAGGCCGCTGCCTACCAGAACCTGAAGCGCCGCTTTGGCGTGGCCGTCGCGCTGGCCGTGGTGGTCATGGTGCTGAGCATGCTCATGCTGTGGCCGGCCATGATGAACCGCGTCTCGATGCCCGTGCTCAACTACGTGCTGCTGGCCCTCACGCTGCCGGTGCTGCTCTACAGCGGCCGCGAGTTCTACGTATCGGCCTGGAACGGCTTTTTGCACCGCACCGCAAGCATGGATACGCTCATTGCCGTGGGCACCGGGGCGGCCTTTCTCTACAGCCTGGCCGCTACCCTCGTGCCGCAGTGGTTTATGCGCCGCGGGCTGATGCCGGAGGTGTACTACGACACCACGGCCACCATTATTGCCCTCATCCTACTGGGCAAGGTGCTGGAAAGCCGGGCCAAGCTCAAAACGTCGGCGGCCATCAAGGCCCTGATGGGCCTGCAAGCCAAAACGGCGCGGGTCGTGCGCAACGGCCAGGAAATGGACGTGCCCATTACCGAAGTGGTGGTGGGCGACGAAGTAGTGGTGCGCCCCGGCGAGAAGGTGGCCACCGACGGCACGATTCTCACCGGCCGCTCGGCCGTGGACGAGAGCATGCTCACCGGCGAAAGCTTGCCCGTGGAGAAAAAGGAAGGCGACAACGTGTTTGGCGCGACCCTCAACAAAACCGGCTCTTTCCGCTTCCGGGTGCTGAAAGTGGGGGCCGAAACCATGCTGGCCCAAATCGTAAAGCTGGTGGAAGAAGCGCAGGGCAGCCGGGCCCCGATTCAGCGGTTGGCCGATAAGGTTAGCGCCGTGTTCGTGCCCGTAGTGGTGATGCTGGCCATTGCCACGTTCGTGGTGTGGTTCGACCTGGCACCCGCCGCCACCCGCCTGCCGCTGGCTCTGGTCAACTTTGTGGCCGTGCTCATCATCGCCTGCCCCTGCGCGCTGGGGCTGGCCACG
>JANXMN010000525.1 GCA_025354605.1 Hymenobacter sp. | reverse complement strand
GCGCGGGCACGCCGGCCTCGGGCGGGCTGAGGGCGGGCCGGGCGGCGGCCCAGCGGGCGGCCACGTGGGCGCGGGCGGCCAGGGCTTCGGCCTGGGCCAGCAGGCGCTCGGCGCGGTGCAGGCACTCGCGGCGGCGGAAGTCGAGGTCGGCCGCGTCGGGCGCGGGGGTACCGGGCGGCAGGGGCGCGCCGGGGGCCGGCGCAGCGGGCACCTCGGGCGGAGGCAGCTGGAGCAGCAGCGGCAGCAGCGAGGCGCTCACGGCGGGCGTTAGGACCCGCTGGCCAGCCTCAATGGCTTGCAGCAGCGTCTGGCTCACGCCCAAGTACAGGGCCAGTTGGGTCTGGGTGAGGCCAAACCAGGCCCGCACGCGGGCAGGCAACGAAGCAGTGGGGACAGCGCGACGGGGCATATAGACTGTGGTATTATTCGTTATTTGTGAAATATATACCACAAAATCCCTAGATTGTTTGTGGTATATATTTCACAAATAACGAATAATACCACAAAGTACCCTGCTGGTCCCGCTGGCGCGCGGCTGCGACGCGTGCCCTTTGGCTCCGAGCCTATGGCTCGCCCTGCGAATGAGCCAGACGGGAGGCTTTGGCGCTTGTTGAAGACCCGAATCGAAGATTCGAGGCCAGTAGGCACGCATGGCAGACGCGCGCCAGCCGCGGCGGGAGCGTAGTTTTACGCTTACATCCCCTACCTCCCCCCACCATGGCGGAACCGACCCCAACCCCCACCCCGCCCGATGTGCGCCTGCTGCGCAGCATCACGCTGCGCAACATCCTCTCCTTCGGCCCCGACACGCCCCCGCTGGAACTGCGCGCCCTCAACGTGCTGATTGGGCCGAACGGGAGCGGGAAATCGAATTTGCTGGATGCAGTGGAGCTGCTGAAAAAAGCGCCCAAAGATGATTATTTAGGCGGCTTCATTTATTCCAATTATATAATTTGGAGAGGCAAACCTGAGCCTAGCGATGCCCAAATTACAGCTGATGTAAATGCTGATTCAAATGAACAGCCAATTCGTCACCGAATTAATATTGGCAAGTTTTACTTAACAACACATAGCATCCATGAGCAAATAGATGCTCCTTCTTCTGAATGGAGCTTCATCTCCGATTATAATGGAGCGAGCATTATAAGCAAGGATGGTATAATCAGTTTATCCAATAAGGAATACAATAACGATACCTCCGTTTTGTATCAATTACGCGACCCGAGGCAATACTCGGTCCTGTCTGGCTTGGCCTGGCAATATGGTCGGATACAATTTTATCGCGAATGGACTTTCGGCCGTGGCGCGGAACTGCGCTTACCCCGCCGTACTGACGAGCGCAACGACTTGTTGGCTGAAGACGGCTCCAATTTGGGTCTAATACTTAGCAAACTGAGTAACTATCCCGAAATAAAGGACAAACTTATTGAGGCTCTCAATGAGCTTTATGATGGTATAAAAGACTTTAATGTGCAGGTAGAGGGCGGCACCGCCCAAATTTTCCTCCGCGAGGGCAACACCAGCATTCCCGCCACGCGCCTCTCCGATGGCACCCTGCGCTACCTCTGCCTGCTGGCCATTCTGCTGCACCCCACCCCGCCCCCGCTCATCTGCCTCGAAGAGCCGGAGCTGGGCCTGCACCCCGATGCCATCGTGGCCGTAGGCAAGCTGATACTGCAAGCCTCGGAGCGCACGCAGCTCATTATCACCACGCATTCCGATATTCTGGTGGACGTGCTGGGGCAGGTGCCGGAAAATATCGTGGTGTGCGAAAAGCACGACAGCCAAACCCAGATGACGCGGTTGAACGAAGCCGATTTGCGGGGCTGGCTGGAACGCTACAGCCTGAGCCAATTATGGACGAAAGGCAAGCTGGGAGGGAACCGCTGGTGAAAAAGCACAACACCCTGACCATTTATGTGGAGGGCGGCAACCGTGACAGCCGGGCCGCCCTCATCGTCTGCCAACGGGCCTTCAAAATATTTCTGGAACGGGCCGGGCTGCCGCCCCGCAGCTTCAGCGTGGAAGCCTGCGCCAGCCGCGACCAGGCCTACGACGATTTTTGCTTCGCCCTCGCCAGTGGGGAAAACGCCCTGCTGCTGGTCGACAGCGAAGAGCTGGTACCCAGCAATCCGCAAACCAGCCGGCCCCGGCCGGTCTGGCAGCATCTGAACGACCGGGTTGGGGACCGACTATCCCGGCCAGCCGGGGCCGCCGACGAGCAAGCGCACCTGATGGTGCCCACGATGGAAGCCTGGTTTCTGGCCGACCGCGCCCGGCTGGCCGCCTACTACCGGGGCCCCTACAGCCGCGAGGCATTCAACGAAAACGCCTTGCCAAAACGGGCCAACGTGGAAGCCGTGAGCAAATCGGAGATTGAAGCCGCGCTGGCCAACGCCACCCGCCCCAACCAAACCAAAGGCCCTTACCACAAAGGCCGCCACTCGTTTGAGATTCTGGAAACGCTCGACCCCAAAATCGTGGCCCCCGCCTCCTACCACCTGCGCCGGCTGCTGTGCCACCTGAAACAAGTGCTGCAAACCGCCGCGACAATGGGCTGGCTGGATTGTGCTGAATTTGCGCCGGTTGCCTAAAAAACTGTTTTCGCCCGACCTTTGCCCCCTCACTAATAACCCTCAAAAATGGCCAGCCTTCTCCTCGGCGATTACAACGACCTCGAAGTAGCCCGCGAAACCAGCATTGGCCTCTACCTCACCTCCGACGACGGCGACCTGCTGCTGCCCGAAAAGTACGTGGAAGCCGGCACCCGCGTGGGCGACATCGTGCGCGTGTTCGTGTACCGCGACTCCGAGGACCGCCTGATTGCCACCAACCTGCGCCCCCTGGCCCTGGTGAACTCCTACGCCGCCCTCACGGTGAAGGACCACGGCCCGGCCGGCGCGTTTCTGGAGTGGGGCCTGGAAAAGGACCTCCTCCTGCCCTTCCGCAACCAGCGGCGCGATTTGCGCACCGGCGAGCGGGTGTTCGTGTACGTGTACCTCGACGAGGAAAGCGACCGGCTGGTGGCATCCACTAAGTGGAAGCAATTCCTGCATAACACGCCCTTCGCCGGCCAGCCCGGCGACGCCGTGCGCCTGCTGGTGGCCGACGAAACCGAGCTGGGCTACCCCGTCATCGTGAACGGGACGCACCAGGGGCTGCTGTTTCACAACGAGGTGTTCCGGCCCCTGCGCCTGGGCGAAGTGCTGCCCGGCTTCCTGCGCCAGGTGCGGGCCGACGGCAAGCTCGACGTGCGCCTGCAGCAGGACGGCTACGGCGAGGTCGAATCGGCCACCGATACCCTGCTCAAAGCCATTCAGGCCGCCCCCGGCGGCCGCCTGCCCCTGGGCGACAAAAGCCTGGCCGAAGACGTGTACCGCCGCGTGGGCATGAGCAAAAAGGTGTTCAAGAAGGCCCTGGGCGCGCTGTTTCGGCAAGGCCTGGTGCTGCTGGAGCCGGAAGCGACGGTGCTGAAGTAGGGTGCGGCTGTCATTGCGAGCGGAACGCAGTGGAGCGCGGCAATCCTTCCTCTCGATGCGATAAGCCTTCTGATTAACCACCCGCCTTTTCTGGCGTAAGAAGCTGTTCAAGCTAATAAAAACGGTCATGCTACGCTTGTCGAAGCATCTCTACCGCACAAGTAATTCAGTTACTATGGCGGTAGTGATGCTTCGACAAGCGCAGCATGACGTTCCAGGTAATTTCAAATTAACTTAAACAGCTTCTAAGGTATTTGGATTTACGCCACGTCGTGTGAATGCAGACTTCATCACATTGTCAGGCTGGTCGCTGAGGGAGGAAGGATTGCCGCGTTCCGTCTCTGCTTGATGCGCAGAATGCTCCACTCGCAATGACAGGGCCGCACTCCATCCTCCTCCCTATGCAAAAAACCGCTTTACTTGCCGGGGCCACGGGCCTCATCGGGTCGCAACTGCTGCCGCTGCTGCTGGCTTCGGACCGCTACGCCAAGGTGATTGTGGTGGGGCGGCGGGCGGTGCCCACCCTCCATCCCAAGCTGGTGCAGGTGACGACGGAGCTCGACCAGCTGGAGGCCGCGCGCCTGAAGCTGATTGCCGACGACGTGTACTGCTGCCTGGGCACCACCATGGCGCAGGCCGGCTCGAAGGAAGCCTTTTACCAAGTTGACTTCCTGTACGTGGTGCGGCTGGCGGCGCTGGCGGCCAGCAATTTCGCGGCCCAGCTGCTGGTGGTGTCGAGCATGGGGGCTGATGCGGAAAGCCGCATCTACTACAGCCGGGTGAAGGGCGAGATGGAAGCGGCCGTGCGGCAAACCCCGTTCCGGGCCATTCATATTTTCCGGCCCTCGCTGCTGCTGGGCGAGCGGGCCACCCCGCGCCTGGGCGAGCGGCTGGGGGCCCTGGTGCTACGGGGGCTGCGCCCGCTGCTGCGCGGCCCACTACTGAACTACCGGCCCGTGTCGGGCGCGGCGGTGGCGGCGGCCATGCTGCGCGCCGCCGAAGACGACGGCGGCGGCGTGCGCGTGCACGAATCGGCCGAGCTGTAGCGTGGACGCTGCGAGTCCGCGCGGTTGAACGACTGGGGCCCATCAACACCACGCGCGGACTCGCAGAGTCCACGCTCCGCATCCGTGCTGGCACGGATGCGGAACAGGGAAAAAATTACGGGATAGCACGGATTGTTCGGGCATATAGACATGTGGCAATTTTACGCTTGCAAATGTCTCTTTCCAGCACTCCGCGAAAAGGAGCTGGAATCGTTGGCATTGTCGGCTTTGTCTCCACCAATCTTTTTTGTCCCTCTTTATGAAAAACCTCTCCGCTTCCCTCCTCTTCGTGCTGTTGACGCTGGCCGTCCAGCTGGCTTCGGCCCAAACCATCCGCCGGGTGAACAACAACGGCATCACCGGCACCAACATCTACACCACGATTCAGCTGGCGCACGACGCGGCGGCCAACGGCGACATCATTCAGTTAGAGCCCTCCACCACCTCCTATGGCAACCTGACTTGCACCAAGCAGCTGACCTTCGTGGGAACGGGTTATTTCCTGAGCGAGAACCAGCCGCCGGCTCTGCAGGCCAGCGTGATTACGGCCACGGTGGGGCAGGTGATTTTCACCACGGGCAGCAACGGCAGCAGCATGAGCGGCCTCACGACGAGCAGCGTCTACTTCGGGGCCAACAACCTGATTTTCCAGCGCAACTACGTGAACGGCGCGTATTTGTACGTGAATTACAACGTGGTCACGACCAACAACGTGATTCGCCAGAACTACATCTACGGCATCTCTTACAACACCGGTCTGGCGGCCACCAACCTGCTCATCACCAACAACATTATCCAGCTTGATGCCAACGTGAGCGCGGCCGCTTTCACGGGCGAGTTCAGCAACAACGTGGTGCTGCGCTTTACCTATTTCGACGGCTTCACGGCCCGCAACAACTACTTCGGCAGCACCCTCACCACCACGGCCAACACCACCTGGCAGTACAACCTGCTGGGCCAGGCCACCCTGCCCGTGCAGGGCAGCCAGAGCAACAACACCGCCAACGTGCCGGCGTCCAGCGTGTTTGTGCTGGCCCCCACCGCTCCTGGCCAATTTGATGCCTGGTACAAGCTGAAAGCCGGCAGCCCGGCCATTGGCGCGGGTGTGGGCGGCGTCGACATCGGGGCCTACGGCTCGGCCACGGGCTTTGCCTACCGCATTGCGGGCATCCCGGCTATTCCGACGATTTACCAGCTCTCGCAGACCGTGAGCGGCAACACGCTGAACGTGAACGTGAGCACCCGCTCGAACAACTAGGCACTCCCTTTTCATTCAACCGCACTTTTCAATGAAAAGGATATTCTCCCGCCGGACGGGCCCGCAGCTGCGGACCCGGGCCGGCCACCCGCGCGCCTGGGCGGGTCTGGCAGCGCTGTGGCTGCTGAGCCTGCTTGGCGGCGCGGCCCACGGCCAGGTGCTGCCCGTAACCAGCGGGCTCTACCGGCACTTCAAAGCTGATGCGGGCGTGAGCACCGACGTGAGCGGCAACGTGAGCGCTTGGGCCGACCAGAGTCCCAACGCCGCCGGCGCCATTCAGTCGGGCAGCGGGCAGCGGCCAGCTCTGGTGGCGGCGGGCCTCGGCAGCCAGCCCACCCTGCGCTTCGATGGCGTAGATGATGTGCTATCGCTCAGCTCCAGCGTGGACCTGAGCAGCGGTGGGCTATCGATATTCGTAGTTGCCCGCAACGCGGCGCGCCGGAACTTCAATGGACTGTTTCGGATTGCTCCGACTGCCGGGGCCTACCTCTCACAAGTGGAGCTGTACTGGCAGGCGGGCACCAGTGGCTCGGGCAACCAAGTGTATGTAGCCAACCGCGTGAGCGGCGGCAGCACCTACTCCGGCTCCCTACTAGCTTCGAATGCGGGTCCCACAGCCCCGGCCCCGTACATCTTTAGCGTATCGGCGACGAGTTCGACCTCGCGGGGATTAGCGCTGAATGGAACGACTGCCGGCAGCGGCAGCGGCTCGTTTCTACCGGCTACGGCCAATAATGCCTGGATTGGGGTGGGCGTGGGCGGCTACCCGACCATCAACCATCAGGGCGACATCTCGGAAGTCATCATCTACAACCGGGAGGTGACAGCGGCCGAGCAGGTTCAAATTGAAACCTACCTGAGCAACAAGTACGGCATCGCGACGGCGGTGAACACGCCCCCTACGGCCGCGCCCGCCATCACCAGCTTCACGCCCACCACCGGCACCGTGGGCAGCACCGTGAATGTGACGGGGACCAACCTCAACGGCACTACCGGCGCGACGGTGAATGGCACGGCGGTTACGACGTTCAGCAGCAACGCCGGCGGCACCCAGCTCACCCTCACGGTGCCGGCAGGGGCCAGCACCGGCCCCATTGCCGTCACCAACACATTGGGCACGGGCAGCACCAGTGCCCTGGGCACTCCCAACTTTACGGTGTTGGCGGCACCCACCATTTCGGGCTTCACACCCACCAGCGGCTACGCGAGTACCAGCGTCAGCATTTCCGGCAGCAATTTGCTCGGCGTAACCGGCGTACAGTTTGGTAGCGTGCCGGCAGCTGGGTTCACCCTTAACTCCAACAGCAGCCTCACGGCAGTCGTCAGCGCAGCCGGGGCCTCGGGACCGGTGACGCTGCTGTACGGCGGTGGGCAGATGGTGAGCAGCAGCCAATCGTTCAGTCTCCTGCTGCTCGACATTGCCCGCGCCGAGTATTTCATTGACACCGACCCCGGCTTCGGCAGTGGCATCAGCGTGCCCCTGACGGCCGCTCCCGACATTGCGGCCCTGGGCTTCAGCGTGCCCCTGGGCAGCCTGAGCACGGGCTTTCACCTGCTGGGGCTGCGTTCGCAGGACGCTAATAGCGCGTGGAGCCTGACCAGCCGGCGCACGTTTTACTACGAGCCCAACGCCGTGGTGGCCGCGCCCAACGTCACCAAGGTTGAATACTTCCTCGACACCGACCCCGGTTTTGGCAATGGGGTGGATGTGCCGGTAACGGCCGCCCCCGACATCAGTGGCGTGGCCGTGGCCGTGCCGTTGGGCAGCGTAAGCGCCGGTTTCCATAGTCTGAGCATCCGCAGCAAGGATGCCAACGGCAAGTGGAGCCTGACCGCCGTGCGCAGCTTCTACTACGAGCCCAATGCCGTGGTGGCCGCGCCCAACGTGACCAAGCTGGAATATTTCCTCGATACCGACCCCGGCTTCGGTAGCGGCGTGGATGTGCCCGTGACGGCCGCCACCGACATCAGCGGCGTGGCTATTGCCGTGCCCCTGGGCAGCTTGAGCACGGGGTTTCATAGCCTGAGCATCCGCAGCAAGGATGCCAACGGGAAGTGGAGCCTGACCAGCGTGCGCAGCTTCTACTACGAGCCCAATGCCACGGTGGCCGCGCCCAACGTGGTGAAGCTGGAATACTTCCTCGACACCGACCCCGGCTTTGGTAGCGCCACCGACGTGCCCGTGACGGCCGCCACCGACATCAGCGGCGTGACCCTGGCCGTGCCGCTGGGCAGCGTGAGCACGGGCTTTCACTCGCTGCAATTGCGCAGCAAGGACGCCAACGGCAAATGGAGCCTCACTTCGGTGCGGACCTTCTACTACGAGCCGGTGCTGGCCGCCGCGCCCAACATCAATAAGCTGGAGTATTACTTCGACACCGACCCCGGCTTCGGCAGCGCCACCGACGTGCCGGTAACGCCAGCGGCCGACCTCCCGGGCTTCGTTTTCGCGGCCGATGCCAGCGGCCTGGTGGATGGGGCGCACCGCCTGTTTGTGCGTTCGCGCGATGCCAACGGCAAGTGGAGCCTGGTCTGGAATAAGTCCTTCGTGAAGAACGGCTGCGCCTCGTCGGCCAACTTCGCGGCGGGCCTACCGGCCAGCAGCTACGGCAGTGGCGGCTCGGTGGGCAACACCCCCGACCTGGCATTCAACACCGACCCGGCTGCGCCCACCACGGCCAACTCGCCTTACATCTACAACGGCGGGGTTATTCAGGCCGACCTTGGCGCGGCCCAGACCGTGAGTGAGCTGCGCTACAAGCTCACGCCCAGCGCCACCAACAGCTTCACGATTCTGGTGCAAACGGGGGCCAGCACCGCCGGGCCGTTCACGACCGTCGACACGTACCCGGCCAGCCTGACGGTGGGAACCACCACCTCGGTCATCCGCACGCTGGCCTCGCCGGTTACGGCGCGGGTGTTCCGGCTGGCAGTGCAGAACGCGGCCGGCCAGTACGTGGTGCTGAGCGGCGCGGGGGCCTACAACTTTAACTGCGCCGGGCCGAGCATCACCAGCTTCACGCCGGCGAACGGGACGGGCGGCACGTCGGTGGTCATCACGGGCACCAACCTGGGTGGGGCCACGGCGGTAACGTTTAACGGCGTCGCGGCAGCCAGCTTCGTGGTGAATTCGGGCACCCAGATTACGGCGGTGGCCCCCAACGGCGGCAGCACCGGCCAGATTTGCGTGACCACGCCCGGCGGCACGGCTTGCTCAAGCACCAACTTCAGCTACCCGCCGGTGCTGGCCATGAGCCCGTTCACCTTCAGCGGCTGCGCGGGCACGGCCCTGAACATTGGCTTCACGGCGACGGGCAGCTTCAACAGCGGCAACACCATTTCGGCCCAGCTCTCGGATGCCAGCGGCTCGTTTGCCGCGCCCACCGTCATTGGCTCGATAGCCTTTACCGGGCAGGGCAATGGCAGCGTAATCGCAACTATCCCGACCAGCACGCCCACCGGCAGCGGCTACCGCATCCGGCTGGTGGGCTCGAACCCGGCTGTGACCAGCACGACGGATAACGGCTCGAACATCAGCATCACGACCCAGCCCACCGCCACGCCGAGCAGCAACTCGCCCGTGGCCTACAGCGGCACCATTCAGCTCACGGCCGCCACCGT
>JANXMN010000510.1 GCA_025354605.1 Hymenobacter sp. | reverse complement strand
CAAAAAGTGTGGGGCAATCGGATTAATCGCCTTGCGGCAGGGTTGCTGTTGAGGTCGTCGAGAGCTTAGTGATTCCAACTGCCCCACACTTTTTGATGCTCTCCATAGTGGACCCGCTGCTGGTCAATAAACGGCAACTGGCTCACGGAGTCGAGGGATGCGAGAAGATGCCGATGGATTTTTTTTAAAATCTCCAGCTCCTGGGCCTGCCGGCGCACTTGCGCTCGCAAGGCACGCACCTCGGCCGCCTCGTGCGGGTCCGCGAGCAAGTGCTGCTGCGCCGCTTTCTGCCATTGGTAGAGCAATCTGGCGTTGATGTTTAGGGCACGCGCGGCGGCCAGCGTCGAGCGGCTTTCGCTGGCCAGGCGCAGGGCTTCGGCCCGAAAGACCGCATCATAACGCGGCCGTTTGGAGGAAGAGGCTTTTTCTATAGGATTGGGAAATTACCACCCAATTCTCTCCTGTCTTACTCGACCACCTCAGATTTATAAGTTCGAATCTTAGCTTCTTCAAAAGTTAGATTCTATTTTAGTGAACTTTTGAAAAGCAAGTCATTTCTGGTTACGATGGGCGGTTTGCAGGAACAGAACGAGTTGGTGTTGTTTTCCCTTTTTAAGGAGGGGAAGCAAGCAGCATTTGACGAAATATTTAACCGATATTGGGAGAAATTATACGAATACGCTTTCCACCGCACCCAGTCAAAAGATGCCGCTTTTGAGATAGTGCAGGACATTTTCACGTCGCTTTGGACGCGCAAGGAAACCGTTGAACTGCAAAAGTCCCTCTCCGGCTACCTTTTTGCTGCGGTTAGGTTTCAAATTATTCACCACATCAAAAGCAGCAAGCTGGCCGAGCACTACCTGAAAGACTACTTGCGGCACTGCGCCCAGGCCGACAACTCCAACGAGGAGTCGGTGCTGGTGCAGGACTTGCAGCAGGCGCTGGGCCGGGCCATTGCGGAACTGCCGGCCCGCTGCCAGGAAGTGGCCCGGCTCAGTTTAACGGAGAACCGCTCCGTGGAACAGATTGCGGCGCACATGCACGTTTCGCCCCGCACCGTGGAAAACCAGCTCGCGCTGGCACGCAGACACCTGCGGTTGTCGCTGGGTGATTTTCTGCTGCTTTGCCTGCTGTTCAAGTGCTCTGCCTGAGCTGCGGAGCGGGCGTGGTTCAATAATTGTCTGCTGGTCAGCCGCGCCGCAAGGGAGCATCTACTGCCGTGCGCTGCCGGTTTCGGGCATCAGGACCAACCGGATGAGATTTTTGCCGCTTAGGTATTCCGTGGCAGCGGCCTGGATGGTCTGCTTCGTGACATGCCCCAGGATGGTGTCGTAGGCCAGTACTTGGGTCAGGCTTTCATTGGTCAGGGACTGATTCATGAAATATTCGGCCCAAAAATAATTCTCCCGAAGCTGCTTCGCCCGGTTCAACCGGTTTTCGGCCTTGAATTTATCGATGTCTCGTTCGGCGGGTCCGTTGACTCTCATTTTGTTTACCTCATCCAGGGCCGAGGCTATCAGCTGCGCTACGTGCTGCGGCGCGCAGCTGAAATTCAGGGTGAATGCATAGCGCGGGTCGGGGATTTTGGTGTGCGACACGCGGGCCGACGGCGAGTATACCCCGCTTTCCTCCTCGCGCAAGCGTTCCAGTAGCCGGATTTGCAGCACCTCCGCCAGGGCGTCCAGCACCCGGTTGTTTTCTGCGCCATAGGTATAAGGGCCGCTGAAAACCAGGCTAACGCTGGCCCTGGGTTCGAGGCCCTTGTACACGGTTTTGGTGAGTTGGCCGGCCGGCGCGTACAGGTGCAGGTTGCGGGCCTGCTCGTGGCTGTGCGTGGCGGGCAGCGAGGCCAGGTATTTTTCGAGCAGCGGCTTCACCTGCGCCGGGTCGAAGTCGCCGACCAGCGTAAAGGTGAAGTCGGCCGCGTCGGCGAAACGCTCCTGGAATATCGCGTGGGCCCGGTTCAGGTCAATCTGGCTTAGTTTTTCCAGGCTCGGGCCGGTTTTGCGGGGGCTGTAGCCGCCCAAAACGGCGGCCACCGTATCCGTGAATACGTTGCTGGGGCTGGCGCTGCGGTTGGCCAGCGCGGCTTTGGAAACGGCCAGGTAGTTTTTATAGGCGGACGAGTCGATTTTGGGGGCCGTGAAAAACAGGTTCACCGCCTGCAATAGGTCGGGCAGGCTCTGCCGGGTAGCAAACCCCTGGATGCCCTCGGAGTTCTCGTTTATTTGCAGCCCCAGGCCCATTTCCCGCTCCGTCACGTATTTGCTGAACTGGCCGTAGGTGAAGGTGCCCAGGCCGGAGGTCGTGGTGAGGTAAGCGGCCGTGATGGCCGACTGGAATTCCGCGTCGCCGTACAAGGAAGCACCGCCCGGCGAACCGGCCTGGAACAGCACCGCGTTGTTCTGGAAATCGGTCGGTTTTAAGATGACCCTGGCCCCGTTGCTTAGGGTCAACTCCGTGGCCTTCAACCCCTCTAACGCTACTTCAGCCACGATTTTTCCGGGAATGGGCGACGCGCTGGTAAGCGGCTGGCCAGCCCGGTCGTCCACGTAGGGGGGCAGCTTTTCTTGCTGAACGGCCCGCATCCAGCCCGCTACCTGCGGGCTGTCGGGGGCCGTGGCCCGGTCCTTGGCAGGCGTCAGCACGATAACGTCCTGGTTGGTGGCCGTGAGGTACTGCCGCGCCAACCCGTTCACCATCGCCAAATCGATGCCGGCCAGGCATTTGACCCCGAGCCGGTACTCGGCTTCCACGCCCGGCGCGGCTTCCTGGCGCAGGAAATGGTTCAGGTAGTCGTTCACGTACACAGCGGAGTTGGTTTTGTCCGCGTTTTCGTGCGCCTGCCGCAGGCCGTTGAGGGATTGCTTCCTAGCCCGGTCCAGCTCCGGCTGCGTAAAGCCGGCGCGGCGCACCCGCTCGCCTTCGCGCCAGGCCGCTTTGAAGCCGCTTTCCAGCTCACCCGGTTTGGCCACTACCGTGAAGCCGTAGGTATCAAGCCCTCCAAGGAACCGACCGACGATGCCCCTGGCAGCGATAAACGGCGGGTTGGCCTGGTTCGACAGCTCACTGTAGCGCCCGCTCAGCATCGAATTAAATAGCTCCTGGGCGAGGTAGTGGCGGTAGTCGCTCGCCGTTTTCACGGTAAGGCCCACGTGCTTGGTAAGCACCTGAATGCTGGAGGAGGTCAGCTCCCGGTCGGAAACGGCGATGAATTGGTTGGTGCCCGTGAGCGGAATCGTGTAGTGGGGCCGGGCTTTTTCGGGGGCCGGGTTTTTCAGGTCCGCGAATTTTACCTTGACCAGGGCTTCCAGCCGGGCTACGTCGATGTCGCCCACAACGAGCAGCGCCTGGAGGTCGGGGCGGTACCAGTCGTGATAAAACCGGCGCAGTGTGGCCGGTGGGAAGTTTTCCAGAACGGTATCGACACCGATGGGCAGCCGCTGCCCGTAGCGGGAATGGTTGAGCAGCAGCGGCAGGTACTGGCGCTGCATTCGCTCCTGGGCCCCCTTGCCGAGGCGTTTTTCTTCCAGCACCACGCCGCGCTCCTTGTCCATCTCGGCGGGGTCGAGCAGGGCCCCTTGCGCCCAGTCGTGCATGATTTCGAAGCCGTTTTGCAGGACTTCCGGCTGGTCGGCCGGCAACGGCAGCTGGTACACGGTTTCGTCGAAGCCAGTGTAGGCGTTGATGTCGGCCCCGAAGCGCACCCCGGCTTTTTGCAGGTAGTTTACCAGCTCGTTTTTCGGGAAGTGGGTGGTGCCGTTGAAGTTCATGTGCTCCATGAAATGGGCCAGGCCGCGTTGGTCGTCGTCTTCCAGGATGGACCCCACTTTATTGACCAGGTACAGCAGCACCTGGTTCTTGGGCGTGGCGTTGCGGCGGATGTAGTACGTAAAGCCATTGGCCAGCTTGCCGGTCCGCACGGCTAGGTCGAGCGCCAGGGGCTTTTCCGGCGCGGCCCTCTTGCGTTTTCCCGTAGTGTGGAGTTGCCCCGCCCGGTGCTGGGCCACGCCCTGCGTGGGCAGCAGCAACAGGAGGAAAGCCAGGACGAGCGCGACGGAAAAAAGGGAGTTCGGAGATTTCATGAATCGATTGTGCTTGGGGTTTGCCCCGGAAAAAAGTGGCCGCGCATGGGGCTGCCGGAGGGTCAAAACTTCGCTACTTGGAGCCGGACAGCGGGCCCACAAGGCGGTCCTGCTCATCCGGTGGCCCGCTTGTCGAAGCACCCCTACCGCTTCGTTGCAGCGAAGTGAAAGCACCCACCAACTCTTGTTACTCTCGTGGTAGAGATGCCTCGACAAGCGGATGCCGGGTGAAGCATGAGGTTCCGGGTGTCTTGAACGACTTCCAGAACAGCTACACGCTGCCGCGCTTTACGGCTTATCAAAAAGCTCTTTTAGCTTACCGGCCAGGGCTTCGCCCTTGAGGTTGCGCGCGATAATTTTGCCGGCCGGGTCTATCAGAAAATTCTCCGGAATGGACTGAACCCCGTACCGAATGACAGCGGCGTTCTTGCGGTCGCCGGCCGGGTCGTACACCTGGGGCCAGGTCAGGCCATCGGCCTTGATGGCTTTGACCCAGGCCGCCCGCTGCTTCTCGTCGTCGAGGGAAACGCCCAGCACCGTGAACTGCTCGCGCTTGTACCGCTCGTATAGTTTTACCATGTTCGGGTTTTCGGCCCGGCACGGGTGGCACCAGGATGCCCAGAAATCGAGCAGCACGTATTGCCCCTTGAAGTCGGCGAGGGCGACGGGTTGGCCCTCCGGGTTGTTCAGGGTGAAGCCGGGCGCGACCGAGCCGATGCCCACTACCTTCCAGGTGCGGAGGCTGGCCTGGTACTCCTTGCCGGGCAGCGTATTCCGCACTTCGGCCGACAAGCCATTAAACAGCGGTTCCACGTCCGCTACATCGGGAATGGTGCCGCCTTTCGGAACACCGTAGCTCCGCAAGGTAAAAAGGCTAATCAGGGTGGCGGGGTGTGCTTTGATGAATTGCCGCTCAATGGCCTTTTTTTCGCAGGTCAGCGCGTCACTTTGGGCTGTGTACCGGGCCGCGACTTCGGCGGGTTGCGGCTTTTCGGGGTTCGGGTAGCCGTTGGTTTTGTAAAACGCCACCCATTTTGCGTCATTGGCCTTCAGGGCCGCCCGCAACGCCGCCTGGTCGGCGTTCAGCCGCGAGCCGCTGATGCGGGCCTTGCGCAGCGAATCGGGGCTGTTGAGGATTATCGTGCCTGGCTCCAGCCAGATGCGGGCCACGTCCTGGTTCAGCTCCTTCGCGCCTTTGCCGTGGTGGTAGGTCACCAGCAGTACCTGCTGGGGGCCATCCACGCGGCCACTAAGCCGGAACACTCCGTTTTTCAGGGTGCAGGAGTCGGTCATGTTTTGATGATTGGCCTGGTAGGTCACGTACACCGCCGCGGGCGGGCCGAGGCTGCCCAGCTTGCCGCTGAGCGTGAACGGACCCGCCTGTGCCCAGGCCCCCAAGGGCAGTAGTAGGGCTGCCGGCAAGGCCATGCTTCGCAGAAAATGGGGCATAGTTTTAGTGATTTAATTGACATTTCCACGCCGGAATAAACGGGCGTCTTTTCCGCGAGCAGCCCCCTTAGTCCAGCGCGGGCGCGTCAGGTTCTAGTAGCTGTTTTGCAGGATAACGCCGTTGCTGTTGCTTATGTCACTTTGCGGCAAAGGCGAGGCGAAGCGGCGCGAGCCGGCCGGCAGAGTGTACACCTGGGTGGGCGCGGTGAGCGTCACCGCGGTGCTGGTGTAGGGGTAGAAGGTGCGTGCCAGCGCCACGTCGTCGTTGGGGTCGTTGTTGTTGTTGAAGCGCCGAATGTCGAACCACCGCTGGCTGAAGGGCATTTCGCGCCGCCGTTCCTGGAGCACCACCCGGATGGCCTGGGCCTGCCCCGTGGCCGTAAGCGGGGCCGTGCCGGGCAGCGTACGCTTGCTGTAGAGCTGGTTCACCGTGGTCAGGGCCCCGCTCACGTCGCCGGTGCGGGCCAGGCACTCGGCCTTAATCAGCACCATCTCGGCCACGGTGGGTCCTTCGGGCATGGTGTCTTCGTAAAAGAACACGTAGCCGGGGTAGCTGTAGGCCGGGGTGGTCATACCTCGCTTATAGGAGAAGTTTTGCACGTAGTGGTACTTGTAGCGCAGGTCGTTGGCTTGGTCGTAGAGGCTGAGCAGGTCCTGGCTCGGAATGTACCAGAGGGCCGCGTTGTTCAGCACCCGGAAGTACAGAAATTCCTTCCAGCCCAGTTGGTCGGTGAAGTCGGGGTACTGCCGGTCGTGGGTGTAGGGGAATTTCAGCACCACCGTCTGGGCGGTGGGGGTGCCCGTGTTGATGCTAATCGAGGCGGGGGTGCCGTAGCGCATGTCGGTGTTGTAATTGACCAAGGTGCTGTACTCGACCAGGGCGGCCCCGGCGTATTTCAGCGCGTTGGAGTAATCGTTGCGGTTGAGGTAATAGCGGGCGGCAAACCCATTCACGGCCGCCGTATTGGCCCGCCAGTGGCGCGCCACGCCGCCCTGCACCAGCGGCACGGTCGTTTTCAGGGCCTCGGTCAGGTCGGCTTCAATCTGCTGGTAGGTGGCGGCCAGCGACTGTCGGGCCACCGACTCGTCGAACGTGGGCAGGGTTTTAATCGGCAGGCCGGGCTCGTTCCGGTTGGCGTCGGTGTAAGGCAGGCAGTAGGTGTTGGCCAACTGCCAGTAGCTGTAGGCCCGAATCAGGTGGGCATCCGCTTTCAGGGCCGCCCTGTCGTCGGCCGTGCCGTCCACGTTATCTGCGTTGTAGAGGACGATGTTGGCGCTCTGGATTTTGGCGTACTCGTTGCTCCAGAAGTTCAGTCCGGAAAAGTTGGATTGGTCCACAAGGGGTAGGTTGGGAACGTCCCAGAGCGAAAACAGCACCGTGGACAGCGCAAACGTATTGGGGCGAGCCGCGTACAGGCTCGCCGACAAGCCGTTGTCGTCGGTGCCGTAGAGGGCAACGTTGTCGCTTTCCAGGTAGAAGATGTTATAGTTGTTGAGCAGCGCGTTCAAGTCCGAAGTCGTCTTGATGATGACCGACGTGCCTTTGGTCGGCTTCACGTCCAGGTACTTGTCGCAGGCCGTGAGGCCGGCCAGCGCCCCCACCAGCAAGGCCCAGCCGGCGCTTTTTACAAGAAAATTAGTGTTCATAATAAGGGCGATTAAAGGTCAAGTTTCAAACCGAAGGTGTACTGGGCGCGGGGCTTCACCGTGCCCACGGGGTAGAGCGGGTCCTGGCCCGTGTTGTTGGCCAGAATGGTGAACAGGTTGTTGCCCTGCACCATCAGTCGGACCCCGCCCACGTTCACCTTCGAAACCAGCGCTCTGGGCAGCTCGTAGGTGAGGTTCACTTCCTGCATCCGCAACAGCGACGAGCTGAGGTAGTTGTAGCTGAGGTAGGGGTAGAAGTTGACCCACCCACCGTAGGTGGCGTCGTTGGGGTTGGTGGGCAGCGTCAGCATCGTGGCGGGGTCGGCGGCCAGCACCTCGGCCAGCTTTCGGTTGGGCAGCAGCGGAGGCCCCGAGCGGGGGTAGTTGAAATACTGCCCCTGGAACACGCCCCCGAAGTTGGCCACGGCAATGGCCGAAAGCGTGAAGCTATACACGCGGACGGACTGCGTGGTGCCGAAGTTCACGGGCGGGGTAGCGGTGCCCACGTTCTGCAAAAACGTGCGC
Organism: Hymenobacter sp.; assembly: GCA_025354605.1. GTDB lineage: Bacteria > Bacteroidota > Bacteroidia > Cytophagales > Hymenobacteraceae > Hymenobacter. Next base: position 7,740 of record JANXMN010000510.1, on the reverse strand, counting down.
CCGTCGCCGACGGGTCCGAAGCCGGTGAGCGGCAGCGTCGTCTCGTTGGGGCCGGTCAGCGCGGGCTGGCCGTTCACCAGGCCGGCGTACTGGTAGGCCCACACGGTGCTGGCGTCGTAGCCCTCGCGGTAAGCCCCCTGCCCGCCCCGCGTCAGGCTGGATGCCGCATAGGAGGTGTTGAAGAGTTGGGTGACGCGGTTGCGGTTGTACGACCCGTTCACGCTGCCGGTCCACACGATGTTGTTGCCCGCGATGGGCAGCGCCGTACCCAGCGTCACTTCAATGCCGCGGTTGCTGATAGCAGCGTTGTTGAACTTTTGCACCGTCACGCCGTCCACCGATGGCACGGCAATCTGGGCCAGCAGGTCCTTGCCGGCTTTATCGTACACCTCCACCTTCCCAAAAACCCGGTTGTTGAGCACGGCAAAGTCCAGCCCCAGGTTCACGGTGCGGGTTTTTTCCCAGGTCAGGCCGGGGTTGCCGTTGTTGCTGATGGTGGCCGTGTAGTCTTTGGTGTACACGTTGGGGTTGGCCCCCAGCGAGAGCAGCGTGAACGGGCTCGTGGAGGCATCCACGTTGCCGTTGTAGCCGTAGGTCGCCCGCAGGTTCAGCCGGTTCAGCCAGCCGAAGTCCTTTATAAAATTCTCGTCCGCCACCTCCCAGCCCAAGCCTGCCGAGTAAAAGGGCGAGTAGCGCAGCTTGGGGTCGGCCGTAATCAGGTTGGAGGCGTCCGTCCGGTAGCTGCCCGACACCGTGTAACGGCCCAGGTAGGTGTAGGCGGCGTTGGTGAAGAGCGAAAAAAACCGCTGCGTTCCGTAGGAAAACGAGTTGGTGTAGTTGAAGAAGTTGCCGCTGCCCTGCCAGCCCTGCGTCCCGGTGGGGCCGTTGGGAAACGAGCCGACCGTCAGCGAGTTGTCGTTGTAGCCGTAGGTAGTCGGGTTGGTATTCGTTTGGTTAACCGAATTGTTGACTTCCGTGCCGGCGATGATGTTCAGGTCGTGGGCACCGGCAAACGTGTGGGCGTAGTTGAGCTGGTTGCGGAAGTTGTAGGAGATGACCGATTGCTGAGCCTGGTCCAGCTGGCCCCCTTTGGGCAGGTTGAGCGTGACCGCGCCGGTGGCCTGATTCCAGGTAGAGGACGTGTTTAGCAGGTTCCGTACGGCAAACGTCTGGTCGCTGAAGTAATTCCGGGTCGTGGTGCCCACGTTTTCGTACTGCACCCGCGGGGTGAACGTGAGGCCCGGCAAAAGCTTGAACGTGAGCCCGGCCTGCAGGCGGGCGTTGAGGGTGACGGACGACCGGTCCCGGCCATCGATTTCCTGAATCGGGTTGTACGAAAACGAATACGGGAACTTCGCCACCGGCACGAACCGGTCCAGGATGGGCTGGTAGAACTGGTGGATGTCGGTGAGCGAGCCATCCGGGTTTTTCAGCAGCTCGTAGGGCGACATGGTCCTGATTTCGTTTGGCCCAATCCCGTTCGCCCGCACGTCGTCGTATTGCAGGGCCGTGGACAGGTACACGTCCAGCCACTTGAACACGCTCACCGTCGAGCGCGAATTCAGGCTGTAGCGGTTGTTTTTCGTTCCCACGAAGTTGGACTGGTCCTGCTCGGCCAGCAGCGACACGATGTTGCTCACCTTCGCCCCACCCCCCGACAGCGTGAGGTTGTACTGCGTGCTGGTGGGGTGCGCCAGCAGGTAGTCGCTGATTTGGCTGCGGTTGTCCTGGGTTCTGAGCCGGGCCAGCGTTGCGCCGAGCTGGTCGGCCGTGAGAAAGCCCAGCCGGTTTTCGTTCAGGGCCACCGTGGCCTCGCTGGTGCGGAAGTAGTTGCTGACGGTTCCCGGATTGGGCGTAGCACCCCACTTGTTGTAAGCCAGCTGCTCGAAATCAACCGTTTCGGCCGACGAAGCCAGCCCCGACGTATAGCCCACGTCGAACTTGCGGGCCGTCCGGGTAAAGGTCGAAAACTCGACCCGCAGCGGGGTGTTCCGGCCGGCCTGCTTGGTGGTGACCACGATGACGCCGTTGGCGGCCCGCGCGCCCCAAATGGAGGCCGCGGCGGCGTCTTTCAGCACCGTCACGGTTTCGATGTCGTTGGGGTTGATGGTGTTGAAGTAGTTCAGGCTGTTGCGGAGCGGAAACCCATCGACCACGACCAGCGGCTGGGTCGCCCCGAACAAACTCGTGATGCCGCGAATCTGAATGGTTGGGGTGCCGTCCACGTCCAGGCTTACCTGCATCCCGGCGGTGGTGCCAATCAGCCGGGCCGCCAGGGTCGTGGCCGGCTTTTCGAGCTGGCCCCGCTTAATAACGTCGAACGAGCCGGTGGCCCGCTCGGCCGACAGCTGCTGGTAGCCGGTGTTCACCACCGTCACCGCGCCCAGCACGGTCATGTCCGACTTTAGCACCAGGAGCAGGGCGTCGCTCTGCGCGGCCGTGATGTACTGCTCCAGCGAATGATAGCCCACGTAGGTCACGGTGAGCTTGTAGTCGTCGGCGGGCACGTTCAACAAAAAATACCCTCTTTCGTCGGTGCCCGTAATGTAGCTCTTCAGCGGCTGCCCGCCTTCCAGCCGCACGGTGGCCCCCGCCACCCGCATGCCCGTGGAGTCCACCACCTGCCCCCGGATGCTGACGGGCGGCAACGAGGGCGCGGCCCCCCGTTGAAGCAGCGAGACTTCCTTTTTTGCGATGACAATGTTTTTGTCCGCGATTTTATACGTCAGCGGCAGGCCCTTGAGGCAGGCCCGCAACGCCTCGTCAACTGTGGCGTTTTTGACCGCCACGCTCACGTTCACCTGCTGAACGGATTCCTCGTAAAAGAAAACGTACCCCGTTTGCTTTTTGATGAGTTGCAACACCTTTTTCAGCGGCGCGTTCCGCTCGTTCAGCGTCACCGTTTGCCCGTAGCTCCGGGCCCCCGCCGGCACCAGGGCCAGCAGCAGCAGCAGGGCCGCGAACAACAGCCTGACCGGCCGCCACGTGTGCCGGGGGACTTGCGTAGAGGTTGTTAATTTCATGCGGTTTCGTATTTAGGTGAGAGAGTAAGAAAAAGCTTGGCTAAGCACCCGGTAACGGACGTTTAAAGACGGCACAGCCCCTTAGCGGGGGGTGTGTTCGTGGTTGCTTGCTTGCTTGCTGTTGCTCACAACGGAGCGCAGAGTTTGAGGGGCTTTTCGGACCCGGAGGCCGCGCCGGCGGGTCGTTAGGGTCTGATGACAATTCGCTTGCCTGCCCGGCTGCCCACCGGGGCAGCTTCTATGCTGATGTGCACGTTGGAGTAGCGCAGCATGTCCAGTACCTGGGAGGCGTTGGCGCTGCGGTACAGTTCGCCGGAGAACTGCTTGTCGGGCACTGCCCCTTCGTAGGCCACGTCCACATCGTACCACCGGGCCATCTGGCGCATCACCGTTTTCAGGTCGGCCTTGCGAAACTGAAACAGCCCGTTTTTCCAGGCCACCGCCGCTTCGGTGTCGGTTTCGCTCACCGCAATCAGCCCGTTGGCCGCCAGCACGGCTTGCTGGCCGGGGCGTAGCACCTGCACGTCCACCGCGCCGCGCCGCGCCACCCGCACGGCTCCTTCGAGCAGCGTGGTTTTCACCGCCGGCTCGTCGGCGTACGCATTCACGTTGAAGTGAGTGCCCACGACTTCCACTTGCTGCGTGGCCGTCTGCACCCGGAACGGCCTCTTCTTGTTATGCGCCACCTCAAAATACGCCTCGCCCGTGAGCACCACGCGGCGCTCGGACCCGGCAAAGGCCGTCGGATAAGTCAGGGAGGACGCGGCGTTCAGCCACACTTTGGTGCCATCGGCCAGTTGCAGGCGATATTGCCCGCCCCTGGGAATGGTGATGGTGTTGTATTCGAGGGTCGCGGCATTGGCCGGGCCGGCGTGCGAGGCATCGTACACGACCTCGCCCTCCCCAGCCTTGTTGATGGCCACGCGGCCCTGGCGGGCCAACGCGCCGTTGGGAGCCTCCATCAGCCGGATGGCGGTGCCGTCGGCCAGGGTCAGCGTGGCCTTGTTGCCGCCAGGGGCAATGCCGGCCCCGGCCTGCGCCACGGCCGGAGTTGTAACCGACGGGTGGCCGTGGTAGTAATACGTGCCCACGGCCCCGAGCAGCAGCAGCAGCGCCGCTGCCGACACGCGCCAGTTCCGGGCACGCACCCGGAGCCGCCAGGGCTGGGGCTGGCCGGCTACAGCCGGAGTTGCCGGCTCCGCCAGGCCGGTGGCGGTGTAGATGGCCACCAGCAGGCTTGTTCTCGTCGCGGTTTTTTCCAGGGCCGAGCCGAAGGGCGCGCGGCCTTCCGGCATCGCATCCACCCAGGTAGCCAAGCGGGCTTGTTCCTCGGCGGTGCAGCGTCCTTGTTCGAAACGTGCGAGCAGTTCGGTGAAGTCTTCTTTAGTCATACTCAAACGGGCGGCCAGTGTTGTGATTTCGCAGCCACTACCGACGCTTAACCCTGAAGTAATATGAGAAGGCAAAACCTCACGGTGGAAGTGAAAAAACAACTTCTATCCGCTGTATTAGCGTTGACTATTAGGGAGTTAAATATTAATAAAATGTTTAATCAAACGGGTATTTCCTGCTTTGCGGCGGAAGACTCTCTCACTACCAACTCTGTGGCAAGAACGATTTGTCGCGGTGGGACCCCCGCCTTGGCTGCGGCTTGTTGCAAGAAAAGCTGAGCGCTTACCCGGCCGATTTCGACCGTCGGGTGCATCACGGAGGTCAGGGCGGGCTCTACCACCGTCGCATGAAACTCGTCGGTGAAGCCAACCAGCCCCACATCCTGAGGGATGCGCAGGCCCTGCCGCTTGATTTCCCTCATGGCGGCAAATGCGGCCGTGTCGTTCACACCGAAAATGGCATCGGGGCGGGCGGGGAGGGCCAGCAGGCGGTGGGTAGCGGCGGTGGCGCTGGCGATGCTCAGGTCGCAGTAGGTGAGCAGGGAGGGGTCGAAGGGCAGGCGGCAATCGGCGAGGCCTTGCCGGTAGCCGTCTATGCGCTCGCGGGTGATGTTGAGGTGGGCCGGGCCGGCAATGTGGGCGATGCGGCGGTAGCCCCGCTCGAAGAAGTGGCGCGTGATGCGCCGGGCGGCTTCCTGGTTGTCGACCACCACGGTGGCGACCTCATCGGCCCGGCACACCCGGTCGAAGAACACGAGCGGCAACTCCCCGGCAATGAGCGGGTCGAAGTGGGCGTAGTCCGTGGTTTCCTGGGCCAGGCACATGATAATGCCCTCCACGTGCAGTTTCAGGAGGTTTTCCAGGCATTCTTTTTCCTTTTCGTAGCTCTCGTAGCTGGAGAGCATCAAAAAGTGTGGGGCAGTTGCTACGACCCACCTGAGCGTTTCGATTGACAACGCGTTTTCTTCACTGCTGTTCGTATCCTACCGAACAATCATTCAACTGCTGCCCCACACTTTCTGATGCTCTCCGTGTCTAGGAGAGCATCAAAAAGTGTGGGGCAGTTGGAATCACTAAGCTCTCGACGACCTCAACAGCAACCCTGCCGCAAGGCGATTAATCCGATTGCCCCACACTTTTTGATGCTCTCCTACTCAACCACATCGAGCTGCTCTGGCACCGGTGCAAGCATTACTGGGTGTGGCCCGAAGACTACCAATCCGACCACACCTTGCTCCAGCGCATCGAACACGTCCTGAATCGAATCGGAAAAGATTATACGGTTACTTTTGCGTGACTACTTAGAAGTTAAGCAGTGAGGGGGAGTTTCGAGCAAAAATGGAGAGCATCCAAAAGTGTGGGGCAGTCATCGTCACTAATCCCTCAACGACTGCGCACGTGGCTCATCTCGTTAACCAACCACGATTGCCCCACACTTTTGGATGCTCTCCTAATTCCAGCATGCCCGTTCGCGCTTGATAAAGGCACGCAGCGTGCCAGGCTCACGGCCCAACAGCTGGGCCAGCATTGGCGAAATGCGCGCAGCCAGGCCAAAACGGGCCGCGCGGTAGTTGTCAACCATTCCGTTGATGCGTTCGAGCGGTGTGCCTTTAGCCGTTTCGGAGGACCGAAACTCGCGGACACTAATGGCGCGGTAACCTATGGCTTGGCCCAAACCTGCGCTGAGCTGAGCGGCCACTTCTTCGTAAGTAAAGGCCTGGCGATTGGTGAGTTCAAATGCCGTTGAAAGGGCGGGGGGAGTTATGAGCAGGTTCGCGGCAACTATGCCAATATCCTCCGCATCGACGAAGGTAGTGCGGGCGTGGCCGGCGGGCAGCAGTAGCTGGCGGCGCAGGCGGATATCGTCCCGGTGGATGGTACACAGGTTCTGCATGAAGAATCCGGGCCGCAGCAGCGAATAGCGGATGCCCGAATCAGTAAGGTAGCCCTCGACCCGGTGGTGGGGAGCGAAAGGATTGTATTGCGCGCCCTGTGCCGACAAATACACGATGTGGTCCACGCCCGCCGCCACTGCTGCCGCCACCACTGGCTTGATGTAGCGGTAGACGTCGTGAAGCTCGGGTGGGCGGATGAGCAGCAGGCTGGTCACGCCGCGCAGAGCTAGGGCAACGGTTTCCGGCCGGATGAAGTCGAACGGCACCATATCCACGGAATCTGCGCGGCTTAGGGCTAGGCGTTGGGCTTGAATCGCGGGCTGGCGGGCCGCCACGGCCAGCACCATACCCGGCATGTGCTGGCGCAGCAGCACCCGCAGTACGGCCCCACCAACGTGGCCCGTTGCCCCGGTAATCAGCAAACGGGTAGGGATGGCCAAGGGCTCGAAGCGAGGAGGGGCGGATATTTCTGGATACTGAAGCACGGGGTAGGCAGCTTTAGGCCAAGCCGGCCTATTCGGCAGCTGAACGGGCCGTTTTCGAGGTGGAAAGAGAGCAGCAAAAGCGGCTTAGAAGCGCTGAGCCAGTATGAGTTGGAGCCCAGCGAACCTTTGTCGGTAATCGTCGAGTAGAGCAAGGTCGAGGCATTGCTTAGGCCCAGTTCTGTGCGGATGTGACGGCCCTGACCAGTAGGTCGCCGGCTACTGGTAGAATCCGCAAAAAGAGGAAAAAGTCGCTATGAAATAAGCGGGGGAAATCAGTGGCGCGGAGCCGAGATGGCAAACTATCGCCAGGTGAAAAGCGGTAGCCTTATGGCCGGAAGCTGACCAGTAGCTGCCAGCCACAACGGCTACTGGGGCCGGTTGCGACGTAGGCGGCGCACGCCGTAGGCCACGGCCCCGGCCAGCAGCAGCGAGGCACCGCCGTCAAGGGGCGTAGATATAGGCCCTGAAGGCTGCGGGCCGCCGCTGCCGGGTTGAGCATGAGCCGTATAAATGGCCGTGAAGAGCAAGCCGGTCAACAGCAGTGGGAGCCGGCCAGATACAGAATGAAGGTGTTTCATGTGAAAAGAGTGAGAAGGCGATAATGAAAGATTAGGGCAGGGGGATGAATTTGGCGTTGTTGCGGGCAGGTAACGCATTTGTGCCCGCCCGGATATGGTAATCCGATTGTGGCGCGGCCAGGCAACAGGCCGGCGGCAGTTTGCTGCCGGCCTGTTGCCTTCGCTATTGAATGCACAGGCGTTGGGCGGGCAAGGTGCCGACCAGCTGACCCAGGCTGTTCAAGGCCGTGAGGCGCAGCAGGTACACGCCGCTGGCCAGGGGGGTGGTTGGCAGGGTCGTGGACAGGGCGCCGTGGGCGGCGGGCAGCACATAGCGGCCGACTTCCTGGCCCACGGCGTTGAAGAGGGTGGCGTGCACCGCGGCCACG
>JANXMN010000503.1 GCA_025354605.1 Hymenobacter sp. | reverse complement strand
GATTTCCTGAACCGCTACCCCAACGGTGCCCACCGCGCCGAAACCGACGGCATGGCCCAGGAGTTGCAGAAGAAGCTCGAAAACAAAGCTTTCGAAAGCGCCCGCCTCTATTACCTGCTGCGCTACAACCAGGCGGCCGTGGTGGCCCTCACCAACTTTCAGCTGCAATACCCCGCGTCGGCCTACGCCGAGCAGGCCGCGTTTCTGCGCCTGACGGCGCAATACGCCTGGTCGCAGGAGAGCGTGGAAACCAAGCAACGCGAACGTTTTCTGGAGGTGGTGGCTTTCTACCAGCAGTTTCTCGATACCTACCCGCAAAGCAAGAACCTGAAGGCCGCCCTGGCCATGTACGATACCGCTCAGAAAGAAATTGCCCGCCTGAAAGCCCTGCCGACAGCTGCCGCTAACTAAACGATTAATTTTCTGGTTGTTGGTTTCTCGTTGCTGGTTATTTTTCAGCCGCTTCAAAAGCCCGTATCAGAAACCAGCAACCCGTAACCAGCAACTAGAAACCCGCCTCATATGAAACTGAATCCCAACGCCGTATCGAGCTCCATCGTCACGCGCAACATTGCCGACATCACCGGCGACAACGGCAACGTGTACGAAGCCATTGCCGTGATTTCGAAGCGCGCCAACCAGTTGTCCATCAAGCTGAAGGAAGAGCTGAACGACCGTCTGGCCGAGTTTGCCTCCACCGTCGACAACCTCGAAGAGGTATTTGAAAACCGCGAGCAAATCGAAGTGTCGAAGTCGTACGAGCGCATGCCCAAGCCCACGAGCCTGGCCATCGAGGAGTTTTTGCAGGGCAAAATTGCCTACACCACTCCCGAGCCCGAGGAAGTTCCGATTCCGCGCGAGCTGTTCTAGGGCCGACAGCTGGCCTGATAAGGAACGTCATGCTGCGCTTGTCGAAGCATCTGTACCGCGAAGAGTAATTAGTTACTATTGCTGTACAGATGCTTCAACAAGCGCAGCATGACGTTCTTTTTACATAATTCTGCCATGCCCGACCCTACTTCCCCGCAACCCGCTACTCCTTCGCTCACCGGCCGGCGCATCCTGTTGGGCGTGAGCGGCAGCATTGCCGCTTATAAAGCCGCCCCGCTCACGCGCCTGCTCGTGCAGGCCGGGGCCGAAGTGCAGGTCATCCTCACCGAAGCGGCCGCCGCGTTCGTGACTCCGCTCACGCTGGGTACGCTCTCCAAAAAGCCCGTCCTGACGGGCTTTTTGCGTGATGCGGCCGCCGGCGAATGGCACAACCACGTCGAGCTGGGCCTTTGGGCCGATGCGCTGCTGATTGCGCCGGCCAGCGCTAACACCCTCGGCCAGCTGGCCAACGGCCTGTGTCCCAACCTGCTTTGCGCGGTCTATCTGTCGGCCCGCTGCCCGGTGTTCCTGGCCCCGGCCATGGACCTCGACATGTACGCCCACCCGGCCGTGACGCAGAACCTGGCGCGGCTGCGCAGCTACGGCAACCACGTATTCGACTCGCCCAGCGGCGAGCTGGCCAGCGGCCTCAGCGGCCCCGGCCGCATGCTGGAGCCGAAAGCCATTGTGGAAGAGCTGACGCAGTTTTTCATGTAACAAATATCATTTAACATTTAACAGCCAACTTCACTGCATTATTCCAGACTGTTAAATGAGACCTGTTAAATGTTAAATGACCAACTGCACGTTCTCCTCACGGCCGGCCCCACTTACGAGCCGCTCGACCCGGTTCGTTTCCTCGGCAACCGCTCGACGGGCAAGATGGGCTACGCGCTGGCCGAAGCCTTTGCCGCAGCCGGGGCGCGGGTCACGCTGGTGAGCGGCCCCAGCCAGCTGCCCGACCCCACCGGCCCGCTCATCCGCACGGTACGGGTGGAAACGGCGGCCGAGATGTTTGCCGCCGCCGAGCCGGTGGCCGCCGAAGCCGACGTATGGGTGTTTGCGGCCGCCGTGGCCGACTACCGGCCCGCCCAGGTGGCGGCGGAGAAGATTAAAAAATCGGGCGAAACCATGATGCTGGAGTTGGTGAAGAACGTGGACATCGCCGCCACCTTGGGCCAGCGCAAGCGCCCTGAACAATTTGCTGTCGGTTTTGCGTTGGAAACTACGAACGAGCTCGCCCACGCCCAGGACAAGCTGCGTCGCAAGAATTTTGACCTCGTGGTGCTGAATTCGCTGCGCGATGCCGGGGCGGGCTTCGGCCACGACACCAACCAGGTAACGGTGCTGGATGCCGCCAACCAATTCGTTAATTTTACCTTGCAGTCCAAGGCCGACGTGGCCCGCGGGCTGGTTCGCCTGATTTTGGCCCGCTTGAAAACTACTTGATGATGCGAAAATTTCTTGCGGCCCGGCCGCTGCTGGCCATGCTGCTGCTCGTTCTGCTGGCCAGCCCTCTGGCCCGCGCCCAGGAGCTGCTGGCCGACGTGCAGGTGAGCGCCCAGAACGTGACCATCACCGACCCCTCGCTGGTGACGCAGATGCAGAACGACATCCGCAACCTGCTCAACACCCAGGCCTTCAGCAACCTCACCTACCAGCCCGGCGAGCGCATCCGGCTGAAGATGATTATCGGCATCACGGCTATTCCGCAGCCCGGCACCTACGTGTGCACCATGCGCCTGATTTCGACCCGCCCGGTGTATGGCACGGGCTACGAAACCAACCTCATCAGCATCGTCGACCGCGGTTTCAACTTCAACTATTCGCAGCAGAACCCACTTTCTTATTCGGCGAACAGCTTCACTTCCAATCTGGCCTCGCTGCTGGGTTTCTACGCCAATCTGGTCATCGGGCTCGACCGCGACTCGTTTGCCCGCCTCGGCGGCACACCCTACTACGAGCAGGCCCGCACCGTGGTGAACTACACCGCCAACCAGACCCAGACCAACGAGCCCGACGAAGGATGGCGCGGTGGCGGTTCGCGCGAGCGGCACTGGCTGCTCGACAACATCACCGACCCCCAGCTCGAAGCCTTCCGCACGGGCCTCTACGGCTATTACCGCCAGGGCATGGACATCTTTATTGAAAAGCCCGAAGATGCCCGCGCCTCGGTGATGCTGGCCCTGACCGGGGTGCAAAAAGCTGCCCTCACGCGGCCGGGCACCTTGTTTGTGCGCGCCTTTTTCGATGCCAAGGCCGACGAAATCACCAACATCTTCCGCACCAGCTCCGATGCCCAGCTCAAGCAGCAGCTCGTGAGTATGCTCACGGAGGTAGACCCCACCAATTCGGCCAAATATCAGACGCTATTGAGGTAGTTGATGAACCCCTTCTTGTTGTATTTTATTTTGTCTTTTGTCTGCGTTTTAGTAGGATACTATTTCAGCGTTAAAGTGGCATTTTTAGAAAGAGCTTTAGAGCTTAATATAAAACTTAAACCCAATAACATACGCAATGGAATTGAATTCTTTGATTTCTCGCGGGAATTCTTTGAAGGTCCAGGGCCATTCCATTTGACCAGATTGATAAAGAATAGTCGCGCTGATAAATTTTGGCCGAAATTAATTTCTTATGCTTCACCTCATGAAGGACTGCAAAAAGAAATTAATCAAGCAGTCATTGTTTTGCGTCTTTCTAAATCATTATTCATTTTCTTGTTCTTAGCTATATTTTTTCAAATAGGTTAAGAAAAAGCAAACCGATACGATAAAAAATGCTCGTCGATTTACGCATCAATAACTACGCGCTGATTGAGCAGCTGGAGCTGCGCCCGTCGCCGCTGCTTAATATTATTACCGGCGAAACCGGGGCTGGCAAGTCCATCATGCTCGGGGCCATTGGCCTGCTGCTGGGCAACCGCGCCGACACCCGCATGCTGTTCGACACCGAGCGCAAGTGCGTGATTGAGGGCCAGTTCAACATCGCCAACTATCAGCTCCAGGACATCTTCGAAGCCGAAGACCTGGACTACGATACGCACTGCATTCTGCGCCGCGAAATCAGCCCGAGCGGCAAGTCGCGCGCCTTCGTGAACGACACGCCCGTGACGCTGGAAGCCCTGCGGAAAATCGGGGCCAACCTGATGGACATCCACTCGCAGCACGATACGCTGTTGCTAGGCGACGGCGTGTTTCAATTGAATCTGCTGGACTTGTACGCCGGGTTGGTGCCGCAGCGCACCATGTACAGCAGCGCTTTCCGGCAGTACCGCAAGCTGGAAGTGGACTTGCAGGCCCTCGAAGGCCAGGCCGCCCAGGCCAGCAAGGAGCTCGACTACAACAGCTTTTTGCTGAGCGAGCTGGAAGAAGCCCGCCTCGACAACGAGGACCAGGAGGCGCTGGAGCAGGAAGTCAAGCAGTTGGAAAACGCCGAGGAAATCAAGTACAAGCTCAACCAGGCCCTGCACGACATCCGCGACAGCGAAACCTGCGCCACCGGCAACCTCAAAGACGCCGTGACGCTGCTGGGCCAGGTGGCCAACTACGCCGAGAGCTTCCGCGAGCTGCGCGAACGCCTGAGCTCCTGCCTGATTGAGCTGCACGACATTGCTGACGAAGTAGAAACTGCCGAGCGCCGCACCGAAGGCGACCCTGCCCGCGCCGAAGAATTGCAGGACCGCCTAAACGTGCTCTACACCCTGCAGCGCAAGCACCAGGCCCGCGACCTGCCCGCGCTGCTGGCCGTGCGCGACGTGCTGCGCCAGAAAGTAAGCTCCGTGCTGAACCTAGACAAGGAAATAGCCCGCCTGCGCAAGGATTCGGACGCCGCCCTGGCGGCCGTAACCAAGCAGGCCACCAAGCTGTCGGAGAGCCGGCGCAAGTCGTTCCCGCATTTCGAGAAGCAGTTGGGCCTGCTGCTGGCCGACCTGGGCATGCCCAACGCCCGCATCGTGGTGCAGCACAGCACCGGCGCACCGGCCACCAGCGGCACCGACGTGGTGAGCATCCTCTTTACGGCCAACAAAGGCGCCCAGCCCCAGACACTAAGTAAGGCAGCCTCGGGCGGCGAGTTTTCGCGCCTGATGTTGTGCATCAAGTACATGTTGGCCGATAAAACAGCCCTGCCTACCATCGTATTCGACGAAATCGACACCGGCATCTCGGGCGAAATCGCCGTGAAGGTGGGCCGCATGATGCAACAGATGGCCCAGAAGCACCAGCTGGTGGCCATTTCGCACCTGCCGCAGATGGCGGCTGCCGGCGACGTACACTACTTCGTGTACAAGGAAGACCGCGCCGACCGCACCGTCAGCCGCATCCGCGAGCTAAGCGCGGAGGACCGCATCAAGGAAATTGCGCACATGATTGCCGGGGCCAAGCCCAGCGAAAATGCCTTCCAGAGCGCCCGCGAGCTGCTGGCGCTTCGGGGCGAGGTGGCGGCGTAATCGGCTGTCATTGCGAGGAGGAACGACGAAGCAATCCTTCCTCTCAAGGCGACAAACCTTGAGATGTGACAAACCCAACTGCTAACTTGCCGCCGCAAACTCAGCGGTTGGGCTTGTCACTTAACTAAACTTGTCGCTGCGAGAGGAAAGATTGCCGCGTTCCGCTGCGCTCCACTCGCAATGACAGACGACTCCAAAACACCATCCCCTCCTCATGTCCACCAACCTCCTCGCCGGCAAAGTCGGCATCATCTCCGGCGCGCTCAACGAGAAATCCATTGCCTGGAAAGTAGCCCAGCGGGCCCACGCGGAAGGTGCTCGCTTCGTGCTGACCAATGCCCCGCTGGCCATGCGCATGGGCGAAATCAACAGGCTGAGCGAGGAGTGCAACGCGCCCATCATCCCGGCCGATGCCACGTCGACCGAAGACCTGGAGAAGCTCTTCAGCGGCGCACAGGAGCAACTCGGCGGCAAGATTGACTTCGTGCTGCACTCCATCGGCATGAGCCCCAACATTCGCAAGGGCAAGCACTACGGCGAGCTGAACTACCAGTGGTTTCAGCAGACGATTGATATTTCGGCCCTGAGCCTGCACAAGATGCTGGCCGTAGCCGAGAAGCAGGACGCCATGAACGAGTGGGGCAGCATCGTGGCCCTGAGCTACATCGCCGCCCAGCGCGCCTTCCTCGACTACACCGACATGACCCAGGCCAAGGCCATGCTCGAAAGCATTGCCCGGAGCTACGGCCAGCGCTTCGGCAAGCTGAAAAAGGTGCGCGTGAACACGGTATCGCAGTCGCCCACCAAAACCACGGCCGGCACCGGCATCACGGGTTTCGATGCCTTCTACAACTTCGCCGACATGATGTCGCCGTTGGGCAACGCCCCGGCCGAAGCCTGCGCCGACTACTGCATCTCGCTGTTCTCGGACCTCACGCGCTACGTGACCATGCAGAACCTGATGCA